>CAMWRI010000018.1 GCA_947176585.1 uncultured Porphyromonadaceae bacterium
GTGCTCGTGCAGAACGGCACACTCCGCACCGGCGACATTATCCTTGCCGGCAATCATTTCGGTAAGGTCAAGGCCATGTTCAACGAGCGCAATCAGCGCATCAAGGAGGCCGGCCCGGCCACTCCCGCGCTTATCCTCGGCCTCAACGGAGCACCGACTGCCGGCGATACCTTCAATGTCATGGACACCGAGCAGGAAGCCCGTGAGATCGCTTCAAAGCGCGAGCAGCTTCAGCGCGAGCAAGGACTGCGCACCACAAAGATCCTCACCCTCGAGGATATCGGCCGCCGCCGCGCCATCGGCAACTTCCAGGAGCTCAACATCATCGTCAAGGGCGACGTGGACGGCTCCATCGAGGCTCTGAGCGACTCGCTCATCAAGCTCTCCACGGAGGAAATCCAGGTGAACGTGCTCCACAAGGCCGTGGGCGAGATCTCCGAGAGCGACGTCACACTCGCCGCCGCATCCGACGCCATCATCATCGGCTTCCAGGTGCGTCCCTCGCAGGCCGCACGCCGCGTGGCCGAGCGCGAGGGTGTGCAGATCCGCCTCTACTCCGTGATCTACGACGCCATCGAGGAAGTGAAGGACGCCATGCAGGGCATGCTCGCACCCGAGCTCAAGGAGGAAATCACCGGCACAGCCGAGGTGCTCGAGACCTACCACATCAGCAAGGTGGGCACAATCGCCGGCGCAATCGTGCGCGAGGGCAAGATCAAGCGCACCGCCAAGGCGCGCGTCATTCGCGACGGCATCGTGCGCTACACCGGCACCTTCGGCTCGCTCAAGCGCTTCAAGGACGACGTGAAAGAAGTGGTGTCGGGCTACGACTGCGGCCTCTCAATCGCCGGATTCAACGACGTGAAGGTTGGCGACATCATCGAAAGCTTCGAAGAAGTGGAAGTGGCACGCAGCATCTGATGCGCGTCCACATCAACATAGGTTCTAATCAAGGCGACAGCCGCGCTCTCATCGGGCAGGCTGTCGCCTTGATTGCTTCGCGCTGGCCCTCGGCATCCATCGCCACAGCAGGCCCAGTAGAGAGCGAGCCATGGGGCTACGATTCGCCACACCGCTTCCTCAACCTTGCCGTGATGCTCCACAATGCCACTGCGGAGCCGCCTGAGGCCGTGCTCGACGCCTTGCTGGCAATCGAGCGCGCCGTGGGCCGCGGCGCGCCGCACCGCACCCCGGAGGGCCTCTACTGCGACCGCCCCATCGACATCGACATCATCGACATCGACGGCATGCGCCTCTCCACGCCCCGCCTCACCCTGCCGCACCCGCGCGCGGCACTGCGGCCATTCGTGATAGAGCCGCTGCGCAGCCTCGACCCCGACACCGCACGCGCAATAATCGAGGCTGCTTCGCGTTAATATTATAAGTCTTATAAATCATATAAGTCTTATAAGTCTTATAATCAGCTGCATGAAAAATATTTTGCTCTCCCTCTCCCTGCTGCTCGCGGCAGCCCTCGGCGGCTGCATCGAGGACAGCTTCACCACAGCGCCGGCGGATGCTCCCGTGGCGAGCGTCGACACGCTCCATTTGGGCACCGTGTTCACCGACGAGTGCACCCCCACATTCCGCTTCACGCTCCACAACCGCGCATCAAAATCAGTATCGATCAGCTCAATATCCCTCGCGGGCGACGCGAGCGACCACTTCCGCATCAACGTCGACGGCTTCAGCGGCAAGGAATTTCACGACGTGGAGATACGCAACCGCGACTCCATTTTCATCTTCGTGGAGGCCACCCTGCCCCCCAACGGCCTCACAACCCCCGTGCCCGTCGACGCCAGGCTCGACTACACATGCAACGGCGTCACCCGCAGCGTGGTGCTCCGCGCCACGGGCCGCGACGCCGTGCGCCTGCACGCCCGCACCGTCACGGGCACCATGGACACCGACCCCGCGCGCCCCTATATCGTCTACGACTCGCTTGTGGTGGCCCCCGGCGCCACGCTCAACATCCTGCCCGGCACGGAAATGTACTTCCACGACGGCGCACACATGGCCGTGCGCGGCACCCTCCGCGCCGAGGGCACGCCCGACGCCTGGATCCACATGGCCGGCGACCGCACCGGCAACGTCGTGAGCGACATATCCTTCGACATCATGTCGCGCCAGTGGACCGGCCTGTTCTTCACATCCACAAGCAGCGCAAGCGTGATGCGCAACGTGGACATGCGCAACACCTGGCAGGGACTCGCCATCAACGGCGACCCCGCAGCAGGCCGCGTGCCCGACCTGAAAGTGCTCAACTGCCGCCTACACAACTCCGCCGGCCTCGTGCTCGAAGCCGTCCACGCCTCCACCGCCATTCTGGGCACCGAGCTCGCCGAAGGAGGCGAGGGGCTGCTCTACCTGCAAGGCGGCGAGCACACCGTGAACCACTGCACGCTGGCCAATTACTACCTCTTCTCGGCCATCTCAGGCCCCGCTCTGCAGCTGGCCCACACGGGCATCGACGGCGACGACGACGGCAGCGGAGCGCCCCGCACGCAGCTGCTGATGACCAACAGCATCATCTACGGACTGGGCGACGACCTCAGCCACAAAGACCTATCGGGCAGCCACGTGCGGCTGCAATCCTGCCTGCTCAAGAGCGCAGGCACCGACGATGCCAACTTCATATCCTGCCTCTGGGACACCGACCCGCTCTACTGCAACGACCGCTCGGCCTACGTGTTCGACTACCGCCTGCAGCCCGATTCGCCCGCCCTGGGTGCCGCCGATCCCTCGCTCACACACCCCGACGCAGCCACCGACTGCCTGGGCCACCCCCGCGGCACCTCGCCCGCCCTCGGCGCCTACGCGCTCCCCAAGGAATAATTACCGGCCCACATACAGCACACGCCCCCGCAGCCCCATTGGCAGCAGGGGCGTGATTGTCTCCGGGCGGCGGCCTCATCGCGGTATAGGCCAGCGGAAAGCACGCAACGCAGCCCGCAAGGCAGCCTCCCGGCCGCCGCAATAGCGGTCGCACAGGGCGTGGAAGCGCGCGCTGTGGTCCATATGGGTGAGATGAGCCAACTCATGACACACGATATACTCCCGCAGCTCGTCGGGCAAGAACATCAGCGCGGCGCTCAGCGTCACGGTGCCCGAGGGGCTGCACGTGCCCAGAGTGCGCAGCCCGCGGCCTATCGCCCACCGCCGTGGCCTCACACCCAGCCGCTCGGCCGTAGCGCGCGCCATGGGCAGAAGCACGGCCGTGGCGCGGTGGGCCGCCACCCGCATGAGCAGCCTCGTGATGGCACGCGCCACCGCCGCCGATGCCGCATCGGCATCCGGATGAATCAGCAGGGTGGCCTCGGCCGTGGTGCCGCGCAGAGCCACGCCTCCGGCCGGCGCCTGATGCGAGCTTTCCACTGTGATTTTCAGCCCAGTGGTCTCTATCACCGTGCCCGGACGGCAGGGTGCGCCCGCAGCCTGCGGAGCGCGCGGCAGCATCCTGGGTCCCAGCTGCTCCATAGCCGCGGCTATCTGCGCGGCCGTGGCGCGCGCCGGCACCGAAAGGCGCAGCTCGCCGGGAGCCGTCCAGCGGGCAGCAAAGCGGCGGGCGCGGGGATTGCGCACCAGCAGCGCGCGCCCCAGGCCGGGCCATTCAATATATTCTGATTTCATGGGTCAGTCCTCGCCCCAGTGCAACTTGTGGCGCAGGGTGGAGGCGAAGCCGTAGTCGGGTCCCTGGAGCATATGCACGTCGAATGGAGCGCGCCGAAGCTTCACCGTAGCGGGAGTGTCGAGCTGCACGCCGCGGCCGTCGATGCTCAGGCGCACGTGGGGCGTGCGGCCTGTGGCCGTCAGGGTAAGCTCGCAGCTGTCGTTGATCACTATCGGACGCATCGACAGCGAATGTGCCGCGATGGGCGACACCGTCCACACCGGCGCCGAGGGCTGCACGATGGGGCCGCCCACGCTCAGGTTGTAGGCCGTGGAGCCCGTGGGGGTCGACACCAGGAGGCCGTCCACGCGGTACTCCGCCAGTGGCGTGCCGTCCAGCGTGGCCGCCACGGTGATCATGGCCGCCGTCTCGCTCTTCAGCAGCGCCACTTCGTTGAGAGCGTAGGGGCTGAAAGGCAGCTCGGGCGAGGTCACCTCTATGAGGCTGCGGGCATGGCTGCGCATCAGGCCGGCCTCGAAGGCCGGCACGAGTCCTTGCAGCCCCTCGATGCCCATGGCCGTGAGATATCCCAGGTGGCCTGTGTTCACGCCGGCTATGGGCGTGGCCGCGGGGCCTATCCATTGCGCTGTGCGCAGGAAAGTGCCGTCGCCGCCTATGCTCACACACAGCTGCGCGCCGGCCTCGGCCGCCGAGGGCAGCACGCGGCGCACGCAGCGCAGGGCCGCGGGGATGAGCGGGAGCAGGTAATTGTAGAGCTTGGGGTGCATCACCACCTCGTGGCCCGCGCTGTCGAGCGAGCGCAGGAAAGCCTCGAGGTCAGGGAGATGGGCGTCTTGTCGGCGGCTGCCGTAGATGGCTATAATCATATCGTGGTCTACATTTCGAGATAGCGGAGCAATTCGGCGGCACGGGCGCGGGCGGTCTCGTCGTCGGGCGTGCCGGCGGTACCCTCGAAGTCGAGCACTTCCATGCCGTAGCGCTCCAGCGAGCGCACCACGCCGGCGGCGTCGCGGCGTCCCACGCGCAGGGCCACCACCACACACTCGCCCTCCTCGCGGCCCGGCAGCTGCAGGGCTGTGACGTTGAGATTGAGCACATGGGCGTCCACATCCTCCACGGCACGGGCTATGCGCGAGGCCGAATATTGGTCGCGGCGGCAGCACAGCAGGATATGGCAGGCCTCGGCAGCGGGCGCGTAGAGCTCCTCCGGGGTCAATTTTTTTATATCTTTTGCCGTTAAATCTTTCGTCATATCGGTATTTCTGACTAATTTTGCATGTCAGAGGCGCTTTGCCTGATGCAAATTTACACATTTTCGGCGTATTTGCAGCCGTAATATATGTTATAGAATAAAAAAAATCGCTTTGAAAACATCACTCAGCGTAAATATCAATAAAATAGCCACCCTGCGCAATGCCCGCGGCGAAAACCGCCCGTCGGTGATTCAGGCGGCCGATGACTGCCAGCGCTTCGGCGCCGACGGCATCACCGTGCATCCCCGCCCCGACGAGCGCCACATACGCCGCTCCGACGTGATCCGCCTGCGCCCCGTGGTGCACAAGGAATTCAACATCGAGGGATATCCCTCGCCGGAGTTCATGCAGCTGGTGCTACAGGTGAAGCCCGAGCAGGTCACCCTCGTGCCCGACGCGCCGGACGCCGTCACCTCCAGCGCCGGATGGGACGTGGAGGCGAATTTCGACGAGCTCGCCGCAGTGGCCGAGCGCCTCACCGCAGCCGGCATCCGATGCAGCATCTTCGTTGATGCCGCTCCCGCAGCCGTGCGGGCGGCCGCACGCGCCGGAGCCGACCGTGTGGAGCTCTACACCAAGCCTTACGCCGACCTCTTCCCCACCGACCCCGAGCGAGCCGTGGCACCCTTCGCGGAGGCCGCACGCGCAGCCCACAGCGCCGGAATAGGCGTGAACGCCGGCCACGACCTCAACCTCGAAAACCTGCATTTCTTCGCCACACGCGTGCCCTACCTCGACGAAGTGAGCATCGGCCACGCACTCATCTGCGACGCCCTGTATATGGGCCTCGAGGAAACCATACGCCGCTACCGCAAGGCACTCGACAAATAGTAAAAGTCTTAACATATGCTTCCGCTTCAAGAAATCACGGCCATCGCGGCCGACACCGTGGCCGCAGCAGCCACCGCCATGACTCAGACCGTGGCCGACACTGTGATCAACACCATGCCCTCCGTGGCCGATGCCGTGGCCGCGGCAGCCGAGACACCCGCTCCGCAGCCGCTGTCGCTCTGGGAGCTGTGCGTGGAAGGCGGCTGGATCATGATTATACTGGCCCTGCTGCTGGTGATCTCGATCTACGTGCTCGCCGACCGCACCATAGCCACCACCCGCGCCGCACGCTTCGACGAATCGTTCATGAAGCGCATCAAAGACTACATCCACGACGGCGAGATCGAGAGCGCCCTCAATCTGTGCCGCGCCACCGGTTCGCCATACTCACGCCTGATCGCCAAGGGTATATCCCGCATAGGCCGCCCCATGAACGATGTGCTCGTGGCCATCGAGAACACCGGCAACCTCGAAGTGGCCGCCCTCAGCAAGGGACTGCCCTGGCTCGCCACCGCAGCAGCCGGCGCCCCCATGCTGGGATTCCTGGGCACCGTGATAGGTATGGTCCAGGCCTTCTACTCGATCGCTTCGGCAGGCAATGCCGCAGGCATCGGCGACTTCGCAGGCGGCATCTACACGGCTCTCGTCACCACCGTGGCTGGCCTCATCGTGGGCATCGCGGCCATGTTTGCCTACAACTTCCTGGTGGCACGCATCAACAAGGTCATGAACATGATGGAAGCCCGCACCATGGAATTCATGGACCTGCTCAACGAACCCGCAAGCGTGTAGAGCCATGGCACTCAAACGACAGCAGGACATGATGGCCACCTTCTCGATGGCTTCCATGACCGACGTGATTTTCCTCCTGCTCGTGTTCTTCATGGTCACGAGCACATTCGTGTTTCCCACGGCACTCGAGATCAACCTGCCCGAGAGCAGCGAGCAGACACCGCTGAAGCCCTCCACGCGCATCTACGTGGACGCCGCGGGCGAAACCTACGTGAGTCTCGACCAGGCCGAGCCCATGCCCGTGCCCGCCACGCAGCTCATCGACTATCTGCGCCTGATCAACGCGCAGGACAGCACGGCGGCCTTCGCCGTCTACGCCGACGAAGCCGTGCCCTACGGCAAGGTGGTGGCCGTGCTCAACGCCGGCGCCGAGGCCTCTCTGCGCATGGTGCTGGCCACAAAGCCCGCGGCCGCGCCGGTTCCCGAAATTCCATCCTTTGACCCGGTGCCGGAACCATGACCCGCAGCAACCGACTGTATCCCGCACTGATCACCCTCCTGGTGTGCATCCTCATAGCCCTGTGGCTGTGCCTGGGGCACCTCGACATGTGCCGGACCGACCGCGAATGGCCGCCGCGCCACCACTCCGACATCACCATGGAGGAGGAATTTGCCGAAATCATCGACCTGCCCATGAGCCCCGCTCCGGCACACGACGATCCGGCTCCAGTGCCGCTGCCCGAGCCCGCCGAGGGCGAGGCCCTGCCGGCCCCGGAGAGCGGCCACCACGTGGACGACGCAGGCAAGCCCGCCGAGGCCCCAGCCACCGTGGCATCCACCAAGCCGTCGCCCGTGAAGACCACACCCAAAAAGCCCGAGCACACCGGGCCCTCGAAAGAGGAACTCGAGAAGCAGCGCCTTGAGGAAGAAGCGCGCCGACGCGCCACGGCCAACACTCAGAATGCCTTCCGCAACGCCGCCGGAAATGCCGCCGCGGCATCCACCGGCAAGAAGCCGGGGCAGGGCGGAGCACCCTCCGACTCCCCCTCGGCGCTCAACGGCCGAGGCAGCGGCAGTGCAGGCGGCGGATGGATTATCCCGGCCTATGCCAAGGTGCCCAGCAGCGTCACCGGCAGTGTGAAAATGAGGCTCACCATCGACCGCACGGGCCGCGTCACATCCGTAGCCTTCCTTGGAGGCGACGCCCCCGCGGCCACCGATGCGGCAGTGCGCCGCGCCGTGGAGGCCGAGGTGCGCTCCCGCCGCTTCACCCGCCACGACGACAACGCCCCGGAGGAATCCACCGCCTACATCACCTACACTTTCAAATAAAGGATGTCAAATCGGCTCTACTCCGTGCCCGTGCCCAACAACATGGGCATCGTGCGCTACATCCTTGCGCTGGCCGTGGTGATCGACCATTTCAACCTCCTCACGGGCAATTCCGTGCCCTTCCCCGTGAGCAGCTATCAGGGGGTAGGGGGATTCTTCGCCCTCAGCGGCTTCCTGATCTACGGCAGCTACCTGCGCAAAGGCAGCGCCGTGCAATATTTCTACGCCCGCGCCCGCCGCATCCTGCCCGCCTACTGGATGACGGTGCTTCTGTGCGCTCTGGGCCTCTCCCTGGCCTCCACGCTGGGCGCCCGGGACTATTTCACATCCTCGCACTTCTGGCGCTATCTGGCGGCAAATATGAGCTTCCTGAACTTTCTGGAGCCCACGCTTCCTGGCGTGTTCACCGATTCCGTGCTCCCGGCCGCCGATGCCTCGCTCTGGACCATGAAAGTGGAATGGAGCCTCTACGCCACGCCCCCGCTGGTGGTGTGGCTGCTGCGCCGCACGCGCCTGCGCGGCCCCGTGGTGTTCGCGGCCATCTACGTGCTCGCCTGCGCCTACAGGGCCCTGCTCATGTGGATCTACGAGCGCACCGGCAGCGAGATCTACAATATCCTCGGCCGCCAGTTTCTGGGACAGCTCAGCTATTTCTACGTGGGCGTGCTCTGGTGCCGCTTCCTGCCCGTGCTGTTGCGCCACAAGGCAGTCGCGGGCCTGGGCTGCCTCGCGGCCATGATTGCCGCCGGTTATATCCCCGCCTATGGCCTGTGGCTCGAACCGGCCGTGATGGGCACCGCCGTGGTGTGGGTGTCGATGGTGGGCCGCTGGGGCACGTGGGAAGGCCGCCGCGACAACGTGTCGTACAACATCTACCTCCTCCACTGGCCCGTGATTCAGCTGCTCGTGCAGTACGGCGCCGCCACTCTGCCCGCAGCCGCCTCCCTGGCGATAGCCCTCGCAGCCACCGCCACCCTCTCCCTGCTCATGAACGCAGCCGAGCACGCCATCCGCTCCCGCCTGCCCCGCAGCCTTCCCCCGACATAAGACTTATAAAACTTATAAGACTTATACGAATTATACAACTTATACGATATCCAAAACTCAATGCGCCTCGAGCCAGTCGGTGGCCACGCCGGCGCTCACTTCCAGCGGCACGCGGCCGCTGTAGGCGCCGCGCATGCACTCGGCCACGATGGTCTGGAGGGTGGGGAGCTCGTCGGGCTTCACGTTGAAGATAAGTTCGTCGTGCACCTGCAGTATCATGCGCGAGCGCATGCCGCGAGCCTTTATCTCCTTGTCGATGGCTATCATGGCCAGCTTTATGATGTCGGCCGCGGTGCCCTGCAGGGGTGCGTTCACGGCATTGCGCTCGGCAAAGCCGCGCACCGTGGCGTTGCGCGAGTTGATCTCGGGCAGATAACGCTTGCGGCCCATGCGGGTGGACACGTAGCCGCGCTCGCGGGCACCCTCGATGCTTTTCTCGATATACTGCTGCACGCCCGGATAGGTGCGCATATAGCCGTCGATCAGCGCCTTCGCCTCGCCGCGTGGTATGCCCAGGCGCTCGCTCAGCCCGAAGGCCGAGATGCCGTAGATGATGCCGAAATTGGCCGTCTTGGCGGCTCGGCGCTGAGCGTCGGTCACGCTGTCGAGAGGCACGCCGTAGATTTTGGCAGCCGTGGCGCGGTGGATATCGCTGCCGTGTAGGAAGGCCTGCACCATCTCGGGATCGCCGCTCATGTCGGCCATCAGGCGCAGCTCGATCTGGGAATAGTCGGCGGATAGCAGCAGGTCGCCGGGGTCGGCGATGAACGCGCGGCGTATCTCCCGGCCCTCCTCGGTGCGTATGGGGATGTTCTGTAGATTGGGATTGGTGGAGGAAATGCGTCCTGTGGCCGTAACCGTCTGATTGAATGTGGTGTGCAGCTTACCGTCGCGCGGGTCGATTAGGCGGGGCAGAGCGTCCACGTAGGTGGTGAGCAGCTTGCGCAGGCCGCGGATCTCGAGAATGAGCCCCACCAGGGGATGCGCGTTCACGTATTTGTTCAGCTCCTCCTCGGTGGTGCTCCAGGCGCCGCGCTTGGTGCGCTTGGCCTTGGGATCTATAGCGAGGCGCTCGAAAAGCACCTGACCCACCTGCGCCGGCGAAGCCGGATTGAAGGGCCCTCCGGCCAGTTCGGCGGCTTTGGCTTCGAGCTCGGCAAGGCGGGCGTGCATGCGTGCTGAAATCTCGGCGAGCACGCGCGGATCTATGCGCACGCCCTCCCATTCCATGCCCGCGAGCACGGGAATGAAGGGCAGTTCCACGTCGGTCATGAGTGCCGTGAGGCCGTCGGCCTCGATCAGCCTGCGCAGCTCGGGCGCGAGCAGCAGCACGGCCTCGGCGCGCTCACACATGGCCTCCGCAGCCTCCGCCGGCGTGGCATAGCGCAGCTTGCGGCGGGCCGTGGCCGCCAGGGAATAGTCGGCAAGCTGCAGGTGGAGATAGCGGAAGGCGGCGTCGGCGAGATCGTTGCTCATCTCGGCGTTGAGCACATAGCGCGCTGCCGACGTGCTGTAGTAGGGTGCGGTCCATTTGATGCCCTCGCGGCGCAGGAGCACCATAGCTCGCTTCACGTCGTGGGCGGCCACCGTGCGCGCGCCGCCGAAGAGCGGGCGCAGCGCGTCGAGCATGGCGCGTCGTTCGTGGTCGAATTCAGGCATGGCAGCGTACACCGCCTCGCCTCCGCAGGCCACGGCTATGCCCTCGAGAGCGGCTGTCATGGCGCTCTCACCCGGGGCGTTGAATGCCACGGCAATCTCTCCCCCGGAGGCCAATGCGCGCTCCACAAAGGCCCGGACCGGCTCCGTGGTCTCGGCCAGGCTATATTGGCGCGCGAGTTGCGCGGGCTGCGCCGGAGTTTCGGTGCGGGGCAGGGTAGGGGACTCGTCGAAAAGCGACAGCTGCTCGGGCGCGGCGGGAGCCGGAGCGGCTGCGGCGGAAGATTCGCCCAGGCGGTTCAGGAAACTGCGGAATTCGAGGCGGCGGTAAACGTCGCGAAGGGCCTCCACATCGGGCTCGCGGCGCTCCAGCGACTCTATGGTGAGGTCGCCCAGAGGCACGTCGGTGCGAATCGTCACCAGAAATTTCGAGAATAGAATCTGCTCCGCTCCGGCGGCCACCTTCTTGCCCAGCGCGCCCTTGATTTCGGGGGCATGCTCGATGATGTTCTCCACGTTGTCGTACTCGGCCACGAGCTTCACAGCCGTTTTCTCGCCCACGCCGGGACAGCCGGGCACATTGTCGCTGGCATCGCCCTCGAGGGCCAGGAGGTCCACCACCTGGGCCGGGCGGCTGATGCCGTAGCGCTCGCAAATTTCGGCCGGCCCGCGCAGCTCGAAGCCCTTGCCGCCCAGCGCCGGACGGTATTGCAGCACGCGGGGCGTCACGAGCTGGCCGTAGTCCTTGTCGGGCGTCATCATATATGTGATATAGCCTTCGGCCTCGGCCATGCGGCTGAGGGTGCCTATCACGTCGTCGGCCTCGAAGCCCGGCACCTCTATCACGGGGATGCGGTGGGCCGCCAGTATTTCTTTAATATAAGGAATGGACGCCGTGATATCCTCGGGCTGCTTCTCGCGCTGGGCCTTGTAGTCGGGATAGGCCTCATGGCGGAAGGTGTCGCCCTTGGGGTCGAAGCACACGGCTATGAACCCCGGATCTTCCTTCTTGAGGATTTCGTCGAGCGTGTTGCAGAATCCGAAGATGGCCGATGTGTTGAGACCGGCCGATGTGTAGCGCGGCGCGCGTATCATGGCATAGTATGCACGATAGATGAGCGCATAGGCGTCGAGCAGAAAAAGTTTCTTATCCATAGTGGCAAAGATAGTGAAATTCCGTCAAAAATTGCCGCACACGCGGCCGAGCAATCGCAAATTTTAAAACCTCAGAGGGTGAAAAATTGGCTAATATGCTGATTATTCGAGATTTATCTCGATAATCATGATTAATCGGAATCGATCAAAGGAGAGAAAAAATCAAAACAAATTCGATTTTCAAAAAAAAATACTATCTTTGTACTCTAATTGCGAATTGATGACACCTGCATTTCAGTGGATATGCGACGGGGTGCGACTTCAAGGCGTTGACACCCGAAGACTTGAACAGTGGATTGAACAAGTCGTGGCGGCGCACAACCGTATATTAGGGCCGGTCACCTACATCTTCTGCGACGACGAGAAGATACTGGACGTGAACCGCCGTTTTCTCAATCACGATTACTACACCGACATCATCACCTTTGACTACTCGCATGGCCGCGTGGTCTCAGGCGACATGTTCATATCGCTCGACACCGTGCGCAGCAACGCCGCGCAGGTGGGGGCCGGTTATCTGCGCGAGCTGCACAGGGTGATCATACACGGCATCCTGCATCTCTGCGGCATCAACGACAAAGGCCCGGGCGAACGAGAGATAATGGAAATGCATGAAGATCAGGCCCTGGCGCTTCTGCCGGCCGATATAGCACAAGCCATCGATGAACTTCCGGTATGACGTAATAGTGGTGGGAGCCGGCCATGCCGGCTGCGAGGCAGCGAGCGCGGCGGCCCGCCTGGGAGCCCGCACCCTGCTCATTACCCACGACATGAATAAGATAGCGCAGATGAGCTGCAATCCCGCCGTGGGCGGTATTGCCAAAGGCCAGATCGTGCGCGAGATCGATGCCCTGGGCGGACGCATGGGCCGGGTGACCGACGCAGCAGCTATCCAGATGCGCATGCTCAACCGCTCCAAAGGCCCGGCCATGTGGAGCCCGCGCGCGCAGGCCGACCGCATGCGATTCTCGGCCGAGTGGCGCCGCCTGCTTGAAAACACCGAAGGCCTCGACATGTGGCAGGATGCCGTGACGGCCCTCGATATCGACCCCGAAACGAAGACCCTGCAGGGTGTTTTCACGGCCCAGGGAGCCCGGTTCGAAGCCCCCTGCGTGGTTCTCACAGCCGGCACATTCCTGAACGGCCTCATGCACATAGGCCGCGTGCAGCTGCCGGGCGGACGCATCGCCGAACCCGCAAGCCACGGAATCACCGAGCAACTCGCCTCCCTCGGATTCGAGACGGCGAGGATGAAGACGGGCACACCGGTGCGCATCGACGGCCGCAGCGTGGACTGGAGCAAGACCGTGGAGCAACCCGACGAAGAGGATTTCCACCGCTTCTCCTACGGCCCCGCGCCCGAGGCGCCCCTGAAGCGGCGCGCCTGCCACACCGTCTACACCTCCGAGGCCACCCACGAAGTGCTGCGGCGGGGTCTGCCCGATTCTCCACTCTACAACGGACAAATCCGGAGCATAGGCCCGCGCTACTGCCCCTCCATCGAAACCAAAATCGTGACCTTCGCCGACAAGACCGAGCACCAGCTCTTCCTGGAGCCCGAGGGCGAGACCACCACGGAATACTATCTGAACGGCTTCTCGTCGTCGCTGCCCATGGATATCCAGATCGAGGCCCTACAGACGATTCCCGCACTGCGCCACGTGCAGATCCACCGCCCCGGCTACGCCATCGAATACGACTTTTTCGACCCCACGCAGCTGCGCCACACGCTGGAGACGCGCCTTGTGCCAGGCCTATTCTTCGCCGGACAGGTGAACGGCACCACCGGATATGAGGAAGCCGCGGGCCAGGGACTCATAGCCGGCGCCAACGCCGCGCTCAAGGCTCAGGGCCGCCCGCCCTTCACGCTACGCCGCGACCAGGCCTACATAGGCGTGCTCATAGACGACCTCGTGACCAAGGGCGTGGACGAGCCGTACCGCATGTTCACCTCGCGCGCCGAGTACCGCATACTGCTGCGCCAGGACAACGCCGACGAGCGCCTAACTCCCGCCGCCCACGCCATAGGCCTTGCGGGCGACGCACAGATGCAGCGCCTGAAGGAGAAGCTGCAGTGGCGCGACGCCATCGTGGAACTCGCCTCCGATCTCTCGGTGAAGGCGGCAGCCGTGAACCCCGTGCTGGAATCACTGGGCGAAGCTCCGCTGCAGCAGGGAGTGAAGCTGCAAAGCGTGCTGATGCGTCCGCGCGTGGGCATTGCCTCGATCGCGGCCGCCGTGCCCCAATTGCAGCAGCTGCTCGAAAGCATCCCCGCCCACCGCCGCGACGAGGTGGTGGAGTCGGCCGAGATTCTGATCAAATACGACGGCTACATCAAGCGCGAAGAGATGGCAGCCGAGCGCCTGCGCCGCCTCGAGGACGTGACCCTGGGCTCCAAGCTCGACTATGCCTCCATCACGGCGCTGAGCACGGAGGCCAGGCAGAAGCTGATCAAGCACCGGCCCGAAACCCTGGGACACGCGTCGCGCATCCCGGGAGTGTCGCCGGCCGACGTAAACGTGCTCCTGATTCTGCTCAACAAAAACGCATAAAATTGTTCCACGTGAAACAATAAAACGACAAACAGCGGAATATCAAATAATTAACATAACACTCAAAAGAATGGAATACATCAAATCCAAAATCCGCGACGTAGAGGATTTCCCCTCCAAGGGCATCCTCTTCAAAGACCTCACCACCGCATTCAAGGACCCCCGCGCCCTCCACATCATCGGCTGGGACCTCTCGCAGCTCTACCGCGACAAGGGCGTGACCAAGGTTGTGGGCATCGAGTCGCGCGGCTTCATAGGCGGTTCGATCCTGGCCTTTGAACTGGGCGCAGGATTCGTGCCCGCCCGCAAGCCCGGCAAACTTCCCGCCGACACCGTGCGCATGGAATACGCCAAGGAATACGGCACGGACACCATCGAGATGCACCGCGATGCCATCGGGCCCGACGACGTGGTTGTGCTCCACGACGACGTGCTCGCCACCGGCGGCACCATGGCTGCCTGCTACGAGCTGGTGAAGAGCATGAACCCCAAGAAAATCTACATCAACTTCATCATAGAGCTTGAAGCCCTCAACGGCCGCGCCAACCTGCCCGCCGACGCCGAGGTGACATCGCTCATCAAATACTGATAGCCGTGCGGCTGGTGATTCAGCGAGTGACCCACGCCACGGTGAGCGTACAGGGGGAGGTCTCGGGCAGCATTGCCCGCGGCCTCCTTGTGCTCGTGGGCGTGGAGCACGGCGACACTCCCGACGATGCCCGGTGGCTCGCGGCCAAGACCGCGGGCCTTCGCATATTCGACGACGAAGCCGGCGTGATGAACCGCTCCGTGGCCGATGCCGGCGGGGCGGTGCTCGCCGTGAGCCAGTTCACGCTCACCGCCTCCACCCGCAAGGGCAACCGCCCGAGCTACATCAGGGCAGCGGGCCACGACCTGGCCGTGCCCTTATATAATATGTTTTGCAGCCTGCTGCATGAGGCCCACGGCCTGGAAGTGCAGAGAGGCGTTTTCGGAGCCCACATGGCCGTGGAACTGTGCAACGACGGCCCCGTGACCATCATTATCGACTCGCGCTTGCGCGAGTAATTTTTTATCCTCCCTTTTAAAAACCACAACCTTCCCCCCAGCCATAAAATCATGAACCGATTCAACATCTACTGCCAGAACCTCGAGCGCTACGTGGAGGTGACAGGCGGCGACAATCTGCTCGACACCGCCGCTCGCCTCGATCTCGATTTCGAGCCCGTGGTGGCACGCGTGAACAACAAGACCGAGGCTATGAACTACTGCGTGTATCAGCCCAAGACGGTGGAATTTCTGCCGGTAACATCCGCCTCGGGCAAACGAGCCTACGTGCGGTCGCTGTGCATGATGTTGTATCGTGCCGTGTGCAGCGTGGCACCGCTGGCCACCCTGCGCGTGCAGCACTCCATCGCCCGCGGCTACTACTGCACCCTGAGCGACAAAAACGGCTACATCCCCATCACCCCCGACATCCTGGCGCAGCTCTCCGCCGAGATGTACCGCCTGGTGGATGCCGACCTGCCCTTCGAATACCACGAAGAACGCACCGAAGACGTGATCGAGATTTTCCGCCGCCAGGGACTGCACGACAAAGTGCTCCTGCTCGAGACACTGCATCAGCTCTACGCCCGCTACTACAGCCTCGACAGCATCTGCGACAGCTACTACGGCGCGCTGCTGCCCCGCACCGGCCTGCTGCGCACCTTCGACCTGCGGGCGTTCAAGAAGGGATTCCTGCTGCTGGCCACGGAGGATGCCGTGGCCGCACCCACGGGCGACCAGGAGAAGATGTACAAGGCATTCACCGAATACGTGGAGTTCAACAACATCCTGGGCATCCGCAACGCCGGCGAAATAAACCGCCTCGTGGAGAAAAAACGCACCGCCGACATCATCAATCTGGCCGAGGCGCTGCACAACAAAAACATTGCCGGCATAGCCCACCGCATCAGCGAGCGATACCGCCGCGGAGGCGCGCGCATCATTCTGATCGCCGGACCGTCGTCGTCGGGCAAGACCACCACCACCAAGCGCCTTGCCATCCAGCTCATGGCCAACCTGCTCAAGCCCGAGATGATCTCGCTCGACGACTACTTCGTGGATCGCGTGACCACTCCGCTCGATGAATTCGGCGAGTACGACTACGAGTCGATCAACGCCATCGACCTGAAACAGTTCAACAGCGACCTCACCCGCGTGCTCGCCGGCGAGGAAGTGGAGCTGCCCACCTACAACTTCGAGACCGGGCGCCGCGAATACCGCGGAAACACCATCAAGCTGGGCGAAGGCAGCGTGCTGCTCATCGAGGGCATCCACGGACTCAACCCGGCGCTCACACCCAACATTCCCGAGGACCAGAAATTCCGCGTGTACGTATCGGCGCTCACCACCCTCACCATCGACAACCACAACTGGGTGCCCACCACCGACACGCGCCTGCTGCGCCGCATCGTGCGCGACTACAAATACCGCGGCTACTCAGCCCGCGAGAGCATACGGCTCTGGCCCAGCGTGCGCCGCGGCGAGGAAAAGTGGATATTCCCCTATCAGGAGAACGCCGACGCCACATTCAACTCGTCGCTGCTCTTCGAGCTGGGCGTGATCCGCGAGCAGGCCGAGCGCATCCTCAAGCTCGTGCCCAACGACGTGCCCGAATACGCCGAGGCCTATCGCCTGCGTCACTTCCTGGAGCTGTTCTCGCCCATCACCCCGGAGCTCATCCCGCCCACAAGCCTCGTGCGGGAGTTCCTGGGGGGCAGCAGCTTCCACTATTGAAACAGGGGCTTTAAGGTCATTAAGGTCCTTAAGGTCTTTAAAGTTTTTAAGGTCTTTCACCTTAATAATCAATCACTTATGCGGCAGCATCAATATGCTGCCGCTTTATTATGGTGATTTTCAAGTTTTTTATGTACCTTTGCGGGTAATTTGCATTTCTACATGGATACTAAATATATCTTCGTCACGGGAGGTGTGGTGTCGTCGCTGGGCAAGGGCATCATATCCGCATCGCTCGCGAGCCTGCTCAAGGCACGCGGTTTCAGCGTAACGATCCAGAAGTTCGACCCCTACATCAACATCGACCCAGGCACGCTCAACCCCTACGAGCACGGCGAGTGCTACGTCACGGAAGACGGCCACGAGGCCGACCTGGACCTGGGCCACTACGAGCGCTTCACCAATATCCACACATCGCGCGCCAACAATGTGACCACCGGCCGCATCTACCAGAGCGTGATCGACAAGGAGCGCCGCGGCGACTACCTGGGCAAGACCGTGCAGATCGTGCCCCACATCACCGACGAAATCAAGCGCAACGTGCGCGCCCTGGGAAGCACCGGCAACTTCGACTTCGTGATCACAGAGATAGGCGGCACCGTGGGCGACATCGAGAGTCTGCCCTTCCTCGAGGCCGTGCGCCAGCTGCGCTGGGAGATGGGCCAGAACGCCCTGTGCATCCACCTCACCTACGTGCCCTACATCGCCGCCGCCAAGGAGCTCAAGACCAAGCCCACGCAGCACAGCGTAAAGCAGCTGCAGGAGCTGGGAATCCAGCCCGACGTGCTGGTGCTCCGCACCGAGAAGCACATAGGCCACGACATGCGCGCCAAGATCGCACGATTCTGCAACGTGGCGCCGGATGCCGTGGTGCAGAGCATCGACGTGGACAGCATCTACAAGGTGCCCATCAAGATGCATGAGCAGCACCTCGACGAAATAGTGATGCGCAAGATGGGCGTGCTCATCGTGGGCGAGCCCGACATGGAGCCCTGGCACACCTTCCTGGAGCGCCTCGACAGCGCCTCCGAGACAGTCAACATCGGCCTCGTGGGCAAATACGTGGAACTGCAGGACGCCTACAAGAGCATCAACGAATCGCTCTTCCACGCCGCCACCTACGCCGGCTACAAGGTGAAGATACACTACATACACTCTGAGAAACTCAAGCCCGAGAACTGCGACGAGACCCTGCGCGGGCTGGACGGCGTGGTGATCGCCCCGGGATTCGGCCAGCGCGGCATCGAAGGCAAATTCACGGCCCTGAAATGGTGCCGCGAGCACGATGTGCCCACGCTGGGCATATGCCTGGGCATGCAGTGCATGGTGATTGAATACGCGCGCGACGTGCTGGGCCTCGAAGACGCCAACTCCACAGAGATGGACCGCAGCACACCCCACAACGTGATCGACCTGATGGAGGAACAGAAGAGCATCACCAACATGGGAGGCACCATGCGCCTGGGTGCCTACGACTGCGAGCTGCGCCCCGGCAGCCTCGTGGCCCGCGCCTACGGCAACACCCGTATCAGCGAACGCCACCGCCACCGCTTCGAGTTCAACAACCGCTACCGCGACGAGCTTGAGGCCGCCGGCATGGCCTGCGTGGGCATCAACCCCGCCACCGACCTGGTGGAAGTGGTGGAAGTGCCGGCACTCCGCTGGTTTGTGGGCACGCAGTACCACCCGGAATACTCCAGCACGGTGCTCTCGCCCAGCCCCCTGTTCCGCGACTTCATGCGCGCAGCCATAGAATACCGCTCCGAAAAAACAACCGAAACCAAATAAGCATACCCCAATAGCGAACAATGGACCGCAATACACTCACGGGCCTCGCCCTAATGGCCGTAATACTATTCGGCTTCATGTATCTCAACAAGCCCGACGCCGAGCAGAACGTGCAGGCCGATGACGCTGCCGTGGA
The DNA here is from genome assembly GCA_947176585.1 of uncultured Porphyromonadaceae bacterium. GTDB lineage: Bacteria > Bacteroidota > Bacteroidia > Bacteroidales > Muribaculaceae > CAG-873. The sequence continues at coordinate 18,874 of CAMWRI010000018.1, forward strand.
GCAGCTGGCCGGAGCACCGAACACCGCCGCCGAAACACTCGACAGCCTCACGGCCGTCGACGCAGCGTCGCTGCGCGCCGCCATCCTCACCTCCGGCGTGGCCGGACCGGACGGCACCTACCGCCTCGAAACCGCACAGGCAAGCCTCACAGCCGACTCCGCAGGCCGTATCGCCGGCACGATAGGCGGCGAAGACTATCAGGCTCTGGCAGCATCCGCGCTCACTCCCGCAGCACGCGCCGGCGCCCTCAAGGCCCTGCGCGAAGTGGTGGCATCGGCTCAGAAATACAAGAGCTTCGCACGCCACCTGGGCGGCCCCGACACGGAGCAGGTGATGGAAAACGACGTGATGCGCGTGACCTTCTCGTCGCGCGGCGGCCGTGTGAGTCAGGTGGAGCTCAAGAACTACGACACCGAACTCACCACCCCGGCCACTCCCGTGAAGCTGTTTCAGGACGGCACGGACGGCTACAGCTTCGTGCTCACCACAGCCGACCAGCGCCTGAACACCGCCGAATTCAACTTCTCGCCCGTGATGGAGAACGACACCACGATGCTGATGAAGCTCGAGCTGGCCGACGGCGCATGGTGGGGACTGCGCTACACGATGCATCCCGGCAGCTACCTCGTGGGGATGCAGGTGGTGCAGCAGGGCATGGACGCAGTGCTGCCACCGAGCACCGCCACCATGGGTCTTGACTGGCACCAGAAGATGGGACGCAACGAGAAGGGCCGCACATTCGAGGAGCGCAACTCGGCCATCATGTACAAATACGCCGGCGAGGGTCCCGACGAGCTCAAGAACAACAAGGACGACCACAAGGAGCTGACCGGCCGCGTGAAGTGGGTGGCCTTCAAGAACCAGTTCTTCTCGAGCGTGCTCATCGCCCGCGACTACTTCGCCAGCGCCGATCTCACGAGCCGCCCCCTCGACCTGCCCGACTATCTGAAGGATATGAGCATGGCCTCCACGCTGCCCTACAGCACAGCCGACGGCCTCGCAGCCGACTTCACCTTCTACTTCGGCCCCAACGACTATCCTCTGCTGAGCGACATCCAGGACCGCATCTACCCCGACGAAGACCTTGACCTGCGCCGCCTCGTGCCTCTGGGCTGGGGCCTCTTCCGGTGGATCAACCAGATAATCGTGATTCCGGTATTTGACTTCCTGGGCCGCTTCATCAAGAGCTACGGCCTGATCATCCTGCTGCTCACGGTGTTTATCAAGCTCATCCTCTTCCCCTTCACCTACAAGAGCTTCAAGAGTCAGGCCCGCATGCGCGTGCTCGCTCCGGAGATCACCGCCATCAACGAGAAATATCCCGGCCAGGAGAACGCCATGAAGCGCCAGCAGGAGACTATGGCCCTGTATTCGCGCGCCGGCGCCAACCCGATGTCGGGCTGCCTGCCCATGCTGCTGCAGATGCCGGTGCTCATCGCCATGTTCTCGTTCTTCCCCTCGGCTATCGAGCTGCGCGGCCAGAGCTTCCTCTGGGCCCACGACCTCTCGGCGCCGGACTATATCTGCACGCTGCCCTTCACCATACCGTTCTACGGCAACCAGGTGAGCCTCTTCTGCCTGCTCATGACCGTGGCGAACGTGGTGTACACCACCTTCACGATGCAGAACCAGCCCGGCGGCCAGAGCATGCCCGGCATGAAGTGGATGATGTATCTGATGCCCGTGATGTTTCTCTTCTTCTTCAACGACTATGCCTCGGCGCTGAGCTACTACTACCTGCTCTCGCTGCTCATCACCATCATCCAGACCACCCTCACCCGTCACTTCGTGGACGAGAAGAAGGTGCGCGCCGAGATGGAGGCCAACGCCCGCAAGCCCCGCAAGAAATCCGGCTGGATGGCACGCCTGGAAGAAGCCCAGAAGCAGCAGGAGGCTGCCATGCGCGCCCAGGCCAAGGCCAACGCCCGCAAGCGCCGCTGATTGCTGCCGCACGGAAAAACCTATAAATCCTCTGAAATCATGAAACCCTTCGCACAACACGCCTTCGACATCTTCGAGCAGGCCACCGAGGCCTACCACCGCCACGACCACGTGGACGCCCCCGAGGAGAACCCCTACGCTCCCGGCACAATCGACCACACGCTCTTTGCCAAGAACTACGTGGACGCCGTGCAGTGGCACCTCGAAGATATCATACGCGACCCCGAAATAGACCCAGCCGAGGCCCTGAAGCTCAAGCGACGCATCGACGCCAGCAACCAGAAGCGCACAGACATGGTGGAGGAACTCGACACCTACTTCCGCGACCTCTATGCAGGCGTGAAGCCGCTGCCCGGCGCCACAATCAACACGGAGAGCCCCGCATGGGCGCTCGACCGCCTGAGCATCCTCGCCCTCAAGATCTACCACATGCGCGCCGAGGCTGCGCGCGAGGACGCCGGCGACATGCACCGCGAGCGCTGCGCCGCCAAGCTGGCCGTGCTGCTGGAGCAGCAGGCCGACCTCACCGCCGCCATCGACACCCTGCTGGACGACATCGCAGCCGGCCGCAAGTACATGAAGGTGTACAGGCAGATGAAGATGTACAACGACGCCGACACGAACCCCGTGCTCTACGGCGGAGCCAAGAAATAAGCAACAGGTATAATGAGCGGGCACAAGACTCTGAGCGGAAACGTGCTGCTGGCCAGATTCTCGGCCATCGGCGACGTGGCCATGACCGTGCCGGTGGTCTACAGCGCCTGCGCATGCTACCCGCGGCTGCACTTCGTGCTGCTCACGCGCGCGTCGATGACCTCTATATTCGCCTGCGCTCCGGAGAATCTCACGGTGGTGGGCGTAGACCTCAAGGATCCCGCATATAAAGGCATAGGCGGAATGCGCCGCCTGGCTGCCGAGATGCGCCGCCGTTTCAACCCCGCCGCCTTCATCGACCTGCACGACGTGCTGCGCACGCGGCTGCTGGGCCTGTTCATGCGGCTGCACGGCGTGCCATGCTCGCGCATCGACAAGGCCCGCGGACGCCGCCGCGCATTGACGCGCCCGCGCAACAAGGTGATGCTGCCCCTGCCGGGCAGCCGCGAGGCATATGCCCGCGCCTTCGCCCGCGCCGGTCTGCCGCTTCAGGAGCGCTTCGAAGGCCTGTGGAGCGGCCGTGGAAAAGCGCCTGCCGAGGCTTTCGCGGCCATCACGGCGCCCAAGCCCGAGGGCACGCGCTGGGTGGGCATCGCCCCCTTTGCCGCACATGCGGGCAAGATTTATCCGCCGGAGCTCATGGAGCAGGTGGTGGAATCTCTCTCGCAGCAGCCTGATGTGGAGATATTCCTGCTGGGCGGCGGCGCCGAGGAGGCACGGGTGCTCGACGATTGGGCCGCGCGCTATCCCCGGGTGCGCTCGCTGGCAGGTCAGCGCCACGGATTCGCCGCGGAGCTGGCACTGTTCAACCACATGGACTGCATGCTCACGATGGACTCCGCCAACATGCATCTGGCGTCCATCGCGGGAGCCCCCACGCTGAGCATCTGGGGTGCTACTCATCCCTACTGTGGCTTTGCCGGCTGGCGGCAGAACGACTCGGATATGATACAGCTGCCTGTGCCGTGCCGCCCGTGCAGCGTGTTCGGCGACAAGCCTTGCCGCGGCCAGAATCTCCAATGCATGCGCGCCATCCGCCCCGATTCCATCGTGGCCCGGGTGCTCCAGAAGATACAATCGCCGGCCAATATATAAATCTCATACGACTTATAAGACTTATAAATCTTATAATCAGCAACCAGCAAGCGAATGGCAGAAGACTTCGACATACGCGACAATGCGGCGCCCGCAGGCAGCGAGCGCGATATAGAGCGCGCCCTGCGCCCCGACCGCTTCGGCTCCTTCCGGGGCCAGGAGAAGATCGTGGACAATCTGCGCGTGTTCGTGGCGGCCGCACGTATGCGCGGCGAGGCACTGGACCATATACTGCTCTTCGGCCCTCCAGGCCTGGGCAAGACCACCCTCGCGGGCATCGTGGCCAATGAACTGGGCGTGGGACTGAAAATCACGTCGGGCCCCGTGCTCGACAAGCCCGGCGACCTGGCCGGCATACTCACCTCGCTGGAACCCAACGACGTGCTCTTTATCGACGAGATCCACCGCCTGAGCCCGGTGGTGGAGGAATACCTGTACTCGGCCATGGAGGACTACCGCATCGACATCATGATCGACAAGGGCCCCGGCGCACGCTCGGTGCAGCTCTCGCTGGAGCCTTTCACGCTCGTGGGCGCCACCACGCGCAGCGGCCTGCTCACGTCGCCCCTGCGCGCCCGTTTCGGCATCAACTGCCATCTGGAATACTACGACCACCCCGTGCTGCAGAGCATCGTTGAGCGCTCGGCGTCGCTCCTGGGCGTGGCCATCAGCAGCGAGGCCGCCCTGGAGGTGGCGCTGCGCAGCCGCGGCACCCCCCGCATAGCCAACGCCCTGCTGCGCCGCGTGCGCGACTTCGCCCAGGTGCGCGGCAACGGCGACATCGACCTGCCCATCGCACGCTATGCACTGGAGGCTCTCAATATCGACCGCTACGGCCTGGACGAGATAGACAACAAACTGCTGCGCACGATCATCACCAAGTTTCGCGGCGGCCCCGTGGGCCTCAGCACCATAGCCACGGCTCTGGGCGAAGACCCGGGCACCATAGAGGAAGTGTACGAGCCCTATCTGATCAAGGAGGGCTTCATCAAGCGCACACCCCGCGGCCGCGAGGTAACGGCGCTGGCCTACAGCCATCTGGGATTGGACCACAGCGCCGATATGGGCCTGTTCGGATAGCCGCGGGGCGATTTAGCATGTTTTTTGCGCGCAGATTGCACAAAAAGCAGTATATTTGCCGAAAAGAAAACAAAAAACCGTACATATGAAAAAGCATAATTTTTATGCCGGTCCCTCCATCCTGAGCGACTATGCCATAGACAACACCATCGACGCCATCCGCGACTTCGCCGGCACGGGTATCTCACTGCTCTCCATCTCCCACCGCAGCAAGCAATTCCAGGCCGTGATCGACGAGGCCGGCGAGCTGGTGAAGGAACTCCTGGGCGTGCCCGAGGGCTACAGCGTGCTGTGGCTGGGCGGCGGCGCCTCGATGCAGTTCGCCATGATACCCATGAACCTGCTGCGCAACCGCGCCGGCTATCTCGACACCGGCACCTGGGCCCACAATGCCATCAAGGAGGCCCGCCTCTTCGGCGAGGTGGACGTGCTCGCATCCAGCGAGGCCGACGGCTACACCTACTATCCCCACGACTATGAGATTCCCGAGGGTCTCGATTACCTGCACGTGACCACAAACAACACCATCTACGGTACCGAGCTGCACGCCGATATCGACGCTCCCTGCCCCCTGGTGGCCGACATGAGTTCCGATATCTTCTCGCGTCCCGTGGACGTGGCCCGCTACGACGCCATCTACGCCGGCGCCCAGAAAAACCTGGCTCCCGCCGGCGTCACGCTCGTGATTGTCAAGGACGAAGCCCTGGGCCGTGTGGACCGCGCGATCCCCACCATGCTCGACTACCGCACCCACGTGAAGAAAGGCTCGATGTTCAACACGCCTCCCGTGCTGCCCATCTTCACCGCCCTGCAGACCCTGCGCCACTACAAGGAGCTGGGCGGCGTGACGGCTCTCTACGAGCGCGCATCCCTGAAGGCCGGCAAGCTCTACGAGGCCATCGACAACAGCACTATCTTCCGCGGCACCTCCCGCATCGAAGACCGCTCGCTCATGAACGTGACCTTCGTGATGACCCCCGGCTACGAGCAGCTCGAGAAAGACTTCATCGACTTCTGCACCGAGCGCGACATCGTGGGCATCAAGGGCCACCGCAGTGTGGGCGGATTCCGCGCCTCGCTCTACAACGCGCTGCCCCTCGAGAGCGTGGAAGCTCTCATCGCAGCCATGAAGGACTTTGAAAAGCAGAAGGCATGAAAGTACTGGTAGCCACAGAGAAACCCTTCGCCAAGGTGGCCGTGGACGGCATCCGCGAAGTGATCGAGGCCGCCGGCCACGAGCTGGTGCTCCTCGAGAAATACGGCAGCCGCGCCGAGCTGCTCGACGCCGTGGCCACGGCCCACGCCCTGATAGTGCGCTCCGACAAGGTTGACGCCGAAGTGCTCGCCGCCGCCCCCGAGCTCAAGATCGTGGTGCGCGCCGGCGCCGGCTACGACAATATCGACCTGCAGGCCGCCACGGCCCGCGGCATCGTGGTGGAAAACACTCCCGGCCAGAACTCCAACGCGGTGGCCGAACTCGTGTTCGGCCTGGCCGTGATGGCCGTGCGCCGCATGTACGACGGCAGCGCGGGCACTGAGCTGCGCGGCAAGCACCTGGGTCTACAGGCTTTCGGCCAGGTGGGCCGTTGCGTGGCGCGCATAGCCGCCGGATTCGGTATGCACGTGAGCGCCTTCGACCCCTTCTGCCCCGCCGAGGTGATGCAGCAGGCAGGCGTGGAGCCCGTCGACACCGTGGAAGCCCTCTACGCGGGCAGCGACGTGCTGAGCATCCACATCCCGGCCACGCCCGAGACCCGCGGCAGCATAGGCACTGCGCTGCTCTCGCTGCTGCCCAAGGGTGCGGTGGTGGTCAACACGGCGCGCAAGGAAGTGATCGACGAGCCGGCTCTGGCTGCAGTACTGGCAGAGCGGCCTGACCTGCGCTATGTGGCCGATGTACGGCCCGACAATGCCGCCGAGCTGGAAGCAGCCGCCCCGGGCCGCGTGTTTTTCACGCCCAAGAAAATGGGCGCGCAGACTGCCGAGGCCAATATCAACGCCGGCATCGCCGCCGCACGCCAGATAGATGCTTTCTTCCGAACGGGCGATACGCGTTTCCGCGTGAATTGACCGCCTCGCGGTTTGAGGAATCTCGCGCAGAGCCGCAGAGGGATTTATTTGATTATCGGCGCGGTAGGGACGCTTTTCAAAGCGTCCGCCGGAAAATATCTGTATAGCGCGAGATACAAAAGGACTGAAGCGACACAAGGAACAAAAGTTTTTTCTTGTGTCGCTTTTGTTTATCGCATGCCGGGCGGGGATTGAAAATATCGCGCAGAGCCGCAGAGGTATTTATTGATTATCAGCGCGGTAGGGACGCTTTTCAAAGCGTCCGCCGGAAAATATCTATTTAACGCGGGATACAAAAGGACAGAAGCGACACAAGGAACAAAAGTTTTTTGTTTCTTGTGTTTCTTTTTTATGCCACCGGGGCAGGAAAACTCGCGCAGAGGCGCAGAGCATCAACCCCGAGCCGGAGGCTCGGCCTTTTGTTAACCCCAGGCGCTGGTAGTGTCTGAGCTAGTTGAGGCATGGGGTTGACAGAAGTACACCCCCTCCGGGGCTGTCTCCCGTGGGTTGCCATCCACCCCGCGCGTCCGCACGGGGTTAACAAAATTCAGAGCCTCCGGCTCTGATGCCTAATATCTTATAATTATTCTCTCTGCGCCTCTGCGCGAGATTTCACCGCCCCCGGGCGCAGGGCATCGAAGTCGCGGAGCGACGGGATTGTGGTTAACCCCGCATGACCGCAGGGAGTGCGGGGCAGCATCCCATAGGCCTGTGAGTCGCGGAGCGATGATGTCGTGATGAGCGCGCACAACACCGTCGCTCCGCGACTCACCCCAGCGCCGGGCACTCCCGGGCACTCCCTGCGGTCATGCCCGGTTAACCACAACATCGGGCCTTCGGCCCTCTGCGCCTCTGCGCGAGGCCATTCCAAAATAAAAAAGCCCCACCGCTCGCGCGATGAGGCTTACATTCATTTCGGGCCCTTATTCAGCCTTCGTATACTCGATAGCCACGGTATTTCCGTCGTATTCCCATGAACCCTTAGTGAAGTTCTCGGGGATAGCCGATGAATCAAACCATGCCGTAACTATAAACTTGTTGTTTTCACCGGGATTTTCACTGCACCTAAAGTCAACCAGTTGTGTATGGTTTGATACATCAAGAGACGTCAAAAGGTTAGAATTGCACGCAAGTATAGTCAGTTCTGTATTGTTGTTTACATCAAGAGCAGATATCTGATTGTGAAAACAATATAGAGCTGTTAATTGATTGTTGTTTGCAACGTCAAGGACTCTCAGATAATTATATTCGCAGCTCAAATATCGAAGTTGTTGATTGTTGGATAATTCAAGGCTCGTCAGGTCATTGGCTCCACAATCTAGCTCAGTTAGTTGTATATTATTTGATAAATCAAGACTCGTAAGTTCATTATTACGAC
>CAMWRI010000019.1 GCA_947176585.1 uncultured Porphyromonadaceae bacterium
CATATATGGTCGGAGCCCACGAGACGGTCAATTCCGGCGTGCACCAGCGTCTCGCGCACATTGGGCCGCACGCCCGAAAGCACCACATGGATGCCCTCGCTCTGCGACGAGCGGATGAGAATCTCCAGGTTGTGCAGGGCTGTGGCATCGATGAAAGCCACCTTGCGCATGCGCAGGATTCTCACCTTGGGCTTGCTACCCAGTGTGGAGCGCATCATTTCGTCGAACTTGGTGGCGATGCCGAAGAAGAACGGGCCGTCGATTTCGTAGACGCTCACGCCCTTGGCCACGTTCAGCACTTCGTGCTGCGACAGGTCGGTGCCCTCGGCCACGTCGAGCTGCTCGGAGTACACTTTGATTTCCGTATTTTCCATCACGCGGCGCAGGAAGAGCACCACTGCCAGAAGCAGGCCTATCTCGATGGCTATGGTGAGGTCAAACACCACGGTGAGCAGGAACGTCACAGCGAGCACCGAAATGTCGCTCTTGGGGGCGTGGAATATGCCCACCACCGTGCGCCAGCCGCTCATGTTGTAGGCCACGACCATCAGCACGGCTGCCAGGCAGGCCATGGGTATGTAGTTGATCAGCGGCATGGCGAAGAGGAAGATGAGCAGCAGCACGAGAGCATGGATAATGCCGGCCACGGGCGTACGTCCGCCGTTGGTTATATTGGTCATAGTGCGCGCTATGGCGCCGGTCACGGGTATGCCTCCGAAGAAAGGCACGGCGATATTGGCTATACCCTGGCCGATGAGCTCGGTGTTGCTGTTGGTGCGCGAGCCTGTCACGCCGTCGGCCACGGTGGCGCTCAGCAGTGATTCTATTGCGCCCAGCATGGCTATGGTGAACGCCGAGGGGAGCAGCAGGTTGATCGTGGCCATATTGATTTCAAATCCGTGCGGTTCGGGGATATCGGTGCTCATGGAGCCGAATCGCTCGCCGATTGTCTCTACATGAAAGCCGGGCACGTACAGGGTGGCCAGAAATGCGCCGGCGGTCATTATCACGATCGCAATGAGTGCTCCTGGCAGTTTCTTTGAAATCTTAGGCGTGGCGATTATGATGAGCAACGACACGACGGCCACAATCGTGGTGCTGATGTCGATGGAGCCGAAATTGCTGAAATACATTCCCCACTTGGGAATGAACTCGCCGGGAATATCGCGCAGCCCGAGTCCGAAGAAGTCGTTGATCTGCGTGGAGAAGATCGTGAGGGCGATACCGGCGGTGAAGCCCACCACAATGGGATAGGGGATGAATTTGATCACCGTGCCCAGATGGAAAAGACCCATGGCCACGAGGATTATGCCGGCCATCAATGTGGCTATGGCGAGACCCTGAAGCCCGAATTGGGCGATGATGTTGTACACGATCACGATGAAAGCGCCCGTGGGACCGCCGATCTGCACCGTGTTGCCGCCCAGTGCCGATACGAGGAAGCCGCCTATGATGGCCGTGATGAGACCAACGGACGGACTCACGCCGGAGGCGATACCGAATGCGATGGCGAGAGGCAGGGCCACTATACCCACTACTATACCGGCTGTGAAATCAGCGCGAAAGCGCTCCATGCTGTAGTGGCGCAGTGTGCCCAGTAGTTTGGGCCGGAAATCAATTGTACCCGAAAGCTGCATATCAAGAAAAAAGACAGTTAAGTCGCACAATGCGACATAGTTATATTTGGAAACCTATTGAAAAACGGGTGCAAAGTTAGTGAAAAAATATTAAAACGTCAAATACCTGAGCCCAATCTGCCGAATATTGCGCAAAAAAATAAATATTGGGCAATTTGATGCCTTTATTTTTGGAGAGTTGTAAATTAATGCATAAATTTGCGGAAAATCATCATCACCTTTCATTGCAATTTTCAGGCTGCATGTATAAAGCACACATAAATATTGAACCGTCTGCGGTGCCGGAAGGCAATGCCGGCGGTATTTTTTGCAGCCAAAATACCATGAAAAAGGAGGACCCGACCTCCTTAATAATCACAGTGTCCCTATGAATCTGACTGCTCTCGAATGCTTGGCCGTTTTCTGTGTGAGCCTGCTGCTGGCAGGTATAATCATACCTCAGATCCTACTTATCGCTTTCCGCAAAAACCTCTTCGACGAAATTGACGAGCGCAAGATCCACCACGGCAAGGTTCCGCGCCTGGGAGGCATAGCCTTCATGCCGTCGATGATATTCTCGGTGGCTGCCATCGGCGGTTCGTTCCTGCTGTTCAGGTTCACGGGATTCTCATGGTCGCAGCCGGATGTGGTGCGCTGCTGCTTTGGCATGTGCGCCCTCATGATAATGTATCTCGTGGGTATCGCCGACGACCTGGTGGGCGTGCGCTACCGTGCCAAATTCATATCGCAGATTATCGCAGCCGGATTCCTCGTGGCTTCCGGTGAGGCAATAGGCAGCCTCGACGGATTCTGTGGCATTTACAGTCTGCCCGTGTGGGTTTCTGTGCCGTTCTCCATTCTGGTGGTGGTGTTCGTGACAAATGCGATAAATCTCATCGACGGTATCGACGGCCTTGCATCTGGTCTTTGCTCCATAGCCATGCTGTTCTACGGCTGGGTGATGCTATGCTGCGGCGAGGTCACGTACGCTCTTGTGGCTTTCGGCACCCTCGGCGCCCTCATCCAATTCTTTTATTATAATGTGTTCGGCAATGCCAAGGTGGGCAAAAAAATATTCATGGGCGACACCGGCGCCCTCACCACGGGCATAATCATCTGCTTCCTGTCCATGCGCATATGCAGCATAGACCAGGCCAGTATGGGCTTCAGCGGCGATTCCCTGGTGATAGCCTTCGCTCCTCTGCTCGTGCCTTGCTTCGACGTGGTGCGAGTGTATATCCGCCGCATCCGTCACCACTCCAATCCCTTCTTGCCGGATAAATCCCATATCCACCACAAGCTGCTCGACGCGGGCCTCCCGCAGCGCACGGCCATGGTGTCGATCCTGCTTTTCTCGCTGCTGCTCACCGGCTTGAACTATTGGCTGGCCACGTATCTGAACATCACCCTCCTGTTTGCCCTCGATATCCTCATCTTCATGCTTGCCAATATTTGGCTGAACGTGGCAATAAATCGACGGCGAAATCGTAATAATATATAATAGGTATATAAATGACAGGCGAAACGAAAACGGTGCTGGTAGTATTCGGTACGAGGCCGGAGGCAATCAAGATGGCTCCTCTCGTATTAGAGCTGCGCAAGCATCCGGAAAAGTTTCGCACGCTCGTGTGTGTCACCGGTCAGCATCGCAGCATGCTCGACCAGGTGCTCGAAGTGTTCGGCATCGTTCCGGACTTCGACCTCGACATCATGAAGCAAGGCCAGGACCTGTATGACGTTACCTCGCGTGTGCTTCTGGGCATGCGCGATGTGCTTGACAAGGTGAAGCCGCAGTGCGTGGTCGTGCACGGCGACACCACCACATCTATGGCAGCCGCGCTCGCCGCATTCTACCGGCAGATACCGGTGGCCCACGTGGAGGCCGGTCTGCGCACCCGCGATATACTCTCGCCATGGCCCGAGGAAATGAACCGTCAGATCACCGGACGCCTGGCCCGGATCCATTTCGCTCCCACTTCTACCGCACGTCTCAATCTTATGGCCGAGGGCGTGGACCCCTCGGCCATAGTAGTTACGGGAAACACCGTGATAGACGCACTTCGTATTGTGGTGGATAAGATCGCCGGCGACGGAGCACTCACCGCGCGGCTCGACGACCACCTGCGCCTCGAGGGTTACGACCCTGCACGTGTGGAAGCAGGTCGCCGCATGGTTCTGATCACGGGTCACAGGCGCGAGAATTTCGGCGAAGGTTTTCTGTCGATATGCCGTGCGATCGCGCGCCTCGCCGCGATGCACCCTGATGTGGATTTCGTCTATCCCATGCATCTCAATCCCAACGTGCGCCGTCCCATTGTCGAGGTGTTCGGTGCCGGAGATGCCTGTGGCGGTAATCTGTTTTTCATAGAGCCGCAGGAGTATCTGTCGTTCGTAAGGCTGATGTCGGTGGCCCACGTGGTACTCACCGATAGCGGCGGCATCCAGGAGGAAGCTCCAGGATTGGGCAAGCCCGTGCTCGTGATGCGCGATACCACCGAGCGCCCGGAAGCGGTGGACGCCGGCACTGTAAAGCTCGTGGGCACCGACGAATGCAAGATTGTGGAAGAAGTGTCGCGCCTGCTCGACAACGATAGCGCCCATGCCGCGATGGCCAATGCGGTCAACCCATACGGCGACGGCCGGGCATGCCCGCGTATTATTGAAGGTTTGTACAATTATATAAGGTAAAGTAGCAATGAAAGCTTGCTTCGTTGGACTTGGATACATAGGACTCCCTACTGCCATAATCGCCGCCGCGCGCGGAGGTGTGGACGTTGTGGGAGTAGATATCAATAAAGATGTGGTGGCTCAGACCAACGCGGGCCATCTCCATTTCATCGAGCCGGGCATGGAAGAAATGCTGCGCCAGGTGCTTGACGCCGGAAAGCTGCGCGCTTCCACGGAGCCCGAGGAGGCCGATGCCTTTTTTATCGTAGTGCCCACGCCGTTTCGCAGCGGCCATCAGCCGGATGTGAGTTTTGTGGAGGCTGCCACCAGGTCGGTGGTGCCTTTTCTCAAGGTGGGCGACCTTTTTGTGATTGAATCCACGTCGCCTGTCGGCACCACCGAAGCTATGGCGGAGATAATCTACGACACGCGGCCTGAACTGCGCGGCCACCTCCGTGTGGCATATTGCCCCGAGCGCGTGCTCCCCGGCAATGTGATTCACGAGCTGGTGCACAACGACCGCGTGATAGGAGGTATGGACGAAGCGTCCACCGAGGCGGCAAAGAAGTTCTATGGCCGTTTTGTGGAAGGCCGGCTGCATGCCACAAATTCGCGCACGGCCGAGATGTGCAAGCTCACCGAAAACGCATCGCGCGACGTGCAGATCGCCTTTGCCAATGAACTCAGCCTCATCTGCGATGCCGCCGGCATAGATGTGTGGGAGCTCATCAGCCTCGCCAACCGCCACCCTCGGGTGAATATACTGCGCCCCGGGTGCGGGGTGGGGGGCCACTGCATAGCGGTGGACCCATATTTCATCACTTCGGCCTATCCGGCCCAGTCGCGCGTGATTGCCACTGCCCGCGAGGTGAACAACTACAAGGCCAGCTGGTGTGCCGAGAAAATCAAAAACGCCATCCTGCAATTCAAAATCGAGCATGGCCGCGAACCCGTGGTGGCACTTATGGGCCTGGCGTTCAAGCCAGATATCGACGATTTGCGCGAATCGCCGTCATGCAAGATCGCCGCGGAAGTGCTCGGCACAGCTGCGGGCGCGCAGATTCTTGTGGTTGAGCCAAACGTGGCGGGCCATCTGGAATTTGAACTCACAGATTACGGGGAAGCATTTGACCGCGCCGATATTGTGGTGTATCTCACGGCCCACACGCCCTTCAAATCGCTTCCGGCCGGAGAAGATAAATTGATACTCGATTTCTGCGGCATCAGAGGATAAGAACCGGTATGAAACTGTCCATAATCACTGCTTCGCTCAACAGCGCACACTTTATAGAGCGTACGCTCCGGAGCCTGGACGAGCAGCATTACGGAGATTGGGAATACATCGTGGTGGACGGTGCGTCGACCGACGGCACCCGGCATATTCTCGAAAAATGGAAGGAGCGCTTGGGCGATCGCTTCAGCTGGGTGAGCGAACCGGATACGGGCATCTACGACGCCATGAACAAGGGACTCGCAATGGCCACGGGCGATGCAGTGGGGTTTCTGGGCGCAGGCGACACGTATTTCGACGATATCACGCTTTCCATCATAGCCAAGGAACTGCAGAAACGCAACGTGGATGCCGTGTACGGCAACCTGATGTATGTCTACCCCGACGACACCGAAAGAGTGTGGCGCTACTGGCGCGGATCGCAATACCGTCCGGGCATATTCTCGGGGGGATGGCAGCCGGCGCATCCCACCTTTTTTGCGCGCAGGAGCTGCTTCGAGAAATTGGGCAATTTCGATAAGAGCCTCGACATATCGGCTGATTTCGACCTTATGTTCCGCTTTCTCGAGAAGCACCGCATCAGCAGCTACTACGTGCCGCGCACTCTCGTGAAGATGCTTGCCGGAGGCAAGAGCAACGGCAACCTCAAGAATATCTTTATCGCACACCGCAATATCTACAACTCTTTCCGCAAGTACGGCTACAGCGTACCGGCGTTCTACAGCGTGCGCCGCCTTGTGCCCAAGGTGCTGAATATGATAGAAAACTACTTCAGCGGCAAGTAAGACCAATATTTGCCCATGTGTGCCTGAAAACCCGCTTAGAGGCACAAACAAAAATCGGCAGCTTGAAAAAGCTGCCGATTTTTTGTGAGGGTGGAGGATATTACATCATGCCGCCCATTCCACCCATACCGCCGGCAGGCATGCCGGCTGCCGGGTTTTCTTCCTTGATATCGGCGATCACACACTCGGTGGTGAGGAACATGCCGGCGATGCTGGCTGAGTTCTCCAGGGCCACGCGGGTTACCTTGGCGGGATCGATCACGCCGGCCGAGAGAAGATTCTCATAGCTGTCGGTGCGTGCGTTGTAGCCGAAGTCGCCATTGCCTTCGCGCACTTTCTGAACCACTACGGCACCTTCCACGCCTGCGTTGCGGGCGATCTGGCGCAGAGGCTCCTCGATGGCGCGCTGCACGATAGCGATACCGGTCTGCTCGTCGTCGTTGTCGCCCTTGAGGTTTTCGAGGGCGCTGAGAGCGCGGATGTAGGCCACGCCACCGCCAGGCACGATACCTTCTGCGATGGCTGCGCGGGTAGCGCTCAGAGCGTCGTCCACGCGGTCTTTCTTCTCCTTCATCTCCACCTCGCTGGGAGCGCCGATGTGGAGTACGGCCACGCCGCCGGCCAGCTTGGCCAGACGCTCGTGGAGCTTCTCGCGGTCGTAGTCGCTGGTAGTGGTCTCGATCTGTGCCTTGATCTGAGCCACGCGCTTGGCGATGGCTTCCTGAGAGCCGGCACCGTTCACGATTGTGGTGTTTTCCTTATTGATGGTCACCTTCACGGCCGAGCCGAGGTCCTGCATGGTGGCGGTGGAGAGCTGCATGCCCTTTTCCTCGCTGATGACGGTGCCACCAGTGAGGATGGCGATGTCTTCAAGCATTTCCTTGCGGCGGTCGCCGAATCCGGGGGCTTTCACGGCGCAGATCTTGAGGGAGCCGCGCAGGCGGTTCACCACGAGGGTGGCCAGGGCTTCCTGGTCCACATCTTCCGCAATAATCAGGAGAGGACGGCCGCTCTGGGCGCTCTGCTCCAGAATGGGCAGAATGTCCTTGAGGTTGCTCACCTTCTTGTCGTAGATGAGGATGAATGGGTTGTCCATCACACACTCCATCTTCTCGGCATCGGTAACGAAGTAGGGCGAGATATAGCCTCGGTCAAACTGCATGCCTTCCACGATGTCGATCGTAGTTTCGGTGCCTTTGGCCTCGTCGACGGTGATGACGCCTTCCTTTTTCACTTTCTTCATGGCCTCGGCGATAAGACGGCCGATGGTCTCGTCGTTGTTGGCCGATACACGGGCCACATCTTCGATTTTCTTGAAATCGTCGCCCACTTCCTGACTCATCTCGCGGATAGCGCCCACAACGGTGGACACTGCTTTGTCGATACCGCGCTTGAGGTCCATGGGGTTTGCGCCGGCAGTCACGTTCTTGAGACCCACGGCGATGATGCTCTGGGCGAGCACGGTGGCGGTGGTGGTGCCGTCGCCTGCGTCGTCGCCGGTCTTGGATGCCACTTCCTTCACGAGCTGTGCGCCCATGTTCTGGAAGGGATCTTCGAGCTCGATTTCACGGGCCACGCTCACACCGTCCTTGGTGATATGTGGTGCGCCGAATTTCTTGTCGATAATCACGTTGCGGCCTTTGGGACCGAGCGTCACTTTCACGGCGTCGGCGAGGGCGTCAACGCCTTTCTTGAGCTCTTCACGAGCCTTGATATTGAATTCGATTTGCTTTGCCATAGTTATGTTGTGGTTTTATTCTTTTTATTTTTCGATTATAGCCAGAACCTCGCTCTGTCGCATCACGAGTACTTTCTCGCCATCCACTTCCAGCTCGGTGCCGGCATACTTGCCGTAGTACACTTCGTTGCCTTCTGCGAGTACCATTTCCTCGTCCTTCGTGCCGTTGCCCACGGCAATAACGGTGCCTTTCAGGGGTTTCTCCTTAGCGCTGTCGGGAATGATGATACCGTTGATGGTGGTTTCTTCTGCTGCGGTCGGGCGGATGATCACGCGGTCGGCCAGAGGTTTAAGTGTCATAATATATTTTATGGTTATGGTTAATGTTATTCTCTACAGTTTGTAATGCATATTTCGTGCCAAACCGTGCAAGTGCTGCCGCGGCTGACATTTTGTCGGTTTTCGCAGTAATAACAAAAGGAAAGGGGAGCGGGTTCACATGGCCCGTCACAGCGATACACCCACGAAAAATTCAAAGTTGATGCCCGGCATCGGGCGCGACAGCACGGAAAGATATTCTTCGTTGAACAGATTGTTCACCGCGAGCTTGAACGAAAGGCCGCACGGCTTGAAACGGATGTTCTTCTCTATCTCCACGTTGCTCATATAGTAGGCGGGAAGGCTGCCTGAGAGCGTGACGTCGTTGTCGCTCATCGTGTAGCGCCGCGAGTAGCTGTTCCACTTGTAGAGAAAAGCCCAGCTGCGCCACTCCACGCGCAGCGAAGCCGATGCGGAGCGCCGGGGCACGTAAGGCAACTGCTTGCCAATAGAGCGGTCGGCATCGCTCTGCGGTTGGCCGGTGTTGACCGATGGCGTCCAAGATGCCGAGGCCGATGCTTTCAGCGACCAGTGGCGCCCCGGTAGCCAGCCGGCAGTGGCCCGGGCTTCCAGGCCGTAGGCATGCACGGAGAGCACATTGCGCGGCGAGAAAAAACCTTTCAGTGTGGGAAGCCACAGAATCCAGTCGTCTATGTACGAGTCAAACCAGCTTGCCGCCGCCGTCACATCCCATCCGGTGCCTCTGATTCCGCTCAGCTCGAGGCCCGCGTCGTAGCTGAATCCTTTTTCCGGTCGCAGATCCGGATTGCCGCCGGGCATGAAATAGAGATCGTTGATGGCCGGATAGCGGTAGTTGCGTGCCACTGAAGCCCGCGCCGATAGACCGATGCGGGGCCATAAAATGGCATCGAGCATGAGGGCCGGCATCACCGGCGACCATTTGCCTGCATTGGCTTCCTCGCGTACTATGGCAGCCACGCCCGCGCGTGGCACGGGGCGCCAGCGGGCCGTGACGGCCGCGGAGAATTCCGAGCGCTCCACGTTGTAGCCGATGGCGGCAGGTGCCGCGGCCGGAGTCTCGATCTTGTCGTCGTAGCTGCGCACGCGGTGCTGCTTCAGATCTGCGGCCACTTCCACGCTCAGGTTGAACGGGAAGCGGTATTCGCCGCCGGCGTGTCCGTAAAAGCTGTTTATTATGCTGCGCGACCGCGTCATGGCCACGAGCGTGCCGGATCCGTTGTCGCGGCTGTAGTCGTAGCGGGCGGTGGTGTGGATATATCCTGCGCGCAGTTCGGTCGTGGCACTGGTGGCGAAGTGTTTCCAGGAAGCCACAGCGCGCAGCGTCTGTTCGCGCTGCACGTTGCTGAAGTCGCGGGCGTCGCCGTAGTCGGTTGTGAGCATGGGAAGCTCGCGACGCGAGTTCAGATACCAGATGCTTGCGCCGGCGGTGTTGGAGCTGCCTCTGTAGTAAACGTCTTGCAACGCGTGGAAATCGCGGAAGGCTCCGCTGCGGTTGCGCTCGCGGGGGTGATAGCCGCCCACGATGTTGTGGTCGGAGTCGTAGATGTTTTCTTTCTTATCGTGATTTGTGTATGTATAGTCGTTGGCGGATGACGAGAGCACCACACGCGTGGAACTGCGCCACCGCTCTCCGCCGTAGCTTGCCCTGAGATACTCGTCGAAAGTGGAGAAAGAGCCAGCCCCCTGCACGTATTGAAGCGAGAAACCGTCGGTCTTTACAGGCTCGGATGCAAGTTGCACGAGGCCACCCAGACCACCGGAAGTGGTTCCCAGCGACGAATTGCCGTGCAGCAGCGATGCACGGTCGATGAAGTAGGCGGGGATTGTGGAGAAATCGGTGGACCCTATGGTGGGATTGTTCACCGGCATGCCGTTCCATGTCACTTGCGTGTGGCCTGCCGATGTGCCGCGGAACGAGACCGTAGAGAGCGTGGCGCGTCCGTAGTTCTTTACGAACAGCGAAGAGTTGAACCCCAACACGTCGGCCATTGACAGCGCGATGTTCTGCTTCAGGGCCGCGGAGTCGATAGGGGTGCGCAGCACGCCGGTTTCGGCCAGCGGGCGCCGCCCCCGCACGGTGAGTTCGCGCAGCACTGTCTGCGCCTCCGCCTCCGTGCCGCCCAGCGCTGCCAAAAGAATCAATATGCCGGCTATTTTCTTCATTTCCAGCAGAAAGCTCCGGGCGTGACACCCACGGAGAACTGATCCACGAGCTCGGCATCGGCATTGTAGCGGTAGACGGTGGCTGCCTGTTGGTAGTCGGCAGCATCGGCCACATACACGTTGCCGTCGTGGGGACTCACGGTGAGGCTATAGAAGCGCCCATTGGCCGGCGCGGGGAGGAAAGGCTTCAGTGGAAGCACCGGAGCATCCACATCCATGCGCCACACGCCGCCGTTGATCCAGTAGAGCGTCGAGCCGCTGCTGTCGGTGCACAGGTCGAAGGGCGTGTCGCCGCTCTCAAGTCTCATGCGTTGCACCACCTCGAAGCTCTCGGTGTCGACACACAGTAGCGCGGGGCGCTCGTGACCGGCCGCGTTGCCGGCATAGCCGCCGTCGGTGAGTACCCAGAGGCGCCCGCGGCTGTCGGCGGCGATGGCTCTTGGCTGAACTCCCACATCGAGCACGCCGGCCACCTCGTCGGTACGGGTGTCGATCTTGATAATCTGCCGCTGATAGCTCCAGCAGTTGCAGTACACGTAGCGCCCCAGTTGCACCATCTGCTCGGTTGAGCCGGTGGCTGCGGCCATGCCGGGTACCTCAATATATCCCGTGACGGCGTAGCGCTGCGGGTCCACTATCACTATGCGGTTGTCCCAGAGCTGGGTGATGTAGGCCTTGGTGTCGTCCACGAAGTGAATATAGCGCGGCGACGGCAGGTTGTCGATGCGCCCGGTTTCCCTGAAAGTACGTGCATCGATGGCAAACACCACATGGCTGTTGTTCACCACTATCCACCCGCGGCCGTCGTGCATCGTCATTGATTGCGCCACATCGCCCAGTTTCATGCCGTTTGCGCGCAGAAACACTTCGTTCTGCACTTCACCCGAGGCAGGATCATAATAGCTGAGCGTGGCGTTGCCGTATTGGAAATTGCCCTCACACACAATGAAAAGACCTTGCGACGATGCCGCAAAGTCTTCCACATCGCCGTACTCCCACTTCATGCAGCCCGTGAGAACCGCACAAAGCAGGAATGAGGCGAAATATGCGGGGCGCAGTCGCATTAATCAATTGGGAAAGCGCACGGCCACGTCGTCAATGGCGAAATATGCGGGCGTGTTCAGGCCCCATTCGCCACGCAGGTCGTCGCTGCCGTCGATGTTGAATTCCACTTTGGCCACGGCACCGAGCCCGGAGAGGTCCCATTTGGTCCAGTCGCTCACGATCGTGGTGCCGTCGCACAGCTTGAACTCCAGGCGTCCGGTCTCGGCTCCGGCGGTATCGTAGCCTATTGCTATCACCTTGAACCATGAGCCGGCGGTGGCTGCTGCGGCGTAGGCGTTGCCGTAGCGGAGCACCGATGCGGTATAGGATGTGTTTGTGATATAGAGATGGTCTATCACGCGTTCCACTTTGTCGCCGAACGAGAGTGCGGGCAGCTTGTCTTTGTAGCTGTCGCCGTCCACGTAGCCGTTTTGCACTGCAAAGTTGCGCGAACCGTTGTGTCCGGCCTTGTCGGAGCTGCCCGTGGGCACGGCCAGCTGGTCGGTATATTGCAGGCCTTCTTCAGCAGCGAGCCAGTAGTCGCTTATCACTATGCCGCCGTTCCAGAAGGGACCGCCGTCCACGATGCCGCTGCCCAGCATGGTGTTGCCGCCATCGGTCCAGTGGTAATCCGTAGTGGTGTAGTCGCCGTAGAGAAGCGCGCCGCCGTATTGCGCGTCGTCGATAAGATCGCTCCACGTGGAGATTTTTATGCCCGATATTTCGTAGGGCGTGAAGTGGCAGTCGGCATCCTCAAAAGTGAGGGTACGGAGTTCGTAGGCCGGTGTTTCGGGCTTTTCGGGTTCGTCGTCGTTGCTGCAAGCTGTGGAAATGAGCGCGAGGGGCAGGAGATAAAGAGCTTTTTTGAACATAAGACTTGAAGAATTAAGTAAAAACCTGATTCTGTGGCCTGTATGTCGTGTGGGAAAGCACTTCCGGTTCTATGCGCACTCGTCCGGTAGTGATCATTGCCCGTGGTCCTGCAGGCTACAAATCATTAATTATGCGCAAAAGAAGGTTTTCTGACTCATCCCCTCGCTCTTGCCGCGCCTTCTCGGCTACGTGCAGCCAATGACATTCTGCGGCAGGAGTGGCCCGCGTTAGCGGAACCGGGAAAATACAGCAGCAGGAACTGTCGCGGATTCACACCGCGTTCCCTACGCTTTTGCCCTGCAAAGATATATCAAATTTCTTAATTCTGCAACCCCGGCAGGTCCAATATTTCGGCATCGGGGAAGTGGCGCGCCACGTAGCGGCCTATGAAGCCGCGCGTGTCTCGGGCTATCACGGCATCGCTGTCGAAATAGTGGTTGTACACTACCGCGGCAAGTTCTATTCCGCGGCGGCTTAGGGCCTCGAGCGAGAGCAGGGTGTGATTGATGGAGCCCAGGCGCCCGTTTGTCACAAGCACCACGGGCAGCTTGCGCGAAGCAATATAGTCGATGGTGGTCACATCGTCGGTCACAGGCACCATCAGGCCGCCGGCGCCTTCGACGAGCACGCAGTCGTACGACTTCAGCAGCTTTTCCGTGGATCGGTCCACGAGCGTGAGATCTATCTCGCGGCCATCGATGCGGGCGGCAAGCTGTGCCGAGGCTGGGTAGGAGAAAATGATGGGCGCGGTGGTGCCGTCCAGGTCGCAAGGCTGCATGGGCAGGCCGCACAGGCGCCTGTGGGCCTCGATATCTTCGGATGTGTTTTCGCAACCTGTCTGGATGAATTTCTGAGTAATCACAGAGCGGCCTTCAGCTGCGATTTCGGTTGCAAGCCAAGCGGTGGCGAAGGTTTTGCCGGCATCCGTGTCTATGCCGCTTACGAAAAGTACAGGGTATTGCTTCATGGTTTCTTGCGCAGGAGAATGAACAGGGGCTTGTAGGTGAGGCAGTAGCGGCCATGGGCGTCGGGCGCGAGCCGCGATGCCACGCTGCGCGCGTTTGCCGCCGTGCGGCTCAGCGCGTTCACGCCTGTGCGGCTGATATGGCGCATGGCGTCCATTGCGTTATGGAAGCGGCACACTATGGGGAAGCCGCCTATATGGATTTTCTCGACATCCGGCAGCGTGGACACGAATGTCTCCCACGCGTTGATATCGGGCAGATGCAGCATGCGCCCCGAAGCTCCGGCTGTCTCGTGCATGTTGTCGCGGGAGAATGTGGATACTGCGAGAATGCCGCCTGGTTTCAGCGCTTTCATCGCGCGCTGCACAAAGCGGAACTGGGAGTTGAACCACTGCACGGCCGAGGCAGATACAATCATATCAAGTGAGTTCTCCGCCACATGGCCTATGGCAGTTTCGGCATCGCAGCATCGGTAGGATTCATCGGCGATTCCTGAAGGCGGCAGTGATGCGATATCCCAGTAGACAAGCCGAGCTGCGGGTGCAACGGCGAGAATGCGCCGAGACAGCAGTCCGGTGCCGCATCCGATCTCCAGAACTTCGGCTTGGGGATTGGCCAGGATAGCCGCGGTGTCCTTGTCGCGCAACTGATTGGCAAGATAATCGGCTATGAGAACCTGTGCCTCGGCATAGTCGTCGTAGCTGTGTCTTGCTCCCTCAAAACGCGATGCCACCAGGCCTTTGTCTATGAAAAAGCTATCGAGAATGGCTTGAAAATCGGGAAGATGCGGCGAGTCTGCATCTATGATGTCGCAACCTTCGAATGCCTTCAGCTGATTGGCGAGCGGGAAGATAGCGTCGCGTGTGGTGGCGATGTAATGGTCGAATACGGGCTCGCGGGACCATTCTCCGCCGCGGACGCGCTCGCCTATGGCTCTGAGTTCGTGGCGCAGCTCCTCCACGGGGCGGCAAGGCTTGCGCCCGGAAAATTCCTTATATGCACCGGCTCCGCCGCACATCCTCCTCATGAACCGGGCGAGATTGGATTCGTCAAGGCCTGCGAGAGTGGCGTCGAATATAGCCTGCGGAATACCCTCGGTGTCGTGCACGGGGCATGGCGTGCCGGCCACTGCAATGCGCCCAGTGGTCTTGCCGGCAATAACGCGGTGGCACATCTGCGCGGCATGCACGCCCATAGACCAGGCCAGAACGGCTACTTCTTCGTAGCCGTAGGTCCACTCTTCACGGAAGTCGAGGGTGCGGTAGTCCCACACCGCGAGCAGGTCGTAGCCCGGACGTTCGAGCCCCTGAAACGGCGTGGCATCCATGCCCCAGCCGGCAAAAATGATAATCAGACGCGGCTCGCCCTTCTTTGAAATAAATGTGTGTTTCATTTTACGAGGTCGCGCAAGGGTTCGAGACATTCCGGCTCCAGCGAAGCCGAGAGGGAGAAGCGCAGGCGGTCGGTGCCCGGAGGCACGGTGGGGGTGCGGATGGGCAGCACGTGGAAACCATTGGCGTCGAGATGCTTCGAGAGATTCACGGCTCCGTAGGGTGTGCCCACTATGAACGGTGCAATATGGGATGGATCGCCGCTCAGACCGAGCACATCGTAGAGCTTACGCGAAAGCTTCTTCAGATGAGCGCGCTCGCTGTCCATCCCGAGCGATTTTTCAAAAACGAATCTGTTCCAGGCGGCGCATATCGGTGGCATGGCCGTGGAGAATATCAGGCTGCGCGCTTTGTTGATCATGAAGCGGCGCAGTTTGCCGCTCATAACGCCGAAGGCACCCATACCGGCCAGGGCTTTGCCCATGGTACCCACTATGATGTCCACCTTTTCAGCGCACCCGCTCCCGGCGCTGAGCCCCAGGCCGTGAGGCCCTGCAACTCCCACGGCATGAGCCTCGTCCACGTAGAGCATGGCACCCTCGTGCGATTCCTTGGCCTCAGCAAGAGCTCCGATATCTGCGCGGTCGCCGTCCATGCTGTAGATGCTCTCTGCCACGATCAGCACCGAATTATATTCGCGCCCTTTGGTGTCGAGGATGCGCTGCAGGTGGTTGTAGTCGTTGTGGCAAAAGCGCTCCATTGGAGCGCCGGCCAGCCTGATTCCGTCGATGATGCTCGCGTGCACGAGGCGGTCGGCTACCACCAGGGTGTGCTTGTCGGCTGCAAGAGCCGAAATCATTCCGGTATTCGCATGGTAGCCGCTGTTGAAGAGCAGGGCAGGGCGCCCGTAGGCATCCTCGAGAAGGCCTTCCAGCGCGGCGAATTCATTTTGATGAGAGGCGAGCAGACGCGAAGCCGAGGCCGTCATTCCATAGCCGGCTTCGGTGGCGTGCTCCATGAATTGCTGCCGCAGCAGCTCGTCGGAGCCGATGCCCAGATAGTCGTTGGTCGAGAGGTCCACGCGAGCGTCGGCGCGCGTGTCTGTCGGGAGCGTGCGCATGTTTCCGCTCGCCTGCAGTGCATACAGAGTGGCGTCGATATTCATTCCTCTCCGGTGAGTTTTGCCACAATATCTATGAGGGCACGGCACAAATGCTCGAGCTGGCCCGCTGAAATCACATACGGAGGCATGATATACACGTTCCGTCCGAAGGGTCTGATCCACACTCCGCGCTTCACACATTCCCGCTGAAATTCGCCCACATTCACGGGCTCGCGGGTCTCAACCACGCCAATGCTGCCCAGCACGCGCACATCGCTCACACCCGGCAGCTCGGCTGCGGGAGCGAGCAGGCGACGCATATCGCTTTCGAGTTGCTCCACGCGGGCCGCCATGTCCTGTTCCTTGAGCAGTTGCAGCGATTCGCAGGCCACCGCGCAGGCGAGAGGATTAGCCATGAACGTGGGGCCGTGCATCAACACTCCGGCTTCGCCGCGCGAAATAGTGTCGGCCACTTCGGCAGTAGTGAGCACCGCGCTCAGTGTCATATAGCCCCCCGTGAGGCCTTTGCCCACACACATTATGTCGGGCTTCACGCCTGCATGCTCCCACGCAAAGCAGCGTCCGGTGCGCCAGAATCCGGTAGCTATCTCATCGAATATCACATAAATATCATACTTATGGCACAACTCCACGGCCTGCCTCAGATATTCCGGATGGTAAAACCACATTCCACCTGCGCCCTGCACTATGGGCTCGAGAATCAGGGCTGCCATTTCATCGGCATGTGACTCGATCACAGCTTTCAGCGGCG
This sequence comes from uncultured Porphyromonadaceae bacterium, assembly GCA_947176585.1. Taxonomy (GTDB): domain Bacteria; phylum Bacteroidota; class Bacteroidia; order Bacteroidales; family Muribaculaceae; genus CAG-873. The sequence goes on from CAMWRI010000019.1 coordinate 16,588, forward strand.
CTATATCGGCAGGGTCCCAGCTGCCTCCGAAGCGCGAGCGCGGCTGCGGTACAAAGTAGCGCACGGGCAGAGCGCTACCGAAGGCTCCATGCATACCCGTCACGGGGTCGCACACGCTCATGGCATTCCATGTGTCGCCGTGATAGCCGCTGCGGATAGTCACGAAATTCGTGCGCCGGTGGTCGCCGCTGCGGCTTATAGCTGCCTGCACGGCCATTTTCATGGCCACCTCCACCGCCACTGATCCGGAGTCGGCGAAAAACACGTTGTGCATATTGTCGGGGCCCATCTCCAGCAGCAGCTTGCCCAGGCGAAGGGCCGGCTCGTGGGTGAATCCGCCGAACATCACATGGCTCATCTTCCGGAGCTGCCGCACGGCAGCTTCGTTGAGCCTCGGGTGATTGTAGCCGTGGCACGCGCACCACCACGACGACATGCCGTCTATCAGTTCCGTGCCGTCGGCAAGTCTGATGATGCAGCCCTCGGCCGAATCCACTTTATATGTGGGGAGCGGATCTATCGTGGAAGTGTAGGGATGCCACAGATGCTCGCGGTCCCATTCGTCGTGCAGTACGTCGTTTTCTTTCATGCTGCAAAATTACGCAAAATTCACAACCTCCACAAAAAGAAAATCGCCCGCGGTAACCTCCGCGGGCGATTTCATGGAATATAATGGAATTCAAAAGCGAATTCTTACTGGAGCTTGAAGGTCACAGGCAGAGTGTAGGTAACCTTAACGGGCTGACCGTTGTTACGGCCGGGGTTCCACTTAGGCATTGCCTTCACTACGCGCAGGGCTTCCTTGTCGAGTGCGGGGTGACGGCCGCGGATCACGCGAACCTTCTCGATAGAACCGGTTTTCGATACCTCGAATTCCACGACCACGCGGCCCTGTACGCCTTCTTCAGCAGCAGCTGCGGGGTAGTTGATGTGGTCGCTCAGCCACTTGTACATGGCTGCTTCACCACCGGCGAATTCGGGTTTCTGCTCCACCATAGCTATGTTGTAGACTTTTTCTTCTTCAACGGGCTTGGTTTCTGCGATAACCTGCTCTTTTACCTGCACTTTGTTAAGGTCGTTGGTACCTTCGGTGATATCGATGGCACCGGCCTGTGCTTCATTCTGCATCATATCTTCCTGGTTCTTCACCTCCTTGTCCTTCTGGAAATCGTCGTCCTGGACGATCAGAAGGTCGGTGATGCGCTGCTCGTTGGCAACTTCCTCGGGAGCTATGACTTCTTCGGGTTCTTCGGGGATCTCGAACTTCTCTTCCTCCTCGATTTCCTCCTCCTCAGCCTCGTAGGTCACGATTTCCTGTTCGGTAGCCGATACAAGCTGCTCGTCGTCGGCCTTGGAGAACACGCCCTTCATCATAAGGATGAGAAGAACGAGGATAACAGCGAGGGCGGAGAGAACAATAATCGCCGCTTTATTATGACGCGAAACGGACTCTTTGCGCAGGGTATAAGCGCCGAATTCCTTGTTTTTGCCTTCGAAGACAATGTCGCGCCACTCTTGTGATGAAAGATCTACGTCTTTTGCCATTTTACTTTCTGGTTAAAGGGTTAGGAATTAGCCTTTCGCACAAGCGGACGGATTATGGTTTCACCGGGATGTGTCTGCTCGTAGTGCTTGAGCAGAACGGTGTCGGTGTGGCTGGGGAGCTCGATGCTGTAGCGCGAGATCTGGTTGATGTTCATCTCGTCGATGGCATTGATCAGACCTTCGTAGGTGGTGTTGGGACCGGGCTTGATCACAACTACAGGGCGGGTCTTCAGGGAGTCGGCCGCGTTCTTCTTGGCGAGGCGGTCAAATTCTTCCTTGGTGATCTCCTTGTTTTTCCACTGCTGCTTCAGAGTCTCGTACTCAGCCATTACCTGCTGGTTCTTGCCACGGAGAATCTTGCGGATACCCTGGGCCTCGCGGTTCACGTTGCCGATGAACTGCTCCTTCGTGAGGTATTTCGAGGTCTGGAAGAGGGTGTCGGCGATACCTTCATAATAGTAGATATTGTGAACGGTCTTGCCGGTTTCACCGTCAACCTTGGGCTTCTCGCCGTCGTATTCGGTGTCGAGAATCAGCGTGATGGCTTCAGACTGTTTAGCCTGGCTCTGTTGCTCCTTCTTCACGTTTTCGTTGGTAGGAAGCACGATCTGCAGGGTCTGCGATTTGATCATGGTCGTACACAGCATGAAGAAGGTGATCAGAAGCATGTTCATATCCACCATGGGGGTAAAGTCCACATGGATAGACATCTTTTTCTGGGCGCCTTTCTTTTTCTTGCCGCCCTTGTCGGATTGTTCTATTTGTGCCATTGTGTCTTTACATTACTGGGTGGGTTCGTCTTCTGATTTGAGGGCGGTCATGAGGCTGAATTTGTTCAGCTTCATGGTCTGAAGGTTGTCGAAGACCTGCTGGACAGTCGTGAAGGGCGTGTCCTTGTCGGCCTTGATGGCGATACCTTGTCCTTTACGCATCAGTGCAGTGTAGAGGTTGCTCAGGTTGGCGCGCTGCTCCTCCGTGAGGGAGGGATCGTCGCGCTGCTCGTTGTTGATGCGCTGTGCCACATTGTAGATTGCCTTGAGCCAGATCTGGAAGTCGTTGAGGCGGCCATCACGGTTCTTGTTGTCGTTGATGGGTATACCAACGTTGGGGTTGGTAAGGTCGCCCTGTTCCTTGTCACGCTCTGTCACGCTCAGGTTGAGCAGCTCGGGAAGGTGAGCGAAGGAAGTGCCGAACATGTTGGTCTGGCGGAAGGCAGCCTTCTGGGCTGCGGTGAGAGCGATGGGGCTGTTCTTGTGCTGGTCGTTGTAGATGGCCACTGCCTCGTCGAGCATCATGCCGCGAATTTTTTCGCTGGAGAATACCGAGTCGGCGTCGCCGGTGAACGCGATGAAGAGTTTACCTTCTACGGAAGAGGCATCTTCGAGCTTGCCGCTCTTATCGGCGCTGGATACGAGGACGGTGACCAGGTTGTTCATGGGCACTTTTTCCTCGCTCACCGATGAAGGCGTGTACACGATGGTGGGCTCTTTCTGCAGGAAGGTCGAAGTCAACATGAAGAAAGTAAGCAAAAGAACAGTCACGTCACTCATCGCGGTCATGTCGATGAGCGTACTCTTTCTTTTAATTTTTACTTTTCCCATATTTACCTGTTTGAAAGTTTGTTGTTGTTAAACCGGATAAATAGGGGATTAGTGGGTAGCGGCGAACGTCTGAACGATAGAGAAGCCGATTTCGTCGATGGCGTAGGTGAGAGTATCGATCTTGTTGGTGTAGTAGTTGTAAGAGATTACGGCGAATGCACCGGTGGCGATACCGAAGGCGGTGTTGATAAGAGCCTCGGAAATACCGGTCGACAGTTCGGTCGAGTCAGGAGCACCGCTCTGTGCCAGAGCCTGGAACGACTTGATCATACCCATTACAGTACCGAGAAGACCAACGAGAGTACCGAGAGTGGTCATGGTAGCCACGATGGGGAGGTTCTGCTGCAGCGAGGGCATTTCGAGTGCGGTGGCCTCTTCTACGGCCTTCTGCAGGTTCAGCACCTTCTGCTCCTTGGTGAGCTCGGTGTTCTTGTCCATTTCTTCGTAGCTCTTGAGAGCGGCTGCAACAACGGCTGCAACGGTGCCCTGCTGCTTCTTGCAGAGATCCTGAGCGCCCTTGATGTCGCCGGCGGTGAGGCACTTCTTCACGCCTGCAACGAACTTGTTGATGTTGCCCTTACCCTTGGCGGAGTTGAGAGCGAAGTAGCGCTCTACGGAGAGAACGATCACAGTGAGGAAGAGGGTCTGAAGCACAGGCACGATGAAACCGCCCTTGTAGATGGTGCCCCAGATGTTCTGAGGATGACCGTCTTCGTCGAAGTGCATGTCGTTGCCGAACCAGAAGATGAACAGGCAAACAGCAACAACGGCGCATGCGATGATGACCCAGATGGCGTTTTTGATGCCGGGTGCGTTGGATTTCTTGTTGTCGGCGGCCTTAGCGGGCTTGGCGGCAACATTGGGCTTTTGAGCTTCCATAGTTGTTTTTGTTGAGTTTAATGGTGTTGGTTGATTGGTTAAAATATTGATTTTATATTCCTTTGAGCTGCCGGAGGCAGCTGAGCTTGCTGTTTTCTGATGGTTTTTTAAGGTGTTTGTTGTCCAATTTTTATACAAACGTTACGCAAAAGTATAAAGACTTTTTCGCTTTTCAAAATAAAACGGCGTCAAAAATCAAAAATTGTGGCTTGAAATCTTCATTTTTCGCGGATTTTACCTCTACGGGAGTTTTTTAACTGCAAATTTGAAAATTTTCTAATAAATATAAATATGTATAAAGAAAAGTGAGTAACTTTGCACAATAATTGACAATCATTATTGATAATGAAAATACAGATTAAAAAAGGCCTTGACCTGCCTATTGCCGGCGGGGTTGCCTCTTCGGACGTGCGCAGTGTCCCTGCCGCGACCGTGGCAGTCGTGCCCGACGATTTTCCCGGTTTTCAGCCAAAGGTGGAAGTGGCCCAGGGTGATACCGTGCGGCTCGGCGATGCCCTGATGCACGACAAGCGTTTCCCCGGTGTCAAACTGGTGTCGCCCGTGGCCGGCAAGGTGGTGGCCGTGGAGCGCGGCGAGCGCCGCCGTCTGCTCAAGGTGGTGGTGGAAGCCGCCGGCGACGATTTCAAGAAATTCGATCTCACGCGCGCCACCCCGCAGGAGTGCATCGACCTGCTGGCCGAGAGCGGCATGCTCGCCCTTATCCGCCGGCGCCCCTATGATGTGGTGCCTTCGCCCGAGGTGCGTCCCCGCGACATTTTCGTGACTGCCATCTATAGCGCGCCGCTCGAGATAGAGACCGGCCGACGCATCGTTGCCGACGACAAATCGCTCCTCGAGCTCGCAGCCGGATTCCTCGCGCGTATCACTACCGGAAAGGTCTATATCTCTCATCGGGCATCCTGGACTCTCGGACCCGTCAAAGGTGCCGTGATGGTGCGGGTGGACGGCCCGCATCCGGCCGGAAACGCAGGCGTGCAGGCTGCCAATATCGCTCCGGTGAATAAAGGCGAAACGGTGTGGACGCTCGACGTGGAGACCCTGCGCCGCATCGGCCACCTCCTGCGCCACGGCAAGGTAGACTCCCACGCCACTGTGGCCGTGTGTGGGCCTGCCGTGGAGAATCCATATGTGGCCAAGACCGTTGTGGGCGCGCCCGTTGAAGCGCTTATGAAAGGCATCAAGACCATCGACAGCAAACACCACCGCATAGTAAGCGGCAACGTGCTCGTTGGTACGGTTGTTCCTGCCGACGGCGGCTATCTGCGCTACCCCTACCGAATGCTCACCGTGCTCGACGAGGGCGACGACGTGGACGAATTCATGGGCTGGGCTTCGATGTCGCCTGCCAAGATGAGCGTGAGCCGCACATTCCCCGGCCATTTCCTGAAGAAACTTTTCCGCCCCGACGCACGCCTGCTGGGCGGCCGTCGCGCAATGATCATGAGCGGAGAATATGATGCCATGATGCCCATGGACGTGATGCCCGAGTATCTGCTCAAGGCTATCATTGCCCGCGATATCGAAAATATGGAGCGCCTTGGCATCTACGAGGTGGCGCCGGAAGACTTCGCGCTGGCCGAGTATGCCGATACATCCAAGATTCCCCTCCAGCACATCGTGCGCGAGGGCCTTGATTATCTCCGAAACGAATTGGAATAACTTCAACATCTCTATAACGTGAAATCACTGAAGAATTTTTTCGACAAGGCACGTCCGTCTTTTGAGCCGGGCGGCAAGTTGTCGGCTCTCGGAAGCGTCTTCGACGGATTTGAAACGTTTCTGTTTACGCCGCGCACCACTTCGGGGCCGAGCAGCGTGCATGTGCACGATGCCATAGACTCCAAGCGCACGATGATTATTGTGGTGCTCGCACTCATGCCGTGCTTCTTCTTCGGCATGTACAACACCGGCTATCAGCACTGGCTCGCTCTGGGAGCCACCCAATTCCCGTTCTGGCAACTTATGCTCTACGGCTTCCTGGCCGTGATTCCCCGCGTGGTGGTGAGCTACTTCGTGGGCCTGGGCATCGAATTCGCCTTCGCCCAGTGGCGCAAGGAAGAGATTCAGGAAGGCTTCCTCGTCACGGGTATTCTCATTCCGATGATTTGCCCCATCGAGACTCCGCTTTGGATGCTGGCCGTAGCCACCGCTTTCGCAGTGGTGTTTGCCAAGGAAGTGTTCGGCGGCACGGGTTATAATATAGTTAATGTGGCTCTCGTGGCCCGTGCCTTCCTCTTCTTTGCCTATCCGGCACAGATGAGCGGCGACAAAGTGTTCGTGGCCTCCGGCACCGCGCTGGGCTATGGTACGGCGCTCCCCGACGGCTTCACATGTGCCACCCCGCTGGGCCAGATTGCCACCACCACGTCCACCGACAGTCTCGTCACCGTCACCGGCGTCGACGGTCAGGCACTCACGGCCTGGGATGCATTCGTGGGCCTTATCCCGGGTTCGTTCGGCGAGACGTCCGTGCTCTGCATCCTCATCGGCGCTCTCATTCTGCTGCTCAGCGGCATGGCCAGCTGGCGCATCATGCTGGGCGTGTTCCTGGGCGGCCTGGGCATGGGACTGATCACGAATCTCACGGCCACGCCCACGTATCCCGCCAGCTTCATGCCGGCATGGGAGCAGCTGCTCTACGGCGGCTTCGCCTTTGCGGCTGTGTTCATGGCCACCGATCCCGTTACTGCCGCCCGCACCAATACCGGCAAGTGGATCTACGGTATTCTGATAGGCGTTATCGCAGTGCTCATCCGCGTCTACAATAATGGCTACCCCGAGGGTGCCATGCTTGCGGTGCTGCTCATGAACGTGATGTCGTCACTCATCGACTGGTGTGTGGTGCAGGCGAATATCCGCCGCCGCATGCGTCGTCTCATCGTTAAAACAAACGCAAATGAATAAGCAAGGAAACACCTACACTATAATATACATAGTGATTCTGGTGCTCGTGGTGGGCGCAGCCCTTGCAGCCACCTCCATCGCTCTGCGCCCGCGCCAGCAGGCCAACGCCGATGCCGACAAGATGCGCCAGATTCTCCTCTCGGCGCGCGTGAGCACCACGCCGGACGATGTGATTGCCACTTTTCACGAGCTTGTGGATGAGCAGTTTGTCGTGAATTCGCGCGGCGAACGCGTGGAGGGCGATGCTTTCGCAGTCAATGTGGCCGAGCAGAGCAAATTGCCCGAAGCCGAGCGCATGCTGCCCGTGTTTGTGTGCAAGACACCGGACGGCGCGGCCCGCAAGTATATAGTGCCGGTCTACGGCGCCGGCCTGTGGGGTCCCATATGGGGCTACGTGGCCGTGGATGCCGATGGCTCCACGGTGTATGGCGCGTATTTCGCACATCAGGGTGAGACGCCCGGACTCGGTGCCGAAATCGAGAAGCCCGCTTTCAGCGACCAGTTTGAAGGCAAGGTGCTTTTCAAGAACGGCCGCTTCCTGCCCGTGGCTGTGGTCAAGGCGGGACAGAAGCCGATGGGCGACGAAGACTATGTGGACGGCATAAGCGGAGGCACAATCACCAGCAAAGGCGTGGGTGCCATGCTTGCAAATTGCCTCGCTCCCTACGAGACATTCTTTTCCAACCTTAAAGATTGACCGTCATGGCTGAAAAGACAAGTAACAAATCGGTGTTCTTCAATCCCTTCTCGAAGGACAACCCCGTGGTGGTGCAGATTCTCGGTATCTGCTCCGTGCTGGCCGTCACGGCCAAGCTCGAACCCGCCATCGTGATGGGTCTGAGCGTAATAGCCGTGCTCGCCTTCTCCAATGTGATCATCTCGATTCTCCGCAACACTATTCCCACCAATATCCGCATCATCGTGCAGCTTGTGGTGGTGGCCGGCCTGGTGGTGATCGTGAGCCAGCTCCTCGAAGCGTACGCCTACGACGTGAGCAAGCAGCTCAGCGTGTTTATAGGTCTCATAATCACCAACTGCATCCTAATGGGCCGTCTCGAGGCTTTCGCTATGGGCAACCGCCCGTGGCCCAGCTTCCTCGACGGTGTGGGCAACGGCATCGGCTATACCATTATTCTCGTGATAGTGGGCTTCTTCCGCGAGTTGCTCGGCAGCGGCACGCTTCTGGGCTTTCAGGTGGTTCCGCAGGCATTCTATGATGCCGGATATGTGAACAACGGCCTTATGATACTTCCTCCCATGGCCCTCATCGTGGTTGCCTGCATCATATGGGTGCAGCGTTCGTTGAATAAGGATCTTCAAGAAAAGTAACAGCGCAGCAGTATGGAAAACTTCAATATTTTCATCAGGTCGATATTTGTCGACAACATGATTTTTGCCTACTTCCTGGGCATGTGTTCTTTCCTTGCCGTGAGCAAAAACGTGAAGACGGCCCTCGGGCTCGGTGTGGCTGTCACATTCATGCTCGTGATCACTCTCCCCGTCAACTATCTTCTGCAGACATATGTGCTCAGCGCCGGCGCCCTGTCGTGGTTGGGCCCCGAGTATGCCCAGGTGGATCTCAGCTTCCTCTCGCTCATAGTGTTCATCGCCGTGATAGCTTCCATGACGCAGCTCGTGGAGATGGCAGTGGAGAAATATTCTCCGTCGCTCTATGCGTCGCTGGGTATTTTCCTGCCTCTTATAGCTGTGAACTGCGCAATTCTGGGCGGTTCGCTGTTTATGCAGCAGCGCGACTTCGGCAGTGTCTGGACGGCAGTATGCGCCGGCGGCGGCTGGGGTCTGGGATGGCTGCTTGCCATCACCTCGCTGGCAGCTATCCGCGAGCGTCTGGCTCAGTACAGCAACATCCCCGCACCGCTGCGCGGAGTGGGTATCACGTTCATAATCACAGCTCTTATGGGTATTGCCTTTATGAGTTTCCTCGGCATTAAAATCTGATATAGCATGATTTCTACAACTATCTCGGCCGGCACGCTCACGGTGCTGAGTGCCACGGGCATTTTTCTGCTGATCACGCTTCTGCTGGTGGCAATCCTGCTGGTGGCCAAGCATTATCTGGTGCACACCGGCGTCGTGAATATTAAAATCAACGACGACAAGAACGTGGAGGGCCTCAGCGGTACCACTCTGCTATCGTCGCTCGCCAATAGCAACGTATTTCTTTCATCTGCCTGCGGCGGCAAGGGCAGCTGCGGGCAATGCCGCGTGCAGGTGCTTGAGGGTGGGGGCGAAATACTTCCCACCGAAGCCGTGCACTTCACCCGTAAGGAAATCAAGGACCACTGGCGCCTGGGATGCCAGGTGAAGGTCAAGGAAGACCTCAGCATCCGCGTGAACGCAAGCGTGCTTGATGTCAAGGAGTACGAATGTGAGGTGGTGTCGAATAAGAACGTGGCCACCTTTATCAAGGAATTTATCGTGGCGCTTCCTCCGGGCGAGCACATGAACTTCATTCCCGGCTCTTATGCCCAGATCAAGATTCCGCCCTTCTCGATGGACTACGACAAGGATATCGACAAGGCCCTCATCGGTCCGGAATATCTGCCGTCGTGGGAAAAATTCGGGCTGTTCGATCTCAAGTGTGTCAACACCGAGACCACCGTCCGCGCATATTCGATGGCCAACTATCCCGCCGAGGGCGACCGCTTCATGCTCACGGTGCGCATAGCCACGCCCCCGTTCAAGCCCAAACCCGAAGTAGGATTCATGGATGTGAACCCCGGTATCGCCTCAAGCTATATCTTCACCCTGAAGCCAGGCGACAAGGTGATGATGAGCGGCCCCTACGGCGATTTCCACCCGATTTTCGATTCCAAGAACGAAATGATGTGGATTGGCGGCGGCGCCGGCATGGCACCTCTGCGCGCGCAGATCATGCACATGACCAAGACACTGAAAACCACCGACCGCAAGATGAACTACTTCTACGGCGCGCGTGCGCTCAACGAGGTGTTCTATCTCGACGACTTCCTGCAGCTCGAAAAGGAATTCCCCAACTTCAAGTTCCATCTGGCGCTCGACCGTCCCGATCCGGCTGCGGATGCGGCAGGTGTGAAATATACCCCCGGCTTCGTGCATCAGGTGATCTACGACACCTATCTCAAGGACCACGAATCGCCTGAGGATATAGAGTACTACATGTGCGGTCCCGGCCCGATGAGCAAAGCGGTGAACGGCATGCTCGATTCGCTCGGAGTGGATCCGGCAAGCATTCACTACGACAACTTCGGCGGATGATATGCCGCCAGGCAGTTGCAAACCACAATTACATGATAACGATTTCCGAACATCACGATATCCGTAGAATGACCACATTCGGCCTGAAGGCCGAATGTGGCCGTTTCATTGAATATGACAGCACCGCCGACCTGCGGCAGATGCATGCCGCGGGGCTGCTGGACAATGCGCTCCACATAGGCGGAGGAAGCAACCTGCTCTTCAC
>CAMWRI010000020.1 GCA_947176585.1 uncultured Porphyromonadaceae bacterium
CCCCACCCCGTCATCCTCGATTCTTGCGCGGCTGGGGGGCGCGTATATGGTTAAAAGAGACTAACCCCGCATGACCGCAGGGAGTGCGGGGCAGCATCCCATAGGCCTGCGAGTCGCGGAGCGACGATGTTGTGACGATGCCCCGCACTACACCGTCGCTTAGCCGCTCAGCTCAGAGGCCCCCTGTCCGGGCACTTCTCTGCGCCTCCGCGCGATACATCCCCAACCCTCCGACACTCTTCGTTTAGCATTTTTTAACATCCGCAGTGCGCGTAGAACACATAGAAAGCAGTAACTTTGCGACATGAAAATCAAGGCACCACATCGCAAGCAGCTGCTTTCGCCCGTGAAAGCCCGCACGCGTGCCGCCCTGGCCCTTGATTTCCACCGCTTCAGCACTCCCGCATAACCAACCACCACCAGTAGGCCGCGCAGGAGTGCGTTTTTTATTTCAGGCAGCAGCAGAGGCCGCGCCTGCACATGCACCGATCAATAAACAACCAATCAATAAACAATATGAAAAAACTACTACTTTCTCTCCTGTGCGTCTTCGCACTCGCCGCGGCCACTGCCCACGCCGAGACCAAGACATACCAGCTCTGCACCAACGAGACAGAGATCCTAAATCCCGACAATCAGTTCTTGATTGTGGCAAACAAATCTTATAAATATAGCGGTAAATTTGTTCACTTCGCTGTAACGACTGCCACTGCTGCAAATACTGTTTGCGTACTTGATGCTGCCGATTCCGGCATAGCGACTCCTGAAACACTTACTATTGACGCCGAAAATTTAGGCTTAGGTAAATTCTCCTTTAAGGAAAACGGCTCGTTCAAGGCATTATATGAACATAACTCTAACAAATACTGGGATGTTCCCAACTCTAACGGACTTAATGCCAGCGAGTCTCTACCCTCAACTACCGCCTATCAACTAAGTGTTACAGTTAATAGTAATAATACTGTAAAGATAACCTCAGAAGCTTCCAAAGGAACGACGAACAGATATCTGAAATTTAATAGCAACAACTTTAAGAGTTACACGTCTGGTAGTGCAGACGTATTCTTCTATAAAGCTGTAGATAATGGACCGATCAAGCCTGTATTCACTGGGTTCGATAGCCAATACGATGTAACAATACATGAATCAATTGATATTCCTACAATCACGCCCACCGATCTTACTTATTCGTTTTCAACAGAGAACGAAAGTATAATCTCCATTGACGAAAACACGAAAAAAATAACAGCTCTAGCCGTTGGCAAAGCTACTGTAAAATTTTCGACCAAAGAAGTTGATGGTAAATTTGAAGCAGGAGAAGGATCATTTATAGTAAACGTTACTGGTGTCAAACCGACTTTACGCTTCCGAGATCAAGTTGTGTATGGTAAACTGGGAGTAGGTGTAGTATGGGAACCAGTAATAGTTGAAGACCCTGCAGACACAGAACTGCGCGGAAATATTTCCTACGAATCTTCTGATCCATCTATTGTGAGTGTTGATAGCGCAACAGGGCTGACCACAGTACATTCAGCAGGAAATACCACTATCACAGCAACCATGGCACCCAAAGGCGATTACGCTCAAGGCACAGCATCATATAACATTATTATCGTAGATCCTAATAGTGCCAACATTGACTCTAATGTTTCCGATTTTGACTTTACAGTAGAAGGTGCATTCGGAATGACGACATATAGTGGAAGTACCAATAAATACGAAGAAAATATAACCGAGATTCCCGGTCCTTATGGAGTTGTAAGTATAGCTTTCGATGATGCAATTGAACATAAAGAGAACCCCGAGAACAAGGAATTTTCATCTAAACACCGTCTCTGGTTAAACAATGGTAACTATGAGCTACGTATTAACAAGGGCGGGAAATTCACAATTTCCGTTCCTGATGATTATAAAATTTCTAAGATAGGGTTCGTTGGTTCATACTTCATGGCGACCTCAACTCCCGAAAATGGCGCTCCTGATGAAATTACAAACTGGGGTGACGATGATCCTACAGATATTAATGAGACGTTCAAATACGATTGGATCCCAACTTCCGAGAGTGAGATCATAAATTCTGTTCAGTTTGAACTTAATACCAATACGGCAAAAATATCTAAAATCTACGTTCTTTACGAGGGTGCCAACTCCAATCTCAAATCTGCAAACCTCAGCTTCAATAAAGTTATAAATAATGCTTATGAGAAAGAGAGTGTGCGCCTCAACGCAGTGAACAACCCCTTCAATCTCGCCATTACCTATAAAATTGAGAATCTCGAATCCAAGGAATACACAATCACTCCCACTGCCGACGGATATATCGACGTAACAATCAATAAGCCCGGCTACTACTCGCTGCAGGCTACGAGCGAGCCTGACGACACTTACCGCAGCGGTTTCGCTATCATGCGTGTAAATGTGTACTCTCACCTCGACATGACCGTGGATGGTGAAGAACATAAGTACGCTACACCTATCAATACCAATACGACTGAAGAAGGAGTTCAAGTAGAAGTGGCCGTACCCGAGCTCACTACGCTATACTATCAGTTCCGCGACCAGGCAGGCAATGCAATTGCCACCATGGCCGACGTCAACGACGAAGACTGCGAAGCAGGCTTCACTCCCTACGAGGATGGCATCTACATCCCCGCCGGCACGCGTGGCACGCTGGTGTTCTACATCGCTGCCTACGGCTACAAGTCGCCCAAGCGCTACGTTCCTCTGGGTTCTGCAAGCGTAGAGGGCTTCGAGCACATGGTACACGCCTATGGCAAAACTGCCCGCATGTACTACACCATCTACGTCAACGGCCACGACGACGATGAGGAATACACCGTAACCCTCAAGGTCGACAATAAGCCCTTCACCAGCACCGACCATGAAATCAGCGTGGTAGAGGCTCCCCAGGGCGCCATGATGCGCAAATCTCCAGAAAACCCCATCACCCACAAGGCTACGGGCTACATCGACGCCACCGGCATCAATGAGACCAATGCCAAGAAAACCCACACCTACGAAATCACCGTGGCCCACAACGGTGCCACCCTCAGCGACCACACCGCTTCCGGCACCTTCACCACCGACGGCACCACCGGCATCGAGGACGTGGCTGTGGAAGGCGCGGAAGCAGCTCCCGAGTACTTCAACCTCCAGGGCGCACGCGTGGCTCAGCCCGCCGCCGGCCATATCTACATCGTGCGCCGCGGCAGCAAAGTGACCAAAGAACTGATCAAATAAACACACACAACCCATCAACCCAAACGACGGACGCCACCGCGGCGCCCGTCGTTTTTTTACACTATAATAGACAATATAAATCTTATCCGACTTATAAAACTTATTCGACCTATAAGCCTCAAAAACTCCTCTGCGCCTCCGCGCGAGACCTCCCCAAAGAGAAACAGGCACAAAAGAACAAAAGACACACGGGCAACAGAAAAATTACTGTTTCTTCTGCCGCTTCTGTCCTTTTGTATCAAAAATAGGTGAGTCGCGAAGCGACGATATTGTGGTTAACCCCGCACGATTGCAGGGAGTGCGGGGGCTGCGTCCCGCAGGTCTATGAGTCGCGGAGCGACGATGTAGTGAAGTACGGGCACTCCCTGCGGTCAGGCCCGGCTATCCACCGCTTCGTGCCTCCGGCCCTCACCTGAGATTGCTCCGATTATCGGGTTCCAAACGTATTGCAACGCCTTACAGCCACTTTAATACTTGTAAATTGCGTAATTTTATGTAATTTTGTCACAAACTTCAAAATCGAAAAATGCTGACTAAACTCGCGGTACACAATTTGGGTGTGATTCGACAAGCTCCAATCGACCTGTCAAAATCCCTTACCATAGTGTGCGGCCCGAATGGCTCGGGCAAGACATATCTTTCTTATATTGCATACGCTATGTGCAATCCCATGCTGGGCCCGTACGCGTTGCTTTCCGATGATGAAGTCAAGTCTTTGCTTGATCAGGAACCTGTCAGCATCAATTTCGACAAAGATGCAATTATTGCGTTTCGCAGTATGCGCCTCAGTAGCATAAAAGAGCAGCTTAGTGAAATTTTTGGCATAAGTTCCGCTCAGGCAAATGATCTTTTCCCGGATTTTGAACTTATTCCGGAAGAAAACGAGCAAACATACCTGGACAGGGTGATTGCCAAAGAATTCTCTCAGGATTTCACCCTCAATGGACTGCACTGCAGAATCACCAAAGAATCAGGCCCGAGCGCAGTAATTCAATTTCTGAAAGTCTATGGCAACCGGTCCATCCTTGAGAAAAATTTGAAGTTGACCCTGATGCCGATTATTATGCAAATGATATTCGGCACCGGAATTTTCCGACCTTTGATGCTGCCGGTTGAACGCAGCTCAATCTTCACATTTGCCCGAGAAATTGCCAATAGCAGATCTCGCCTTGTACAATCTATACGCCGGCTGACATCAAGCAACACAAATCTCGATGCCAACTTATTCTCGGAACTCATCAATGAGCAGGCCAGCCTCTATCCGCTGGCTCTCAACCAACTGTTTTCTCTATCATCCGATATGACACGGGTAGAGAAAATGGAGGGCGATTTCGGGGAATTGGCAGATGAAATCGAGCACAGCCTGCTCCACGGCAATCTCAGCGTATCGGAACAAGGTGATGTGGTCTTTAGTCCGGACGGCAGCGGGAAGAAACTGCCCATGGTGATGGGAGCATCCATTGTGAAAACGCTGTCGAATCTCGTGTTTTTCCTGCGCCACATGCTCAGCAGAGGCGACCTCCTTATCATCGACGAGCCTGAAATAAATCTCCACCCGCAGGCTCAGGTGGCCATGGCCCGAATTATAGCGCAGATGGTCAATCATGGTCTGCGCGTGATGGTGAGCACCCACAGCGACTATATGATCCGCGAGTTCAACAACCTGATAATGCTCGGCAACAAGAGCGAAGCAATGGAAGCGCTGGCCACCAGGCTTGGATATTCATCCGATATGCCTCTCGCCGCGCAAGACGTGGCCGTGGAAGCCATGAAATTCGAGGAAGACGGCCGTATAGTGGGCCGGATGATTCCCGTAGACCGCAACGGAGTGGAAATCGCAGCCATTGATGTAGTGACAAACCTACTGAACGAGGTCTCGGACGAAATCTACTTCACATTGACAACTGCCGATGACTGAACTGGAGAAATACGCCACCGCTTTTCACGAAAACAATCAGTGCCGGCCGCCATATATCCTTGAGGAGGCAGGTGCGCTGATGAAACGCGAGGTGCGGGCATCCGACAAACTTCAGTTCCGTATATTCCGCATCGAGCCCAACGGTGCAAACGTATTTCCCTACTTCCGCCACGACCACGGCCTCAACAGTATTTGCGACTACTTCGTATTTATCGAAACAGCGGATTTAATGTATGCCTTCGCCGTCGAGCTGAAGAAAAAAGACGGTAGCCCGAATAAGCAGCTCAAACGTTCAGAGGTATTTCTGAATTTTTTCCGAGAGAGAATGCTCCTGAGCGATAAATTGCAGCCCGAGAAAAAACTCGTTGTGGGCAAAATCGGAATAAGCGACAAAACCGCGCGACCCGTCACCCGCAATAACGGCATTGAATTTGACACCGACCGGGTAGCGCGCCTGTATCGCAGCGGCGCGGTCTACCTTGACTTGTGGCTTGCCGGACTTGACCGCACGCTATAACCGCATTTTCATAAAACTTATTCGACCTATACGCCTTATAAAAAACTCTGCGTCTCCGCGCGAGACACCCCCCTCAAGCGCGGCGGGGATCACTTGCGGGTGTCGAGGGCTTGCTGCAGGAGCACCAGGCGGAAGCGGATGGCGCGTAGGCGCGCCACCGCTGCGTAGCGGCGGGTGATGCCTTCGCGGTTGCGCGACAGCTCGGCACGAGCCGCCTCGATCTTGAGGCCGCGCTCTTTCAGGAGATACTTGATCATGCGCAGGCCCTCGATATCGGCAGGGCGGTAGAAGCGCGTGCGACCTTCGTTGCGTCGGGGTTTCACCACTTCCGGAAACTGCTGCTCCCAGTAGCGCAGTGTGGAGGATGGCTCGCCCACGAGCTCCACCACCTCGGCAATGCGATAGTATTTCTTATCAAGTTCTTCGTACATAGTTCAGTCCATCACGTGTCCTGCATTCTCGGCCAGGCGAATCATTTCGTCGTACTGCTCGGGAGTGAGATCGTAGTAATAATAATGCACCGGATTCTGCGGCGCACCATGCAGGCGCACCTCGTAGTGGAGATGCGATCCGGTGCTCTTGCCGGTGTTGCCCACGCGGCCTATCATATCGCCGCGGTGCACCGTCTGGCCGGGGCGCACGGTCATCTCGCTCAGGTGGGCGTAGCGCGTCACGTAGTGGAAGCCGTGGTCGATTTCCACCAGGTTGCCGTAGCCGCTGTTCCATCCGGCGCTGAGCACCCGTCCGTCGCCCGTGGCATAGACCGGCGTGCCCGCGGGGGCCGAGAAGTCCATGCCTTCGTGAAACTTGGTGGTGCCGTAGATGGGGTCGCTGCGGTAGCCGTAGCCCGAGGCCACGGCGCGAAGGTATTTCTCGTTCAGGGGCTGGATGGCGGGGATATGGCTGCTGCGAGTGCGCAGCGAGGCCGCCTGCGCCTGCAGCTGATCCATCGAGCGAGACTGCGTGGCCACCATCTGCTCGAGCATATTCATCTTCAGGTCGAGGTCCTGCACCAGTTCGTTGTCGCTCAGGGAGTCGAGGCTATCGTAGTTGCGGCGGCGCTCCAGGCCGGCATAGCGGCGCGCCGCCCCCAGCGGCTCGGCGTTCATAACCACGCGGTAGAAGTTGTCGTCGCGGGCGGCAAGGTCGCCTATCACGGCCACGGCCTCGTCGGCGCGACGGTCGAGAATCTCCACGCTCTGCATCAGGCGCTCGTTTTGGGCGCGGAGAATGCGCTCCTTGGGAAAGTCGAGCCACACATACATCACCGTGATGATACCCAGGGCCGCGGCAGCTCCCACCGCCATCTGCCTGAGCGATGCCAGCATACGGCGGCGCGCGGTGGGGAATACCCGCTCGTAGCGCCCGGTCTCGGGGTTGATGCGATAAAATACTTTTTGGCGCATTGTGGTTGTGTTTCGCTTGCAAAAATACGAAAATAACCGTAATTTTGCAGTCTGAAATAAAGAAAATAAGAAACAACACTTATACTATAGCACCCTAATATGCTCACAGCCAAAGAAATCCGCGAATCTTTCAAGGAATTTTTCCGCACGAAGGGCCACCACATCGTGCCCTCGGCGCCCATGGTAATCAAGGACGACCCCACCCTCATGTTCACAAACGCGGGCATGAACCAGTTCAAAGACATCATTCTGGGCGCTGTAGCGCCCAAATATCCCCGCATGGCCGACTCGCAGAAGTGCCTCCGCGTGAGCGGCAAGCACAACGACCTCGAGGAAGTGGGCATGGACACCTACCACCACACCATGTTTGAGATGCTGGGCAACTGGAGCTTCGGCGACTACTTCAAGCGCGAGGCCATCGACTGGGCATGGGAATACCTCGTGGACGTGCTGGGGCTCGATCCCGCGCGGCTCTACGCCACGGTGTTTGAGGGTGCTAAGGACGACGGCCTGGGCCGCGACGACGAAGCCGCCGAAATATGGCTCAAGCATCTGCCCGCAAGCCACATCATCAACGGCAACAAGCACGACAACTTCTGGGAGATGGGCGATACCGGCCCCTGCGGCCCCTGCTCCGAGATACACATCGACCTGCGCAGCGACGAGGAGCGTGCGGCCGTGGACGGCGCCTCGCTCGTCAATAAAGACAATCCCCAGGTGATCGAGATCTGGAACCTCGTGTTCATGCAGTACAACCGCAAGGCCGACGGCTCTCTGGAGCCGCTGCCCGCCAAGGTGATCGACACCGGCATGGGCTTCGAGCGCCTGTGCATGGCCCTGCAGGGCAAGAAGTCGAACTACGACACCGACGTGTTCACTCCCCTCATCAACAAGATAGCCGCACTCTCCGGCAAGACATATGGCGAAGACCGCCGCACCGACGTGGCCATGCGCGTGATCGCCGACCATGTGCGCACCATCGCCTTCTCCATCGCCGATTCGCAGCTGCCAGGCAACGCCAAGGCCGGCTACGTGATCCGCCGCATCCTGCGCCGCGCCGTGCGCTACGCCTACACCTTCCTGGACCAGAAGCAGGCATTCATGTATCGCCTGGTCGACACCCTCATCGAGAGCATGGGCGAGGCCTACCCTGAAATCGTGGCGCAGCGCGACCTCATCATCAAGGTGATCAAGGAGGAGGAAGACGCATTCCTGCGCACGCTCGAAAACGGCATACGAATGCTCGACGACGCCATCGCCGCCGCGCGCGCCGAGGGACGCAAGGAAATATCCGGCAAGCAGGCATTCGTGCTCTACGACACCTACGGCTTCCCTCTCGACCTCACGCTGCTCATCCTCAAGGAGAACGGCATGACGCTCGACCAGGCCGAATTCGATGCCGAAATGGCCGCGCAGAAACAGCGCGCGCGCAACGCCGCCGCCGTGGAGGCCACCGACTGGGTGGAACTCGCCCAGGGCGAACAGGAATTCACCGGCTACGACGAAGCCGAGACCACGGCACGCATCCTGCGCTACCGCCACGTGCGCCAGAAAGGCCGCGAATACTACCAGATAGTGCTCGACCGCACGCCTTTCTACGCCGAGATGGGCGGACAGACCGGCGACCGCGGCACACTCACTGATCAGGCCACCGGCGAAAGCATAGAGATTTACGACACTAAGCGCGAGAACGGCGTGGGCGTGCATCTGGCAAAGACGCTGCCCGCCAATCCCGCCGCCACATTCACCGCCGCCATCGACCGCGAGGCTCGCGCGGCCACCGAGCGCAACCACACGGCCACGCACCTGCTGCACCAGGCCCTGCGCGAGGTGCTGGGCGAGCACGTGGAGCAGCGCGGCAGCTGGGTGGGCCCGGATTCGCTGCGATTCGACTTCAGCCACTTCCAGAAACTCACTCCCGACGAAATCAAGCGCGTGGAGCGACTGGCCAACAGCCGCGTGCGCGCCGCAATTCCCCTCGACGAGCACCGCCACATGCCCATTGCAGAGGCCCGCGAGATGGGTGCCATGGCTCTGTTCGGCGAAAAATACGGCGAGGACGTGCGCGTGGTGCGCTACGGCGACAGCGTGGAGCTGTGCGGTGGCACACACGTGGCCAACACCGGCAACATAGGCATGATACGCATCGTATCGGAGAGCTCCACAGCCGCCGGCATCCGCCGCATCGAGGCCGTGACCGGCACAGCGGTGGAAGATCTGCTCGACCACATTTCCGACACCATGCGCGACATCTCGGCTCTCTTCAACAACGCCCCCGACGTGCTCGCCGCAATGCGTCGCAGCATCGAGGAAAACGCCGAGCTGCGCCGCGAGGTGGAAGCAGCCATGAAGGAACGCGCCGAGGCTCAGGCCGCCGCCCTGCTCGACCGCGCCACCGACTGCGGATCCCTCAAGGTGGCCACCATGCGCGGCACCGCTGTGCCCGAGATGGTCAAGAACATCGCCTTCGCCCTGCGCGCCAACGCCCCTGCCGGTGCTCCCGTGGCATTCGCTGCCGCCACGCGCGATGCCTCCGGCAAGCCTCTGCTCACTCTGCTGCTCACCGACGCCGCCATCGCGGCATCCGGCAAGAACGCCTCGCAGATCGTGCGCGAGGCAGCCAAGGCCATCAAGGGCGGCGGCGGCGGTCAGCCCGGCTTCGCTCAGGCAGGCGGTAAGGATGCCGAAGGCCTGGCAGCAGCCATGGACAAGATGCTTGAACTGCTCAAAGCCTGACGACGTTGCGTTTCATACGCATAATAGCACTACTACTCGTTCTCGGAGCGGCCTCGGCCGCTCCGACGAGTGTTGGCGCCGTGTCGTTCAAAGTCGACAGCATAGCCACGTGGGGCAAATTTCCGCGCTTCTGCATGAACGTGTATAGATGGGGCGAAGTATTCTTCAACGGCTTCGACTCCACCTACGTGAACAAGACCCACACTTATTTCGACGTGAAGCTCAACAGCCAGAGCTGGAGCAACGTCTACAACTTCGAGCTCCCCGAGGGCAAATCCATACGCATCGTTTCAGAGCCGGCCACTACGGCCGGCTTCAGCCTATCGTATCTGGCCCTCACGGTGAGCTACGACAAAAACATCTCCGGCTACTTCGGAGGCCCCAAACGCACGCGCAAGAACTTCCGCCTGGGATTCAACTGCAGCCTGCTGGCGGTGGAGTACTACGACATCCACAACGACGGCGACACACACATCACCCGCTTCGGCAACTCGTCGCATCCGGAGAAGATGAAGATCGAGTTTACAGGCATCAACACCCACACGCGGGGATTTGACGCCTACGTTTTTCTCAACCAGAAGAAATATTCGCAATCGGCGGCCTTCAACTACGGACGCTACCAGATACGCAGCGCAGGCTCTTTCTTCGTGGGTCTGAGCTATTTCCACAACAGCTACGACTTCGATTTCAGCGGCTTGCCCGAACCGATGCGCGCGCAACTGCCCGACTGGTGGAACAACTACGGCTACCACGTGGACACCAACAACTACTGCTTCCGTCTGGGCTACGGCTACAACTGGGTGCTCAACCGTCATTTGCTCATAGGCGTGAGCGAGTCGCCCGTGCTGGGCCTGCAATACGGCCATATCACTGGCAATTCCAAGCCCAGCTCCGCATCACTGGCCAACCGCCTTGCCGTGAGCTTCGTGTGGAACAGCGGTCATTGGTTTGCGGGAGTGATAGGCCGGGCCGACCAAGGCCTGATATACAACAAAAAACAGGCCTATATCAACAGCGACCTATCGTTCATCTGCTCGGTGGGCTACAGGTTCAACCTCTGGAAGGTGAAATATTAAAAATGGATTATAGAAAAAGAAGAGCACGCGGGCAATCCCGCGTGCTCTTCTTTTTCGTTTGATACGGAATTTACATGATGCCCTTCTCGCGCAGGCGCTGCTGCCAGCGCCAGGCCGATACCATGGTGTCGGCCAGCGGAGTGTCGGCATTCCAGCCCAGCACGGTATTGGCGCGTGTGGGGTCGGCCCACACCTGAGTGATGTCGCCCTCGCGGCGGGGTGCGAACTGATGAGGTACCTTCACGCCGGTGGCCTCCTCGAAGGTGTTGATGAGTTCGAGCACGCTCACACCGCGACCGGTGCCCAGGTTGAATACCTCCACGGGCTCCAGGCACTTATCCTCCACGAGGCGCTCAACGGCCACCACATGGGCCTTGGCCAGATCCACCACGTTGATGAAGTCGCGGATGCACGTGCCGTCGGGCGTTGGATAGTCGTTGCCGAAGACGCTGAGCATGGGGCGCACGCCCATAGCCGTCTGCGTGAGATAAGGGATGAGGTTCTGCGGCACGCCGTTCGGGAGCTCGCCGATTAGCGCCGAAGGATGTGCGCCCACGGGATTGAAATAGCGCAGCAGAATGGCCTTGAAAGGCGCTCCTGCGGCCACGGTGTCGCAGATGATGTCTTCGCTTATCTTCTTGGTGTTGCCGTAGGGTGAGGTTGCGTTCTTGCGCGGGGTTGCCTCGGTGACGGGGTTCTGATCCGGCTCGCCGTAGACTGTGCACGAAGAGGAGAACACGATGCCTCGCACGCCGTTCGGGGCCATCAGGTCGAGCAGGTTGATGAGCGTGTTGAGGTTGTTGCGGTAGTAGAGCAGCGGCTTCTTCACCGATTCTCCCACGGCCTTGCTGGCGGCGAAGTTGATGATGCCCTTGATGTCGGGATAGTCGGCGAAGAGTTTCTTCAGGGTGTCGAAGTCGGTGCAGTCGCCCTCAACGAAAGGCGGACGCACGCCGGTGATTGCCTCGATACCGTCGAGCACGTCGCGGTTGCTGTTGCTCAAGTTGTCGATGATTACCACGGGATAGCCGGCGTTGATGAGTTCGACGGCGGTGTGGCTGCCGATGTAGCCGGTGCCTCCAGTGACTAGAATACGAGCTTTTTTCATAGGTGTATCTTGGGTTTAGGGGTTATCAGAATGGCAGAGGGCCGGAGGGGGCCGTGAGGAAATCGGCCGAGCCGCCCTCGAGGGGGCGTGCGCCCGGCATGGAGCTATCGGGGGCCGAGTGGGCTGCGTCCAGCGCTTCGTTCAGGCTTGAGGCGTGCGCGCCGTGCTCCAGCACGGCACCGGCCTCGTTCCAGTTCTCGAAGCGTGCCACGGGCGCGCGGAAGCGCATCTTCACATCGTCCACGGCACCCGAGCGGTGCTTGGCCACGATGAACTCGGCCAGGCCGCGGATGTCGCGCCCGGAGGCGTCGGTATCGCTGTGCAGGTAGTACTCCGGGCGGTGTATGAAGCACACCATATCGGCATCCTGCTCGATGGCTCCAGATTCGCGCAGGTCGCTGAGCTGCGGGCGCTTGTTGTCGCTGCGCGACTCCACGCTGCGGTTGAGCTGCGAGAGGGCCACGATGGGCAGGTTGAGCTCCTTGGCCAGCTGCTTGAGCGAGCGCGATATCATGCTCACCTCTTGCTCGCGCGAGCCGAACTTCATGCCCGAGGCGTTCATTAGCTGCAGATAGTCGATGATGATCATGCGCACGCCGTGCTCGCGCACGAGGCGGCGGGCCTTGGTGCGAAGCTCGAATATGGAGAGCGAGGGAGTGTCGTCGATATAGAGCGGCGCACCCGAGAGGTTCTTGATGCGTGCCATGAGCTGATTCCACTCGATGGGCGAGAGCTGGCCGCTCTTGATCTTCGAGCCTTCGATCTCACACACATTGGATATCAGGCGGTTCACGAGCTGCACGTTGCTCATTTCGAGCGAGAATATGGCCACGGGCGTGTTGAAGTTCACGGCCATATTCTTGGCCATCGACAGCACGAAGGCCGTCTTGCCCATGGCGGGACGCGCGGCGATGATTATAAGGTCGGAATTCTGCCATCCGCTCGTGAGCTTGTCGAGGTCGTGGTAGCCCGATTCCAGGCCGCTGAGGCCGGATGTGCGGTTGGCGGCAGCCTGAATCTGCTCGATGGCCTGCGAGATCACGGGGTCGATCTGCGTCACTTCCTTCTTGACGTTGCGCTGCGAGATCTCGAAGAGGCGACCTTCGGCCTCCTGGAGCACGTCGTCCACGTCGATGCTCTCGTCGAAGGCATTCGTCTCAAGCTCGGCGGCAAAGGTGATGAGCTGGCGCGAGAGGTACTTCTGGGCTATGATTCGGGCATGGAACTCCACGTTGGCGGCCGATGCCACTTCCATGGTGAGCTGCGCCACGTAGGCCGTGCCGCCCACGCTCTCGAGATTGCCGTTGAGGCGCAGCTGCTCCACCACGGTGAGCATGTCGATGGGGCTCTGCGAGGCGCCCAGTGTCTGGATAGCTTCATAGATTTGCCGGTGGGCCGGCTCGTAGAAACTCTCGGCGCTCAGGATGTCGCACACTATAGTGTAGGCGTCTTTCTCGAGCATGAGCGCGCCCAGCACAGCCTGCTCCAGGCGGGTGTCGCGCGGCGCCACTCGGCCCGCCACATCGCCCACCGTGGCATTCGCGCCCGGCCGGCGACGCCCGTCGCCGCGATTATTATTTGATTGTTGAACAGGAGGCATATATCATTCGGGTTTTACATCCGCAAAGTTACGCATTTCATTTGAACTCCGTAAAAATAATTACCGCTTATTTATTTGCACGTTTTCTACAGGTTTATCAACTGCGGATGGAAAATGAAAAAAATACGGCCCGGAACAGGGGCGCTCCATGGCGCACCCCCATTCGGAGCCGCGTATACGTGTGGCCGTCATCGGATTTTCACCCGAAGACAAACATTTTTATAGGTGACGGGACGTTTTCCGCAGCTGCGAGGACGCGCGATTGTCGGAGCTTGCGGAAGCGGTCCCATTGCTCAGGTGGGATCGCGAGGGTGGAAGGTTATTCGGTGAAACATTTGATGTAGATTTGCAGATTAAAATGGTTATTGAATAGGGTTGATTATCTCGGTGTGTGTAAAAATCCCGGCCGGGGCGCCCTGAGCTCTGCAGGCGTTTAAGTTTTACCCTGCAAAGTTAATACACGATTCCGTACGATTTTCCTATAATCGCGCACAGCGCGAACGCGATTCACGACGATTTTTTATAAGATGCTGTGTGGTAGTGCCGTATAAAAGCGCGATTCAAGTAGTGAATTTTGAAATTTTCCAGAAGGCCGTCCTGAGCCGCTCTTTCATGAGCCCTCCGAAAAACGAAAGCACATATTTAACCTGTGAGATAATATTTTTTCAAAATTATTTGTTAATAGATGAACAATTCATTATTTTTGCATAAAATTAATCTATGGATTAAAATGGAAATCGTAGAAATATACCAGGATTGGCTCTACAGTATCAGCTTCGATGAAGAAGATTTGAATGAGTATCGACGGGTGTTCAACGAATGGCACGACCTTGACTACCTTGTGGAATTTTTCACAGAAAACAGGAAATTAATAAAAACGGATTTTTGGCTGAACGCAGGACTCAACCCGGATAATCCTGAGTTGTCAGCCGCCCGTGTAATTGACGAAGCTGATAGGCTTGAAACTTATATTGAGCAGCTCGTAGCGAATTGTTCGAGAGGAATCAAGCCTGATTTTGACGAATATTTCCGCTTTCTCGGAGGGAAGTACAAATGTCTCTGGTCTTTGGAGCCGGTGAAATCATATGGCACGGCTTCTCCATCTCTGCTCAGGCTGTACGCCATACGGCTGGAGGCCAACTGCTATCTAATTGTGTATGGCGGCATTAAGCTTGGCAGCACGATACAGAATTCTCCCATTTTAAAAGATAAGGTTTTCAACAAAATAGATTCCGTATTAAGTTATCTGCGAGCCAACGGGATAACCGACGGCGACGACATATAAAGATATTGTTATGAAATTCGACGTAAACAAAATAAAAGAAATCGCGCGCCCTATGAGCGTGGAAGATCGGCATGATATTGATTTACGAAAGAAAAACAGAGACTGGCTTGCCTTATCGGCTAAATTTGCACTGGCGGTGCGACATATCCTCCGCTCCGAAAAAATCACCCAGACTGAACTTGCCCGGAGAATGGGAGTTTCAAGTGTACAGGTTTCAAAGATTCTGAGCGGAAAGGAAAACATCGGACTGCAAACAATTGCCAAAATTGAGAGAGCCCTTGACCGCAGTATCGTGACCTTTTGCGGAATCACCGAGCCTCAGATAAATAACTCATCCAAATCGTCTTTCGGCCCGGTAATTCAACCCTACACTTCTAACGTAGCCTCGAATATGTATACCGGCGTGTGTGAGCCGGAGCCGGGTGGATACTCTGATTCACGCAAGGAGTAACTGCCACGTCTCGGGCGGGTATTACTCTATCTCCAGGTCTCGGAGGAGGGTGGAGTCGCCGGCGTGCTGCATGGCTGCGGTGACGGCATCGCACACGCGGACGACACCGGGGAAGCGGGTGCGGAAATCAGGCACGAAGTCGCCGGAGCCGAGGTTGTCGAGGCGGCTGTTGACCATGGCCACGGTGATGGCATCGGTGGTCATGGCCGGCTGGAAGCCAATGAGTTCGCGCTTCTCGTCGATAATCACGCGGTTCACGAGACCGCAGGCGGTGAGGCGATCGATGGCATCGCCCACGAGGCGCGATGGGAGTCCGTAGCCGTTGACGAAGTCGTCGGCGGCGGGAGCGGACTCGCCGCGGTCGAAGCGGCGCACAATCACCGTGGCGATAGCCAGCACCACACGGCGGCGGTAAGCAAGCGATATCTTGGATGATTCGTTGGCGAAGTTGAACCTGAAAATATTCTGCGACGAATAGCACAGCACGGCTCCGGCAAGAGTGATGAGCCATACGAGCTGCAGCCATATCAGCAGCAGGGGCAGAAAGGAGAAACTGCCGTAGATGGCGTTGTAGCGCGACACGTACATCTGACCGGTAACAAACACCCACTGCAAGCCCAGGAAGCCCACGGTGGCGAGAGCTCCTGCGGGCATGGCGTTGAGGAATTTCACACGGGTGTTTGGAATCGCCACATAAGCCACGGTGAAGAACAGCCACGTGAGAAGCCACGACACTCCCTCCATGATGGCCGATACGAGCGGCGTCATGAAATCCCAGTGCATGAGCGACTGCAAGGTGCTGCTCACGAGCAGCGTGATGCCGCCGCTGCATATCAGCAGCACAGGGAGCACGATGAGCATGGCGGTATAATCCGTGAGCTTCCGCCACACGCTGCGCCCCTCGCGCACGCCCCACACGAGATTAAAGGAGTCTTCCACGCTCATGAGCAGGGAGATGAGAGTCCAGAGCAGAAACACGATGCCCACGCCCACGAAGACACCTTCGGTGGACTGGTTGAGATATGAATCCACGAATCCCAGGGCGGCCTTGACTGCAGTTTTCTGCGCCGGGAAAAGGTGCATGAGCTCGTCTTCGAGAAATCCCTGCATATTGAAGCCGCGGCCAATGGCAAAGAGGAGCGCCAGGGCGGGCACTATGGCCAGCAGGGTGCGGTAGGTCATGGCGCATGCCTGCCCCTGCAGGTCGGTGTTGAGAAACGACCGAACGGAGAGGCTGAGGGTCTTAACCACCCTTACGTACCAGCGGTTGCTGTCGTCGGTCCACACGCCGTCGCTCGCGTAGTTCCATATTTTCTTGCACCACTCCACCGTGCGGGCGATGCGCGAGGGTGCCGTGCTGTTGTTTTCCATAATAGTTGCAAATTTCGTTAAAAAAGTCCGAAGCAGAAAATAAAATCGCTAAATTTGTAGCATGATAATCATATCTGCAATCCTCGTGTCCGTAGCCTTGGCGGCCATCGTGTATGCCGTTGCTGCCGACAGGCGCGCCGCCACAGCCCGCGCCGAGGCGGATGCGGCGCGCAATATGCTCGAAATCACGCGCAACGACGCGGCGGCAGCTGACGAACGCTTCCGCGCCATTGCCAATGAGGTGCTGCTGGCCAACTCCCGCGCCCTCGATGCCGGCGCCCGCCGCAATCTCGACGATGCAATAGCCCCCATGCTCCAGCGCATGAAAGAGATGGAGAAGAGCTTCCGCGATACCTACGCGGCCGAGGCACGCGAGCGATTCTCGCTGCAGGACCGCGTGCGAGAGCTCGTGGAGCTCAACCGCGTGGTGGGCGACGAGACGCGCCGGCTCACGGATGCCCTCAAGGGCAACACGCGCATGCAGGGCGACTGGGGCGAGATAATCCTCGAGAATATCCTCGAGCGCTCCGGTCTGCAGCAAGGGCGGGAATACGAGGTGCAGCAAACCGTGACAGGGCCCGACGGACGGCATCTGCGGCCCGACGTGGTGGTGAACTATCCGGACGGGCGCTGCGTGGTGGTCGACAGCAAGGTGAGCGTGGCAGCCTATCTGAACATGGTGGACGCGCCCGACCCCGACGCCCGCAACGCGGCGGCGAGAGCCCACCTGGCTTCCGTTCGCGCGCATATCGCCGAGCTCCGCAACAAAAACTATCAGGACATCACCGGAGAGCGCCACGCTGATTTCGTGATGATGTTCGTCCCCCACGAGGGCGCATATATGGCTGCCATGCAGCTTGACCCATCACTGTGGCAGCAGGCTTTCGACGCAAGGGTGCTGATTGTGTCGCCCACGCATCTGATGGCCGTGGTGAAGCTCGTGGAGCAGCTGTGGCGCAACGACCGGCAGAGCCGGAACGCCATAGAGATCGCCTCCGAGGCCGGAAAGATGCTCGACAAGTTCAGCGGCTTCCTGGCCGACCTGGAGAAAATCGACAGTTCCATAGCGGCCGCCCGCAAGGCCTCCGAAGCAGCCCACAACAAGCTTGCATCCGGCACGGGAAATCTCATAGGACGCGCCGAACGGCTGCGCGCCATGGGTGCAAAAGCCACCAAGGAAATGCCGCCATCATTCAGAAATTCCGACACCAACCTAATCGACAATGAAATATAACTTCTGCGGACACAGCGGCCTGCAGCTTCCGGCTATATCGCTGGGACTGTGGCACAACTTCGGCGACGTGGACTGCTTCGCCACTATGGAGAAAACGGTGCGCACGGCATTCGACCGCGGCGTGACTCACTTCGACCTCGCCGACAACTACGGACCGCCTCCCGGGAGCGCCGAGGAAAACTTCGCGCGCATAATGGCACGCGGCCTCGGTGCGCACCGCGACGAAATCTTAGTGTCGTCCAAGGCCGGGCATCTGATGTGGGACGGCCCCTATGGCGACGGCGGCTCCCGCAAGCACCTCATGGCCGGCATCAACCAGAGCCTGAAGCGCACCGGCCTGGAGTATTTCGATATTTTCTACAGCCACCGCTACTGCCCCGAGACGCCTCTGGAAGAAACCGTGCAGGCGCTCATCGATATCGTGCGTCAGGGCAAGGCCCTGTATATCGGGCTGTCGAAATATCCCGTGGAAGTGGCCAGGCGCGCCTGCCGCATGATGGAGGAGCAGCATGTGCGCTGCCTGATCTATCAAGACCGCTACAGCTTGCTCGTGCGCAAGCCCGAGCAGGAGCATCTGGATTTCATCAGGGAGCAGGGCACGGGATTCATCACCTTCTCGCCGCTGGCGCAGGGACTGCTCACGAACCGCTATCTGCACGGCATCCCCGCCGACTCGCGGGCAGCCCGAAGCACGGGTTTCCTGAAGCGCGAGGACGTGACACCCGAGCTCATTGAAAAGCTGCGGAGCCTCAACACGATAGCTGCCGGACGCGGGCAGTCGCTCGCGCAGATGGCTCTCGCGTGGCTGCTGGCCAAGTCGGAAGTGACGAGCGTGCTGGTGGGTGCAAGTTCGCCTGAGCAGCTCGAGAATAATCTGAAGGCCGGCGACAACACCGTTTTCAGCGCCGACGAACTCGCCGAGATTGACCGGATTCTGGCATAAAGTGGCCAAAAGTGCCAACTTCCTGCCCTGTACGGAACAAGTTAATACATATATTTTTATTAACTTTGCACCGTTTTTTAACACGTATATAAATAAATTCCAATACAACTATAATTTATGAAGGTACAAATGATCAAGACCCTTAGCCTCGGGCTTTCAGCAGTGTGTGCCGTTGCCGCTCTCGGTTCGTGCGGCAACAAGCAGCCCCAAGCCACGCAGCAGGCTCCCCAGGTGGCCGTGATGACCGTTGAAGCCGGCAGCAGCGACCTCAACAGCACCTATCCCGCCATCATCAAAGGTAAAACTGATATCGATATCCGTCCGCAGGTCACGGGATTCATCACGAAAGTGCACGTAGACGAAGGCGACCGCGTGCGCAAGGGCCAGACCCTGTTCACGCTCGATCAGGTGCAGTTTCAGGCTGCCGTGGATCAGGCACAGGCTGCCGTGAACTCCGCCCAGGCTGCCGTGAACACGGCCTCCGTGACCGAGGCCAACAAGCGCGCGCTCCTCGACAAGAACATCATAAGCGAAACGGAATGGCAGCTGGCCGCCAACTCTCTGGCGCAGGCCAAGGCCGCGCGGGCTCAGGCTCAGGCCGCGCTCACCACCGCCCGCAAGAATCTGGCCTACACCGTGGTGACCGCTCCGAGCGACGGCGTGGTGGGCAATATCCCCAACCGCGAAGGCTCGCTGGCCTCTCCCTCGTCGGCACAGCCTCTCACCACCATCAGCGACAACTCGCAGGTATATGCCTACTTCTCCCTGAACGAGAAAGACCTGCTCGAGCTCACCGACGGGGGTACCGTTTCGATCGACGAGCGCATCTCGCAGATGCCCGCAGTGCAGCTCCAGCTTGCCGACGGCACCATGTATCCCATCGAGGGTAAGGTGAGCACCATCAGCGGCGTGATCAGCAACTCCACCGGCGCAGCAAGCGTGCGCGCGCTCTTCCCTAACCCCTCCGGCATGCTGCGCAGCGGCAACACCGGCAACGTGGTGATCCCCCGCCACAATGACAACGTGATCGTGATTCCCCAGAAGGCGAGCTTCGAAATCCAGGGCTTGCGCTATGTGTATGTGCTGAACGACAGCAACACCACCGCCACGCGCCCCATCCAGGTGCTCGACCTGAGCAACGGCAAGGACTTCGTGGTGCTGAGCGGACTCGAACCTGGCGAGCGCATCGTCACGGAAGGCGTGGGCACAATCGTGCGCGACGGCATCACCATAGCTCCCAAAGCAGCACAGGCTCCCGAAGCTACTCCCGCGCAGTAACGGCGCATCGGTTTCCAATTCCTCATTCATCAGATTTCGCGTAAAATGAAATTAGATACTTTTATTAACAGGCCGGTGCTGTCCACGGTGATCTCGATTTTCATCGTGCTGCTCGGTATCATCGGCCTCACATCGCTGCCTATCACGCAGTTTCCCGACATCGCGCCCCCCACAATATCGGTGACCACCACCTATACCGGCGCGAATGCCCAGGCCGTGCTCAACTCCGTGATCGCTCCTCTGGAAGAATCCATCAACGGCGCTGAGGGCATGACCTATATGGAGTCGACAGCCACCAACACCGGCTCGGCCACCATCAACGTATATTTCAAACAGGGCTTCAACCCCGACATGGCCGCGGTGGACGTGCAGAACCGCGTGGCCAAGGCCACGAATCTGCTCCCCTCGGAAGTAACGCGTGTGGGTGTGCTCACGCAGAAGCGCCAGACTTCGATGCTCGTGGGTATCTCGCTGGTTGACACCACCGACACGTACAACGCCGAGTTTCTCGACAACTACATGAAAATCAACATCATTCCGCAGCTCCAGCGCGTGAGCGGCGTGGGTGATGTGATGAGCTTCGGCGCCGACTACTCCATGCGTATATGGCTCAAGCCCGACGTGATGGCACAGTATGGCCTCATGCCATCCGATGTGAGCGCGGCACTCGCCGAGCAGAACATTGAGGCTGCCCCCGGTGCCTTCGGCGAACAGGGCGACCAAAGCTTCCAGTACACCATGCGCTATCGCGGCCGTAAATCCACGCCCGAGGAATTCGGCGAAATCGTGGTACGCACCGGCAGCAACGGCGAGGTTCTGCGCCTCAAGGACGTGGCCGACATAGAGCTCGGCCGCGTGACCTACGGCTTCGCCAACCGCGCCAACGGACATCCCGCCACGATGGCCATCGTGTTCCAGAGCCCGGGCTCGAACGCCACCCAGATTATCGAGGACTGCCTCAAGCTCGTGGACAACATGAAGAAAGACCTGCCCAAAGGCCTGGAGATGGAAGTGCCCATGAACAACAACGACTTCCTATACGCTTCAATCGAGAATGTGGTGCACACGCTCATCGAGGCCTTCGTGCTGGTGTTTGTGGTGGTCTACATCTTCCTGCAGGACTTCCGCAGCACCATCATCCCGGCCATCGCCATCCCCGTGGCTCTTATCGGCACGTTCTTCGTGCTCAACGTGATAGGATTCTCGCTCAACCTTATCACCCTGTCGGCCCTCGTGCTTGCCATAGCCATTGTGGTGGACGACGCCATAGTGGTGGTAGAGGCCGTGCATGCCAAGCTCGACCAGGGCTACCGCAGCGCGCGTCGCGCCTCTATCGACGCCATGAACGAGATAGCCGGCGCCCTCATCTCCATCACTCTGGTGATGATGCTGGTGTTCATCCCCGTATCGTTCATGCCCGGCACGAGCGGCGTGTTCTACCGCCAGTTCGGCCTCACGATGGCCATCGCCATCGGCTTCTCGGCCGTGAATGCCCTCACCCTCTCGCCCGCCCTCTGCGCCCTCTTCCTGAAACCCCACAACAGCGACGCCCCTGCCGGCGAGCGCGTGAAGGAGGCCGTGAAGGAGGCCGCCGCTACTATGGGCAAGGCCTATAAGCGCCGTTTCACCCTGAACATCCACCCCGCCATCACCACCGCATTCGTGGTGGCCACTATCCTGCTCATGATATTCAAGGCATTCTCCATGGAGCATCCCGTGCTGCTGGTGATTGCCGTGTTCTGCGCCATTGTGTCGCTGATGGGAATCTTCAGTCCCCGCTTCCATGCCGGCTTCGAGCATGGCTATGAAGCTCTGCTGGGCAAATACCGCTCGATGGTGCGCTGGGTGTGCGGCCACAAGCTGCTGGCCTTCGTGAGCGTGATCGTGAGCGTGGGCGTGCTGGTGTGGCTCATGGCCCGTACTCCCTCGGCGATGGTTCCGAATGAAGATACCGGCACTGTATTCGTGATGGTGGATATGCCCGCAGGCACGTCGCAGGAGCGCACGATCGCCGTGCTCGAGCAGGTGGACAGCCTCATGGCCGGCATCCCCGCCATCCAGAACCGCGAAATGATCGCAGGCTACAGCTTCCTGGCCGGCCAGGGCGCCACCTACGGCACTTTCATCCTCAAGCTGCGCAACTGGAGCGAGCGCTCGAAGCAGGAGAGCTCCGACGCCATCATCCGGCAGCTCTACGCCCTCACAGCGCAGAACATCAAGGACGGCCGCGTGATGATCTTCGCGCCGCCAATGATCACGGGCTACTCCGCCACGAACGGTTTTGAAATAAAGATGCAGGATAAGACCGGCGGCGACATCAACCAGTTCTTCGGTGTGGTTCAGGGCTTCCTGGCCCAGCTCAACGCCCAGCCTGAAATCATGCAAGCCTACACGACGTTCAACCCCACCTTCCCGCAGTATATGGTGGACATCGACGCCGCCAAGTGCAAGCAGGCCGGCATAAGCCCCTCCACTATACTGAGCACGCTGCAGGGCTACTACGGCGGTATGTATGTGTCGAACTTCAACCGCTTCGGCAAAATCTACCGCGTGATGATGCAGGCCTCGCCCGAATCGCGCGTGAGCCCCGAGACCCTCAACAGCATCAAGGTGCGCAGCGGCAACGATATGGCTCCCATAGCCAACTACGTGCAGCTCACCCGCATCTACGGTCCGGACCTGCTCAACCGCTTCAACATGTTCACGAGTATCTCCGTTACGGGCCAGCCCGCTCCCGGCTACTCCTCCGGCGATGCCATCGCCGCCATCCAGCGCGTAGCCGCCGAGACACTCCCCCAAGGCTACGGCTATGAATATGCCGGCATGACCCGAGAGGAAGCCGGCTCAGGCGCAAGCAACGCCACAGCCATGATCTTCGGCCTGTGTCTGCTCTTCGTGTACCTGCTCCTTTCGGCGCAGTACGAGAGCTATCTGCTGCCCTTCGCCGTGATCTTCTCGATTCCCTTCGGCCTGATGGGCGCATTCATCTTCGCCGACATCTTCTCGATCTCCAACAACATCTACCTGCAGATCGCGCTGATCATGCTCATAGGTCTGCTGGCCAAGAACGCCATCCTCATCGTGGAATTCGCGCTCGAGCGCCGCATGACCGGCATGAGCATCGTCAACGCCGCCATAGCCGGCGCAGCCGCACGTCTGCGCCCCATCCTCATGACCTCGCTGGCCATGGTGATAGGCCTGCTGCCCCTGATGTTTGCCTCCGGCGTGGGTGCCAACGGCAACCGTGCACTCGGCACCGGCTCCGTGGGAGGCATGTTCATAGGCATGATCCTGCAGGTGCTCGTGGTGCCGGCTCTCTTCGTGGCGTTCCAGACGCTCCAGGAGAAGGCCAAGCCAATCAAGTGGAACAACGAGGAGCCCGGTGGCAACATCGAGAACGAAATCGAACAATACGCCCGATAATCTCCACATATATTAATTATGTACAAGACTATTCGCATCGCAGTGGCAGCCGTGGCCTTAGTGGCCACGGCCTCCTGCGGCATCTACAAAAAATACGACACACCCACCGACACACCCATCACGGCTGCATATGCCGAAGCACGCGCTCAGGCTCCCGACAGCGCATCGCTGGGCAACTATCTGTGGGAGAATGTGTTCACCGACCCCACCCTGGCCGGCTATATCAACCGTGCGCTCACGGCCAACACCAGCCTGCGCAACGCCATGCTCAACGTGGATATGGCCCATGCACAACTCAAAGGAGCCCGTCTGAGCTATCTGCCCTCGCTGGCCATAGCTCCCAATGGAGCCGGCGCCAGCTACGCCGGCAGCGACCTGAGCTGGACATATCAGCTTCCGGCGCAGCTGAGCTGGGAAATCGACATCTTCGGCAAACTGCTCAACAGCAAGCGAGGCGCTCAGGAAAGCTTCTACATGAGCGAGGCTTATGCACGGGCGGCCCGCTCGCAGATTATCGCCGCCGTGGCCAATACCTACTACGGACTTTCGGCCACCCGCTCGCAACTCGACCTGGCACGCCGTACGGCCAAGGTGTGGGAAACCACTGTGAGCACCATGCAGGATTTCAAGCTGGTGGGTAATGTCACCGAAGCTGCCGTGGTGCAGAGCCGCGCGCAGTACTACGGCATCCTCGCCACCATCACCGATCTCGAACAGGCCGCCGACAAGCTGAACAACACGCTCGCCCTCCTGCTCAACGAAATGCCGGGCACGGAGCTCGCCACCACGGATGACGTGACCCTCAGCGTGGGCTTCAATCCCATTGACGGCATTCCCATGAGCCAGCTCGCCCGGCGCCCCGACGTGGAAGCAGCAGAGCACAATCTGGCCGTGGCATACTATGCCACAGCCTCGGCCCGCGCAGCCTTTTATCCCGGCCTCACCATCAACGCGGCCGGCGGTTTCACCAATCTGCTGGGCAGCTTCGTGAAGAATCCCGGCGACTGGTTCTATCAGCTCGCCGGCTCGCTGGTGGCTCCCATCTTCTCGCGCGGACAGAATATAGCCCGCCTGGAGGCCGCCAAGGCAAGCCAGCAGCAGGCCATGAACAACTTTGAATACTCTCTGCTCAACGCCGCCGCCGAGGTGAGCGACGCACTGGTGGTGTATGCAAAGAGCGTCGAGAAAGAGAAATATCTCGAGCAGCAGGTGGACAACCTCACCAAAGCCGCTGACTACAGCATGGACCTCCTGCGCTATAATCAGCCCGGCACCACCTACCTCGATGTGCTCACCGCACAAAGCAACCTGCTTCAAACTCAAATGAACGCCATCTCCAGCCGTCTGGCACAGGCTCAGGCCGTGGTCAACCTCTACCAGGCACTGGGAGGCGGACGCTAATATTATTAAGATATGATAAGTCCCCTCGCACATGTAGACCCCTCGGCCAAGATAGCCGACGGCGTAACTATCCATCCTTTCGCCTATGTGGACAAAAACGTGGAAATAGGCCCCGGCTGCGAAATCATGCCGTATGCCAGCATCATCCGCGGCACACGCATGGGCGCCGGCAACAAGGTATATCAGGGCGCTATCGTGGGCGCCGACCCACAGGACTTCCGCTGGAAAGGCGACGAGACGTTCTGCTACATCGGCGACAACAACGTGATCCGCGAGCATGTGATCATTAACCGCGGCATCAATCATGAAGGCGGTACACGCATAGGCAACAACAACTTCATAATGGCAGAAAGCCACATCGGGCACGACTCTCACATCGAAGGCCGCTGCGTGCTGGGCAACGGCGTGACCGTGGCCGGCGACGTACACATCGGTGAATGTGTGATTCTTTCAAGCAACGCTATAGTGCACGAGCGCTCATGCGTGGGCCGCTACTCACTCATCAAGGGCGGCTGCCGCATAGGCTCCAATGTGCCTCCCTTCGTGATAATCGCCCACAATCCGGCCACATACTACGGCGTGAACGCCTACGTGATGCGCCGCGACAATCGCTTCAGCGACCAGCTCGTGGACGATGCCGCAAAGGCTTATCGCCACATCTATCAGACAGGCACTTCTGTGTACAATGCCCTCAAGCGCATTGAGGCTGATATCGAGCCCTCGGAAGTGAGGGATGATATCCTCTCGTTTATCCGCGACTGCAACATGCGCATCGTGGGCGACACCTTCAACGAGTATTGAGCCCCCCACCCACGGGGATAAGAACAGCAGGCTCCGGAGCTTTTCCGGGGCCTGTTTTTATTAAAATTACGCATGTATCAATTTTGTAACACAATTTATTAGCGTATAAAGCTGTAAATGTCAACTTTTTACAAAGTTAGTGAATTTTTATTGAAAATTTTTTTGAAAATATTTGCAACACATTTGTAACCTCATTGTAAATTTGCAATGTCAAACAACGACAACGACTCGAACTCACAATTCTCAAATAACTCACCTCTCTAAATTCTCACATTATGAAAAAGTTCATCGTTCTTATTGCAGCTACCACCGCAGTTATCACCGCAGCAGCGCGTAACTCCTATATATTCCTTGCCCCCGGTTTTGAAGAAATTGAAGCCCTGACCACCGTTGATGTTCTCCGCCGCG
>CAMWRI010000021.1 GCA_947176585.1 uncultured Porphyromonadaceae bacterium
GAGCGTCGGATTGTGGTTCCGAAGGTCGTGGGTTCGACCCCCACTGTTCACCCCAAGATAAGAAATAACGTAACTTTGCAAAACTGAATTCAATGCACGACGTGAGTCGGGCATTGTTTTTTTATAAACCGATAATCCTCTATGAAACAGATACCTCACGACATAGCCGAATTGCTCGATGCGGAGGCCACGCGCCTCAACGCACCCGCGTTTATCGACGACGATCCCGTGCAATTCCCGCGCCGCTTCTCCTCGCAACGCGACATCGAGGCGGCGGCGCTGCTCTGCGCCACTATCGCATGGGGCAAGCGCGAAATGATATGCCGCAACTGCAACCGTATGCTGGCCCTGATGGACAATAAGCCCGCCGAGTATATCATGGACGGGACCTTCGAGGAGTTGCGCCCGGAGGATAATATCCACCGCACTTTTTTCAATGCCAATCTTCAGCACTGGCTGCGCGGCCTGCGCCGCATCTTCGAGCGCTACGGCACGGTGGAAGGGCTGGCCGAGGCCCGTGGCGTGGCCGGGGAGGATGCACCGGCATGGGCGCTTGCGGCTGCATTGAACGAAGAGCTGGCGGCGGCCAACGACGGCTGCCGGGATTCGCGCTGCTTGCCGCAAAATCTCCAAAGCACGGCATTGAAGCGCCTGAATATGGCTCTGCGCTGGCTGGTGCGCCGCGACGGCATCGTGGACCTGGGCATATGGACTGCACTCACGCCCGCTCAGCTCTACATTCCGCTGGACGTGCACGTGGGCAATACGGCACGCGACCTGGGGCTGATCGAGCGGTGCAGCAACGACCGCAAGGCTGTAGAACAGCTCACGGCCGCGCTGCGCACTCTACGTCCCGACGACCCCACCTTCTACGACTACGCCCTTTTCGGCATCGGCATCGAAGGAAAGAAGGTGTAGAATCGCGGCGCAAAGCCTGATAGTTCCGATTCCTCCAATTCCACCGATTCCTCCAATTCCTCCGATTCCTCCGATTATACGCCTGTGCCGGCGTTGTTGTCTGAGCCGAGGCCTTTGTTGCCGTGGAAGAACTTGTCGAGGTGCTTCTCGCGGAAGTTCTGAAGAATCTCCCAGAAGTTGGGTACAAACAGGGTGCCCACCACTGCATTGATGGCCATACCGAATACCACCGCCGCGCCTAAGGCTATACGGCTGCCCGCTCCGGCTCCTGTGGCGAAGAGCATGGGCATCACACCGAACACGAATGCCAGAGCAGTCATCATGATGGGGCGGAAGCGCACCCGGCCAGCATCCATGGCTGCCGTGCGGATGTCCTGACCCGCGGCGCGGTAGTCACGGGCATATTCCACGATGAGGATGGCGTTCTTGGCCGAGAGGCCCAGCAGCAGGATGATGCCTATCTGGGTGTAGATGCTGATGCTCTGGCCCATGAATATGCAGCC
The DNA here is from genome assembly GCA_947176585.1 of uncultured Porphyromonadaceae bacterium. Classification (GTDB taxonomy): domain Bacteria; phylum Bacteroidota; class Bacteroidia; order Bacteroidales; family Muribaculaceae; genus CAG-873. The sequence continues at coordinate 1,422 of CAMWRI010000021.1, forward strand.
CACTATGGCACCCAGGATTGCCGTGGGCATCGCGATTATCACGGCCACAGGGTCGGTCAGGCTCTCGTATTGGGCGGCGAGCACGAGCAGGGTGATCACCACGGCAAGGATAAGCACGAAAGTCACGGTGGTGCCGGATTGAGTCTCCTGATAGGCCTCGCCTGTCCATGCATAGGAATAGTTTGTGCCCACGGCCTCGTCTATCACGTCTTTCATAGCCTCGATGGCCTCCGACGAGCTCACGCCCTTGGCCGGCATGGCCGTGAGCGAAGCTGTCTCATACATATTATAGCGGCTCACGCTCGACGACCCCATGGTGGGTTCGATCGTTGTGAATACGCTGAAGGGCACCATGTCGCCCTGTGCGTTGCGCACGCTCAGCGATAGCACGTCGGCTATGCGGCGGCGGGCATCGCTGTCGCCCTGCAGCGTCACCTGATACACGCGGCCGAACTCCACGAAGTCGTTCACGTAGTTGCCTCCCATGAATGCCGAGAGAGTGGAGTAAACATCGGTCATCTGCAGCCCGCGGAATTTCACCTTGTCGCGGTCGATCTTGAGGGTATATTGCGGAATTGCGCCCTCATAGAGCGACGTCACGGAGGCTATGCGGCTGTCTTTCGCGGCCGCGAGCCGGATGTCGTCGATAGCCTGCTTCATGGCCTGCGCGCCGTGGTTGTTTATGTCGAGCAGCTGCATCTCGAGGCCCGACGAGTTGCCCAGGCCGGGAATGGCCGGCGGATTGAGCGCAAACACAACGGGTTCCTGCATTCGGGCGCCTATGGCTTCGATTTTCTCGATCACGGCATCTACGCTCTGCCCCTTGCCCCGGCGCTCGCTCCAGGGCTTGAGCACGATGAATAGCGAACCCATGTTGCCGCCCGAACCTCCGCCCAGGAAGCTCTGGCCGGAGATGCCAATGACGTTGGCCACCTCGGGTAGCTGCATCACGCTGTCGGTGAGCTGTGCCACCACGCGGTCGGTGCGGTCGAGCGCCGATCCGGTGGGAAGCTGCACCGATGCGATGCAGTAGCCCATGTCCTCGGAGGGAATATAGGATGTGGGCCAGCGCATGTAGCCCCAGAAGGCCGCACCGGTGATGGCGAAATAGATGGCAATGGCCACCCACGGACGGCGCACAAAGGTGCCCACGGCTTTCATATATGCACCTGTGGCAGCCTCGTTGCCGCGGTTCCACCAGCGGAAGAGGAAGAAGCGCGGATTCTTGGGCGCGGGTTTCAGGAAGAGCGCACACATGGCAGGTGTGAACGTCAGGGCGTTGAAGCCCGAGAAGGCCGTGCTGATGGCGATGGTGAGTGCAAACTGTTTGTAGAGCTCGCCGGTGATTCCGCTCACGAGCGCCGTGGGAAGGAACACGGAGAGCAGAACGAGAACCTCGCCCACCACGGGCCCCTGCAGCTCATTCATGGCTTTCTCGGCCGCCTGACGCGGATTCAGCTTGCCCTCGTCGAGCAATCGTGAGCAGTCTTCCACCACCACTATGGCGTCGTCCACCACTATGGCCACCGCGAGCACGAGACCGAACAGCGTGAGGGTGTTGATGCTGAATCCCAGCGCTTTCATCACCGCGAATGTGGCTATGAGCGACACCGGTATGGTGAGCATGGGAATAATCACGGCGCGCCAGCTCTGGAGGAAGAGCAGTATCACTATCATCACGATTACGGTGGTCTCCAGCAGTGTCACCAGCAGATCGTCGATCGAGGCCGTCACAAATTCCGTGGAGTTGAGCAGCACGCGGTAGTGCACTCCGTCCGGGAAGTACTGTGAGAGTTCGTCCAGTTTCTTCTCCACGCCTTTCACCACGTCCAGCGCATTGGCGCCGGGCAGCTGATAGATGCCTATGAGAGCGGCCTGGCCGCCGTTCACGCGCGACACCTGCGAATACGTTTGGCTGCCCAGCTCCACGCGAGCTATGTCGCTGAGTCGAAGCACACCGCCGTCGGCATCCGTGCGCAGCACTATATTCCCGAATTCTTCAGGCTGCGACAGGCGTCCGGGCGTGGTTATTGTGTATTCAAACGCCTGGCCGGATGGGGCCGGAGAGGTACCCACCGAGCCTGCGGATACCTGCATGTTCTGCGATTCGATAGCAGTTTCCACGTCGGCTGGGGTGATTTCGCGCACGCGCATCTTCTCCGGGTCGAGCCACACACGCATGCTGTACTGGCCGCCGCCGAAGGCACCCACGCCGCCCACGCCTTCCACGCGCGAGAGGGCGTCCGTGATGTTGATATTGGCGTAGTTGGTTAGGTAGAGTGCGTCGTAGCGGTCCGGATCGTCGCTCTCGAGGGCTGCGAAGAGAATGATGTTCGACGATTCCGACATCACGCTCACGCCCTGTTCCTTGACTGCCGCCGGCAGTTGCGGGTCGGCCTGCGCCACGCGGTTCTGCACCTTCACGGCCGCCTCGTCGAGGTCGGTGCCGTTCTTGAAGGTGATGGTGAGGCCGTAGCTGCCGTCGGAGCCGCAGGTGGAGCTCATATACATCATATCCTCCACGCCGTTCACCTGCTGCTCGATCGGCACCGCTATGGTTTTTGCCACGGTTTCTGCGTCGGCACCGGGGTAGGTGGCTGATATGCGCACCGTGGGAGGGGTGATATCTGGATATTGCGCCACCGGCAGAGTGGATATCGTGAGGCATCCTGCAAGCAGCATCACCACTGCCAGAACTATCGAGAAGATAGGGCGCTCGATGAAAAACCTTGAGAACATAAGGCTTAATTATTTAGCAATGGGATTTATGGTCATGCCTTCTCGCACCTTGAGCATCGCCGAGGTTACGTAGCGGTCGCCGGGCCGGAGGCCGGAAGTGATGATGCGCAGGCTGTCGCCCACGAGCTCGCCAGTCTGCACGGGGGTGTACACCACCTTGTCGGAGTCGTTCACGGTGTAGAGATATTTGCCCAGCTGATCGGTGGACAGCGACGCGTCGCGCACGAGGATGGCCTGCGGATCCACGCCCACCGGCAGCGACACGTTCACGTACATTCCCGGGCGCAGCTCGTCGTAGGGATTGGCTATCTTGGCCTTGAGCTGCATCGTGCCGGTGGAAGTGTTCATTTCAGGAGCCACATACGACAGCGCGGCCACATAGCTGTGCTGCACCGGTTGTCCGAAAGTCACCGGTATCTCCGCACGGTCTTTCTCGAGAGCCTCGTTCACCTTTTCCACCAGCGAAACGTCCTCGATGGCGAAGGTGGCGGTGACGTTGCGGTTGTCGTAGATCTCGCAAAGCTGTACCGGCGAGCCCTCGCCGCCCACGTAGTTGCCCACCGACATGCTGCTGTCGCCCGCGCGTCCGTCGATTGGCGCTTTCACGGTGCAGTAGCTCAGGTTGGTTCGAGCGGTGCTCAGTGCGGCCTCGGCGCTCTTTATGCTTGCTGCCGCCTGCCGCTCGTCGCTGCGGCTCTGTTCGAGTTCCATTTCCGATACCGCGTCGCTGGCATAGGCCTTCTCCATGGCGGCGCGGCGGCGCGTGGCGTAATCATAGTTGCTCCGGGCCGTGGCCAGAGATGCTTCGGCCTGCTTCACGGCATCCACATAGGTGGAACTCTCGATCGTGAAAAGAGTCTGGCCCTTCTTCACGAAGTCGCCGGAATTATAGTATTTGCCGGTTAGATTGCCGTTCACGCGGGCCACCACATTCACGCTTGCATCTGCGCTGAGGGTGCCGGGGAAGTTCTTGAACAGGGTCACCGAGTCGACGCGCACCTGCGTGACCTCTATGTCGGGAACTGTGGCGGCTTCCTTGTGTGAAGCCTTGCTGCCGCACGATGTGGCGGCGAAAAGAACCGCTGTGGCGGCCAGGATACATGTTGCTTTCATAGCTGCATTTTTTACATGTTTACGCCGCCGCCCATGGCACGGTATAGCGTGGCCAGCGATACGAGCGCATCGCCGCGGGCACTGACGAGAGAGTTTGTATATTCAAGAAAATTCATCTGGGCATCGACCACGTTCGTAAAAGCCGAGAGACCCTGCTTGTACTGGTCCACGGAGAGTTCGAGGCTCTTGTGGCTCTGCTCCACCACTTCGGCAAGGGTGGAAATGCGCTTCAGATCGTTGACGTAGGTGGTGATTGCATTCTCCACCTCCTGCACCGCGGTGTGCACCGTGGCATTATAATTAGCCACCTGCTCCTCCATTGCCTCGCGGGCCGATACCACGCCGGCGCGGCGTGCCATGCCGTCGAACACGGTCCACGACAGAGTGGGAGCCACCGACCATGTGAACGACCCGTTGCCGAAGAGAAGGCCCGGCGTGGCGGCCGCAGTGCCCACGGCGCCGGTGATCGACAGGGTGGGGAGGTAGTCTTTGCGGGCGATGCCCAGGGCTGCCGCCGCGGCTGCCACCTGCGACTCTGCCTCTACGATATCCGGGCGCCGGCGCAGAAGCTCGGCGGGTACGCCCGTGGCAATGATGCGGTTGCAGTCGGGCTGCTCGCCGGTGCCTGCCTCGAGTAACGGAGCGATTTCGGCAGCGTACACGCCGCATAGTGTGGCCAGCGTGTTGATATCGTTCTTTATCTGAGTGTCGAGCAGGGGAAGCGATGCCTCCGTGGAGTAGAGCACCGTGCGCGCCTGCGCCACATCGAGAGCCGACGCGAGCCCTGCTTCATGACGGGCCACGGTGATGTCCACCACGTGCTTCTGGCTGGCTATGTGGTCGGTGGCCACGCGCAGCTGCTGCTGGGCGGTGCGCAGGTCGAAATATGTGCTCGCTATCTGCGCGCACACCGATACCATCGCACCCGTATATTCGGCTTTGGTGGCGTTGTAGCTGTGTCCGCTCTGCTTTACTTTCGCGCGCACTTTGCCGAAAATGTCGGGTTCCCACGTGGCCTGCAATCCCAGCGAATATCCGCCGTCGGTAGCCCCGCCGGATCGCGCGCGCTGCCATCCTGCCGTGGCGTTGACGCTGGGATAGTAGCCCGCGCGGGCGCTCCGCACGGCCTGTTGTGCCTGCTCCACGCGGCGCGCTGCCATGGCCAGGTCGAAGTTGTTGTTTTCGCCCATTGATATAAGGGAGTCGAGTGCGGGGTCGTGAAAGTCGCTCCACCAGCCGTCGAGCGATGGCATAGTCTGCTCCACCGCCGCGCTGTAGCTCCAGCTCTCGGGCATGGCTCGCTGCAGATACTCGGTGGCGGGGGCGGCCCAGGCCGTTCCGGGCAGCATTGCAGCAAATAGTTGAAAAACGTGTTTTAAGTGCATAAGGCGCGATTATATTATATGATTATAACCGCGCCGAAGCTCAAAAAGTTTTAGACCCCGGCGTTAAGAAATATTGGGGAAGGGGCCTTATACGGGAAGTCGGCCGGGGGCGGAAAAAATGCGGAAAAGCAGGTCGCGGAACAGTGCCGGAGGCAACTGGCGCGAGCCTATACCCTTGCTCATGGCGTCGAAACTGCGTATGGCGTCCATGATCTCGATGGCCTGCCGGGCATTGTAGAGGCTGAGCGCGCGGCTCACCTTGCGTGCAGCCGGAAAGCTAAGTTTCATGGCCGTCATCAAGCCGTTGGGACTGCGGTCGCCGGGGGTGTACCAGGCGATGAGCACGTCGGAGAAGAAATTAAATAGCTGCGTCACCACCAGCGGCAGCGGTGCAGCCTTGGGGTTGGCGTCGAAATACGCCGCTATGCGCCATGCCATGGCCTCGTCGCGCGCGGCTATGGCCTCCACGAGTTCGAATGTATTGAAGTCTTTGGTGTAGCCTATGTTGCGTTCGATGTCGGCAGGCGTTATCTCGGCACCTTTGCCCAGAATGGCCCCGAGCTTGGCCACCTCGTTGTGCACCCGGCTCAGGTCGGAGCCTATGAAGTCGCACAGCATACTGATCACTTTCTCGCCCGCGCGCATTCCCAGCGATGCTACAATGTCTGAAACCGGTCCCTGCAGCTTGTAATCCGGCACCTTGGGCGACTCAAACACCACTCCACCGCCTTTTTTTACTGCCTTGGCCAGTTCGGCGCTGCGGCCGCCGCGCATAGCCACCACCAGCACGGTGGAAGGCGAGGGGGCCTGCACATAAGGCACCAGCATATTGAGCCACGCGGGTTTCATGGCCTGCGCTTCCTTGAGCATCACGAGCTGCCTCTCGGCCATCATGGGCACGCCCATGCACAGGTCTGTCACGGTATGGGGCTCCACCTGCGCTCCATAGAGCACATATTCGTTGAATTCCTTGTCCGGTTCCGGCACAACGGCATCGAAACCCTTGAGCAGGCGGTCGATATAGTACATTTCCTCTCCGCACAGCAGATACACCGGCGCATAATCCCCCGCGGCGATACTGCGCGCCACGGAGTCGAATGTGGTATCGGATGCTTTTTTTACAGCCATTGCGTTTCGGAATTATTTCGTAAATTTACGCAATATTTCCGAACCGCACAAAAAATGCAGCTTAATCTTCCCAAATACGACACCGATCTGCGCCGTCTGCCCGACGGTTCGCTGCAGATTTTCGACACTCTGCGGCGCAAATACGTGGCGCTCACGCCCGAAGAATGGGTGCGCCAGCATTTCGTGCACTGGCTCATGGCAGATAAGCACTACCCCGCCTCTCTGATGGCCAATGAGGTGGGGCTGCGCCTCAACGGCACCCTGCGCCGCTGCGACACGGTGGTCTACGGTATGGACATGCGTCCGGTGCTGCTTGTTGAATACAAAGCCCCGGAAGTGACCGTCACGGAAAAGGTTTTCGAGCAGATCGCGCGCTACAATCTGGTGATGGGTGCGCGCTATCTCGTCGTGAGCAACGGCCTGAGGCATTATTGCTGTCGCTACGAACATGCCGCGGGCTCCTACAGCTATCTGCGCGAGGTGCCCGCGTGGGAAGAAGTAAGGACTACTGTTTGAAGAAGTAGGCCAGGCGCACTGTCCACTGGCGGTTCTGCGCGGTGTAGTTGTCGAGCAGCACGGTCTTGCAGGCGTAGGTCATGCCCCAGGTGTAGGAGCCGGAAATCTGCCAGTTGCGGTAGAGCTCGAAGCCGAGGCCTGCCGTGAGGCCAAGCGAACCTCCGGCATAATCGAAGGCCTTGCATTTGTTGTGGGCCAGTAGGATGTTGAGCTCGGGACCGCCGAACACGAAGGGGGCGATATAATCCTCGAGTCCGCTCATACGCGTCCATTTGAAGCGCAGATGCAGAGGTATCTGAGCATAGTGCAGATACAGGCGCTCATTGCCGTAGCCCAGACTCGACCACACGGTCTTCTCGCCGAGATTCACGCGCGATCCGCCCTGATTGTAAAGCAGGCCGAAATCAATACCGAATCCGATGCCCGGAAACATCAGCTCGCCCAGCACACCGGCCTGATAGCCCACAGTGCCCTTGGCCGGCACAATCTCCTGGTTGAACGACAGATTGGTGAAGGTGGCGCCTGCGACACCGGCAGCACGGAACTGGGCCGACGCGGCGATGGCACATAGGCATATAATGGCAAAAAGTGCACTTATTCTTTTCATTCTATCTCGGTTTTGTGGCACAAAGTTAATGAAAGATTTGTAAAGACATGCACGCAGTGACGTTTTTTTTAGTATTTTTGCAATTCCAAAATATATAATGATAATGAAAGCAATCAAACGAATCCCGCTTGTGCTGCTCGTGGCGCTGATCATGGCTACTGTTTCGGCACCGGCTGCGTCTGCCCAGTTTATTCCCCGCGAGAAAAGCGTGGGTATCAAGGCCGGTTATATCACCACCAATGAATCCATGGCCGCAGGGCTGTTTTTTCAATACAGCATCCTGAGCCATCTGCGCATTGCTCCCGAGATAGGCTGTGTGTTCAAGCATCAGGGAATGGACGCGTTCACAATCGACCTTAATTTGCAGGTGCCGCTGGATTTTCACGATGATAAGGCGGCACTATATCCGCTTGCAGGTCTCAACTACTCGTCATGGAACAAAAACCTGCCCAAGCCTGTGGAGGATATAATGGACGATGTGAGCACCCGCGAGAGCCGTCTGGGCCTCAACCTGGGTGCCGGATTCGAGCTTCATTGCTCGCGCACCCTCAAAGTGGGTATAGAAGCCAAATACACATTGATTAAGCACTTTTCGGGCGCTAACATAAGCGCCTTAATCGGCTACTCTTTTTAATGGAATCTACGAAAATTACGGATAAGCCCGTGGTGATTCTGGGCATAGAATCGTCGTGCGACGACACTTCTGCCGCCGTGATTCGCGACGGCTTGCTGCTGAGCAACGTGATAGCGTCGCAGAAAGTACATGAGGAATACGGTGGCGTGGTGCCCGAGCTGGCGTCGCGTGCCCATCAGCAGAATATCGTGCCTGTGGTGGACACAGCCCTGAAGCGTGCCGGGGTGGACAAACACGATCTTTCGGCCATAGCTTTCACTCGCGGCCCCGGACTGCTGGGTTCGCTGCTCGTGGGCACCAGTTTTGCCAAGGGACTTTCGCTGGGGTTGCGTGTGCCAATGGTGGACGTGAACCATCTCCACGGTCATGTGCTCAGCCATTTTGTGCGCCGCGAGTCCGCCGACGAGGTGCCTGAATTTCCTTTTCTTTGCATGCTCGTTTCGGGCGGCAACTCGCAGCTCATTCTGGTGAAGAACTACAACGACATGCAGGTGCTGGGTCAGACCATCGACGATGCCGCGGGCGAAGCCTTCGACAAGTGTGCCAAGGTGATGGGACTTCCTTATCCCGGCGGACCGCATATCGACCGCCTGGCGGCCGAGGGTGACCCGGCTCGTTTCCGCTTCGCTCGTCCGCGCATTCCCGGCCTTGACTATAGTTTCAGCGGTCTGAAGACGTCGTTTCTCTACACCCTGCGCGATGCCGTGGCGGCCGATCCCGATTTCATTGAAAATAACAAGACACACCTCGCGGCTTCGCTTCAGGCCACGATTATTGCCATACTGCTCGACAAGCTCGACAAGGCCGTGAAGCAGACGGGAGTGCGCACTGTTGCCATTGGCGGAGGAGTTTCGGCCAACAGTGGCGTGCGGGCTGCTGTGGCCGATTATTGCACGCGACACGGTTTGAAGGCATTTATCCCCGAGCGGGCTTTCACCACCGACAATGCCGCCATGGTGGCGATCGCCGGCTATTTCAAATATCTCGACGGCGAGTTCTGCAGCTACGACTCGGTGCCGTTTGCAAGAGTCACGGTATGATGAATCTTTCTATAATTATTATTGGCGACGAAATTCTTATCGGTCAGGTGACCGATACAAATTCCGGAGCCATTGCCCGCACCTTCGGCCCGATGGGTTGGGAAATTGCGGGCGTGCACACTGTGCCTGATGATGCCGATGCCATCCGCGATGCCGTTTGCGCGGCGCTGGAGCGTTCGCAGCTTGTGATTTGCACCGGTGGCCTCGGGCCCACCAAGGACGATATCACCAAGCGCGTGCTGTGCGGGATTTTCGGTGGACCTATGGTGCGCGACGAGGCAGTGACCGAAAATATCCGCCGCGTTTTCGCCCTGCGCGGGTTGCAGATGAATGAGCTCACGGCAGCCCAGGCAGATGTGCCGCAATCTTGCAGCGTGATTCAGAACCGCCTCGGAACCGCGCCCATTATGTGGTTTGAACGCGACGGCCGTGTGCTCGTGTCGATGCCCGGGGTACCGTTCGAGACGGAAGGAATGCTGCCCGAGGTTGCCGCCCGTGTGGGCCGCTTTTTCGGTAGCGACGACCACCTTATGCACCGGTGTCTGATGGTTGGAAGTGTCACGGAATCGGCGCTGGCTCAGCGTCTCGCTTCTATCGAGGATGCCATTCCTCCGCAGCTCCACCTGGCCTATCTGCCCACCCCCGGCCTCATTAGGCTGCGCCTCGATGGCCGAGGCACCGACAAGGCGGCGCTTGAATCCCAGATGGAACATGCCGTGGCGCAGCTTAAGGCGGCGATAGGTGCGAATCTGCGCTACGACGGCGATGCCACCGCCGCACAGATTGCCATTGAAGCGTGCAGGCGCGCGGGTCTCACGATGGGAAGCGCCGAGAGCTGCACGGGAGGCACGATTGCATCGCGCATTACCGCTGTGGCCGGATGTTCCGATGTGTTTTTGGGCACGGTGGTGAGCTACTCCAATGCAGTGAAGCAGAATCTTCTCGATGTGGGTGCAAGCACTCTTGAAGAGCATGGAGCTGTGAGCCGCGAGGTGGTCACGCAGATGGCCTGCGGAGCACGCCGGGCTCTGGGTTGCGACTGCGCCGTGGCCACGAGCGGTATCGCAGGCCCTGGCGGAGGCACGCCGCAGAAGCCTGTGGGTACCGTGTGGATTGCCGCCGCCACCCCTGAGCGGGTAGTCACCCGTGAGCTGAATCTGCCCGGCAATCGCGCCCGGGTGATCGACAGAGCGGCCACCGAGGCGCTCCTGCTTCTGGTGGAGACTTTGGGATGAAAAAGAATTATTACGGAAAAATTTCCGTAATTAAGATTTTTATTATACATTTGCATTATCATTTGTCCTAAATACATAGCCCTATGCGAAAACTCAAAATCCGCGACCTCACGCTGCGCGATGGTCAGCAATCGCTCTTCGCAACTCGACTGAGCCAAAAGGAGATTGATAAACTTCTGCCCCTCTATGAAAACGCCGGCTTCTATATAATGGAAGTGTGGGGCGGTGCCGTGCCTGATTCGGTGATGCGCTACCTCGACGAGTCGCCCTGGGACCGCCTGCGCGCATGCTCCAAGGCCATGAAGGGTAAATCGCTGCTTTCGGCACTCTCGCGTGGACGTAACCTCTTCGGCTACAAGCCCTATCCTGATTACGTGCTGGAAGGTTTCTATAAAGAGGCTATCGCCAACGGCCTCAACGTGATGCGCATCTTCGACGCCCTCAACGACATCGACAACGTGAAGGAGAGCATCCGCCTCATCAATGAGCTGGGCGGTATCGCCGACGGTGCCGTATGCTATACCGTCGACCCCAAGGTGGACCCCGCTTCGCTGCCTCAACCCGGATTCTTCGCGCGTCTCTTCGGCAAGAAGCCGGAGGAGCCCGAGAAGATCTTCACCGACGAGTACTTCGTGGAGAAGGCCAAGGAAATGGAAGCTCTCGGTGCCAAGATCATCACCCTCAAGGATATGGCCGGCCTCGTGAACCCGCTGCGCGCCGCATCCATCATTTCCAAGCTCAAGAGCGCGCTGAGCGTGGATGTGGATTTCCACACCCACTGCACTCCCGGCTATGGTCTTGCTTCGGGCATCATGGCTATTCTGCACGGCGTGGATATCCTCGACACCAACATCTGGTGGTTCGGCGGCGGCTCGGCTGCTCCCGCCATCGAGCTCATATATTTGTTTGCCAAGAAACTTGATGTTGAGATCGACGTGAATATGGAAGCCGTGGGCGCTATCCGCGAGCAGCTGCTCGAAGCCCGCCGTTCGCTCGCCGCCTTCGACCTCAACAAAGACAAGATGCCCCGTCCCTTCGATCCTCTCAAGGACAAGCTGCCCGCCGAGGTGGAGGCGCAGGTCGACAAGGCCGTTGAAGCCGCCAAGGCAGGAGACGAAGAAGCACTCCTGGCGGCTTGCCACGCAATAGAGCAGTACTTCGGCTTCCCCAAGCCCAACGAACTCGTGAAAGAGGCCGAGGTGCCCGGTGGCATGTATTCCAACATGGTGGCTCAGCTCAAGGCCCTGAAGGCCGACGACCTGCTCGACGATGCCATGCGCCTCATCCCCATGGTGCGCCGCGATGCCGGTCTGGTGCCTCTGGTAACGCCCACCAGTCAGATCGTGGGCTCGCAGGCCGTGATGGTGGCCATCGACCGCCGCAACGGCAAGCCCGACTACACTACCAAGAGTAACGAGTTTATCTCGCTCGTGAAGGGCGAGTACGGCCACACTCCCGTGGCAATCGATGCAGCATTCCGCGAGAAAATCACCGGTTCTCCCGAGGAGAAACCCTACGATGTGAGCTCCTATAAGAAGCCGGAGAATCCCGAACTTGCCGAGCTCGGTGGCGTTAAGCTCGCAGGCAACCGCGAGGAAGAGCTGCTGCTTGAGCTGCTGCCCAACGTGGCCAAGCCTTATCTCACCAAGCGCCGCGCAGAAGCGCACGAGGCTACCGTGGCAGCTGCCAAGGCCGCAGAGCCTGTGGTGGAGGAAGCTCCGCAGGAACCCGTCACCGGCCCCACTATCTCAGCTCCCATGGGCGGCCGCGTGATTGAGGTGAACGTGCAGCCCGGCCAGAAAGTCGACAAAAAGACCGTGCTTCTCGTCTACGAAGCCATGAAGATGGAAAACGACGTGACTGCCGACCGCGAGGCTACCGTGAAGCGTATCTTCGTGAAACCCGGCGACGTTGTGGGCACCGACGCTCTCCTTGTCGAATTCGAAGACTGATCCGCGATTAATGCATAATAGACCGGCAGGCATCCTCCGAGGTGTGCCTGCCGTTGCTGCATTATCTCAAAATAAGTTTTATAATTTTTATAAGACTTATAAGACATATACGGCATATATAAAATATTCCAAAAATAAAAGCGCAACTGTCGCTGCAGCGGGGTTGCGCTTTTATTTGGTTTTTGCGTGGAAGATTTACTTCACTACGCGACGCTCTTTGATGCGGGCTTTCTTGCCGGTGAGGTTGCGCAGGTAGTAGAGCTTGGCGCGACGCACCTTACCGTATTTGTTCACGGTGATGCTGTCGATAAAGGGTGATTCGATGGGGAAGATACGCTCAACACCGATGTTGTCGCTCATCTTGCGCACGGTGAAGCGCTTCTTGTTGCCTTCGCCGGAGATGCGAATGACCACGCCGCGATACTGCTGGATACGCTCTTTGTTACCTTCCTTGATGCGATAAGCCACGGTGATTGTGTCGCCGGGGCCGAATTCGGGATGCTGCTTGCCGGTAGCGAAAGCTTCTTCGGCAATTTTAATCAGGTCCATTTTATTGATAATTATAATGTTAACATTACTCGCAACATTCGCCGGCTGCTTGTCCAGGCCAGAGGTTGCGAAAAACCGAGGGCAAAGGTAGTGATTTTTCCAATATTATGCAAAAAAATCCGCCGCAATGTTTTTTGTTGCAGCGGATTATTATTTTTTTTGTGAAGATACGGGACTCAGGAGCCCACGTTCATGCCGTAGTTGAAGGGCATATTGGCGCTCACGTTGTAGCTGCCTCCCTTGGCATCGCAGTCAAATACGATGTTGATACCGCTTGCAGGGTCCCATGTGCAGCTGAGATTCGAGATGGGGAAAGCAGGATTGGGTGCGTTGTCGTAGTAGGGGTCGAAGGTTTCGGCCTGGTCGATGTGGATGCGGCCTGCGGGATCCACGCTCACGGGCAGATCGCGGAATTCGATGTCGAGACCAAGGGAGGCCATCGCAGGGGCGAATATCGCGCGATAGATCTGGATGGTGGCTTTGGCCTTGGTTGCGTCCACGCCTATAAGGTAGATGCTGTTTGTGGATTCAAAGGCTTCCCCGGAGGGATTTTCTTTGCTGCGCACCTTGGTCACACCGGTGGCCCATGCCTGGCTGCAGCACAGATAATATGTGTGGCCGCCGGTGGTCAGGCTCACGGCGCGCTCGGCGCCCAGCACCGTCTGGCCGTTGAGCTCGGCGGTATGGTTGATGCTGGAGAAGCGCACGTTCGTAAACTCCGGAACCATGCTTTCGGGGAAGCCTTCCACTTCGGGAGTAGCTGTGGCTGCGGTGGAGATCATCCATCCCGTGTTGTTGCTCTGGGGCTTGAGGTCCGAGAATTTGGCTTTGGGCAGCGTCACGCCGTCGGCGAGCTTGAGGTTGTTGATTGTCACGCCTTGGGTGAGCTGCGTGTAGTTTGTCTCAAACGATGCGCTGGTGGTGCTGAGTGCAGATGTGGTGCCCGTGGAGTTGTCTACCGAGAAGATCAGGGCACTGCTCAGATTCTCTGTGCTGATAGTGTCCTTGGGGTCGTCGTTGTTTATGCAGGAGCTCATGAGCAGCGTGGCAGTGGCTGCCAGGCCTGCGAGGAGAATTTTGCTATTCATTATTATAAAGTGTATATAAAATTTTTCTGGCTGCAAAAATAGTGCATTTGGCGCGCATACACAACACAAAATTAGTTAAAGGCAAGACGCAACGTCACTCCGGCCTGCCACGGACGGCCTTGCTGGAGGAACGCGCGGCCCACGCTCACGAAGTAGAAAGTGGCGTAGCGGGTGTCGGTGATGTTTTCGCCCCACAGCCGTAGCGACCAGCGTTCGTCTCGCGCCACGGTGATATGGGCGCCCATGGTGGCATAGAAATTCTGCCGCACTTCGTTTGCATCGTCCCAATAGATCGGACCTGCGCCGCGCACATCGGCTCCGGCGCTTATCTCCGTGCCTGCGATGCTGAATGGCACGGTCCATTCGGCCGATACGAAAAGCGTGTGCTGCGGCGCGTAGGGCAGGCGCTTTCCACGGTAGCTTATGCCGGCGCTCTCATATTTAAGGAATGTGGCGTCGGTATAGCCGTATGATGCAGTGGCCACGAAGCTCTCAGAAGGATGCCACGATCCGGTGAGCTCCACGCCCATGCTGCGCGCACGCGCCGCGTTGGTCATGATGCGGCCGGTGGTGGTTCCGGCGGGGAAGGTGGTGAGCTGTCGGTCGCGGGTGTCGATATAGAATACCGTGGCCGAGGCTGTCCAGCGTGCTCCGCTCAGGTGTGTGCCCAGCTCGTAGCTCCAGCTTGTCTCGGGCTTGTAGCTCACCACTTCGTCCGGGTCGTAGGCCATTCCGAATCCCATGAGGCGCATGAGTTTTTGCTGCAGCACGTCGCTGAACATCTGTAGATTGTAGCCGCCTGCCTTATAGCCTTTCGCTGCGTTGGCAAAGATATTGCCGATGCTTCCCAGCGAGTAGCTCACGGCCAGTTTGGGCAGCAGTTCGCCGAAGGACTGGGCCATGTGGCCCCGTTCGTTTATCTCTATTGGATTCTCGCGGTAGACCTCGCGCGAGCCGTCGGGCAGCACGTGCATCGTTCGGTAGCCCGTGGTGCATTGGCTGTGCCAGTCGAGGGAGGCATGTTCAAAATCGTAGCGCAGAGCTCCTTCTATTGTCCAGCGGCCATGAGTCCAGCGGCTTTCGTGGTAGAGGGCGAAGCCGCCGTTGGCCGTGCGGAAATCGCTGCCCAGGGTGAACCGCCTGGTGAACCATTCTATTGGGTAGAAGGGGTTTGCTTCGTTGCGATGATCCTCGATGAGTTGGGCTATGCCCTGATCTTTGAAGTCCACCGGGGCATCCATCCGCGACGGCCTGTAGAATCCGAACACACCTCCCAGCCAGGAATAGCTGCCGCGGGTGCCGCGGGTGAAGAGGTCCTGCGTGAATCCCCATTCGCGGCGGCGCTGCGTGAGGGTGAAGAGATCGGCCGTGGTGAAGTCCTGGTCGAGAGTCATATTGTCGTCGAGATACTGGACCGACGTTAGCGAAGTGGCCACTATGCGGCGGCCTGCCCACGACAGAGTGAGTCCGTCGCTCCATGTGGTGCGCCGGTAGAAGCAGGTGTCGTTTCGGGCGATGGTGCCGGTGGCTGTCTCCTGATAGGGATAGCCGCCCTGGCGGAGCATGGAGAAGGCGGCGGTGTTGACGAGCGACACATGTCCGTGGGGGCGCCATGAGGTTTTCCAGCGCAGCGAGCCTTGCTTTTCAAAGTCGATTTTTGCTCCGGTAGCCTCATTCGTGTAGAATCCGTCGCTGCGGCGCATGAAGGCGCTCAGGCTGGTGGCTGCGGTCTCGCTCAAGCGCTTGCGCGCAGTGAGTCCCAGACGTGCCGTGTTGCCTCGTCCGTAGCCGGCCACCGCGCTGACGGCGGGCCCGCTCCACGGCGAGCGGGTGTACACGTTTATCTGTCCGGCCATGGCATTGCGGCCGTTGAGCACCGATTGCGCGCCGCGCCACACCTCCATGCGCTCGATATTGTCGATGTCGAAATCGTAGCTGTCTTTGTTGAGATAAGGCACGCCGTCTACGCTCAGTCCCACCACTGGCTGGTCCATGCGCGAGCCCAGTCCGCGCACATAAATGGAAGAGGTCATGCGCGAGCCGTAGTCCGGAACGAAGAAGTTGGGCGCGATTTCGCTGAGCCCTTTTGTGGACGACACGCCCAGACGGCGCAATTCGCCTGCTCCGGCCTGAGTGACGGTGCTCATCGACGCCTGCACGCCGGCATCCTGCTTCACACCCATCACTTCTACGGCGCGAAGGGTGCGGTGGCGTGTGGTGTCGGCTGCCGATGCCGCGAGAACGGGCACACAGAGCCAAACGCTGATGAATATAAGAATGTAGCGGTTCATTGATGCATCAAAGTTACGTTTTTTTTCACAAATAATCTTAAAGATTGGCCGTTTATGGCACAGGAATCAAATTTTATTATTAATTTTGAACAGAAAAAAGCAATAATATATCACTATGGCCTCCATCACGCAAGATAATCCGTCACTGGTTGAGCGACTGCGCAACCCGGCCACGGTGCGCGATGCTTTCACCGAGGTCATAGCCGAGTATTCGGAGCCGCTGTACAGGCAGATCCGCCGTATGGTGCAGAGTCATGACGATGCCAACGATTTGCTGCAGAACACCTTTATGAAAGCGTGGGGCAGTATAGAGCATTTCCGGGGCGATGCCCGCCTGGGCACCTGGCTCTACAAGATAGCCACAAACGAGACCCTTACGCATCTCGAGCGCGAGCGCAAGCGTCGCGGCCTGTCGCTCGACGAGCAGGAAGCAGCTCTTATCAACACTATCGAGGCCGATACCGATATCGATGGCGACGAACTTGCGCTAAAGCTGCGCAAGGCCATAGCCACCCTTCCTGAAAAGCAGCGCCTTGTGTTCAATATGCGCTACTACGACGAGATGCGCTACGATGACATATCCGAAGTGCTCGGCACAAGCGTGGGCGCCCTCAAGGCCTCATATCATCTGGCGGTGAAAAAAATCGAGCAATTTTTTTCGGACGAGGATTAAACTTTAGTTGCCGCATCAAGTCCAATATGAGTAACAAATCTCTCCCGAAGGCATGAAAGAAAACAACGACATACTCAAGACGATAGCCCGCCGCGACGGCACCACGGTGCCCGAGGGCTATTTCGACGACTTTGCCCGCCGGATGGCCGATGCTCTGCCGGAGCGTCCGGAGCTTGCCGCGATGAATGCGGCGCCGGCTCCGCGCACGATGTGGGAGCGTGTAAGGCCCTACGTCTATATGGCGGCGATGTTTGCCGGCGTGTGGTGCATGCTCAAGATGTTCACCACGGTGGCCGGAGGCAATGAGCTCACGCCCATCGAGAAGAATCCCGTGATGGCGGAGGCTTTGTCGAGCGACGATTTTATGAACACCTATGTGGTCGATGATCTCAGCGACCGCGATATTATGGACCAGATGATGGAGGACGGCTTCGATCCCGCCATGTTTGCTCTGGACCCGGAACAAGAAACTGAATAACCATGAAGCATTTCATTTCTGTCGTATTAGCGTTCGTGCTTGCATCCGCAGCACTATCCGGAGTGGCTCAGCCCAGGCCTTTCAGCGAGGCCGACCGCCAGCGTTTCCGTGCCGAAATGCGTAATTATAAGCACGAATTCCTCACTAAGGAACTGTCGCTCACCCGCGAGCAGCAGCAGGAATTTTTCGCGCTGTACGACGAAATGGATGATGCGGTGGACCGCGTGGCCGCAGAGACCCGCGAACTGGAGCGAAAAGTGGCCGATAATCCTTCTGCCTCCGATGTGGAGATAGAAGCCGCAGCCCGGGCAGCTTATTCGCAGAAGTTCACCGAGGGCGAAGTGGAGCAGAGCTATTTCGACCGCTTCCGTCAGGTGCTCAAGCCCAAGCAGCTGCTTAAGCTAAGGGCAGCCGAGCGCAAGTTCACCCAGCAGCTGATGCATCACCACAGGAAAATGCGGGGCAACGACAAGAAAGATAAGCAGTAGAAACAATATCAATTGTGCTCCCGGTCCGGCTGTCCTGAGGATTAGCCGGACCGATTGCATTTTGTGGAGCGGAAAATGGGAAAAGGGTCTCCGGCATGATGCGCGGAGGCCCTTTTGATAGTTCAGGGATTGATTACTGCTTGCCGCTCACGGCCACGCTGCGGTCGATCTTGGCCACAAGACCTTGAAGCACCTTGCCCGGGCCGAGCTCTACGAACTCTGTGGCGCCGGCGGCAATCATGTTGCGCACAGTCTGCGTCCAGCGCACGGGAGCGGTGAGCTGGGCGATAAGGTTGGCCTTGATTTCGGCAGGATCGGTGTGGGGCAGGGCATCCACGTTCTGGAACACGGGGCAGACAGGGGTGTGGATTTCGGTGGCGGCGATGGCTTCGGCCAGTTCTGCGCGGGCAGGCTCCATGCAGGGCGAGTGGAAGGCGCCGCCCACCTTGAGCTTCAGAGCGCGCTTTGCGCCGGCGGCCAGCAGTTTCTCGCAAGCGGCGTCAATGGCCTCGATTTCGCCGGAAATCACGAGCTGACCGGGGCAGTTGTAGTTGGCGCACACAACCACGCCGGGCACTTCCGCACATATTTCCTCCACTTTTTCATCAGGCAGGGCAAGCACTGCAGCCATGGTGCTGGGCTTGAGCTCGCAGGCGCGCTGCATGGCCTGGGCGCGGGCCGAAACCAGCTTGAGGCCGTCGGCAAAACTCATGGCTCCGGCTGCCACGAGGGCGGAGAATTCGCCCAGCGAATGGCCGGCCACCATGTCGGGGCGGAATTCGCTTCCCAGGCTCTTGGCCAGAAGCACGGAGTGGATGAAAATCGCAGGCTGTGTCACCTTGGTCTGGCGCAGGTCTTCGTCGGTGCCTGCGTGCATCAGGTCGGTGATGCGGAAGCCCAGTATATCGTTGGCCTGCTCGAAGAGCTCGCGAGCCTGTGCGTCATTGTCGTAAAGGTCCTTGCCCATGCCCACGAATTGGGCACCCTGGCCGGGAAATACGTATGCTATCATGTGAAAATTATTTAATTGGTTATCTTTTAGAATGCAAAGTTACGTACTTTTCACGAAAAGTGCGTAACTTTACACCTAAAATTATCAATATGACTACACTCGCAACAATTCCTCTGTTTCTCGGCAATCTTCGCGGCTGGGAATGGATTATAATTCTGCTGGTTGTGCTTCTGCTCTTCGGAGGCAAGAAGATACCCGAACTGATGCGCGGCCTGGGCAAGGGCGTGCACAGCTTCAAGCAAGGCGTGGAAGAAGCCAAGCGTGAAATCAACAAGCCTCTTGAAAACGCCGCCGACGACAAGCCGGCTACCGGCGAGAGCGGCGACAAGAAAGACTGAAGCCGCCTGTGGCAGAAGAAATGACCTTCTGGGATCACCTCGACGACCTGCGCGGGGTGCTCGTGCGCGTGGCCGTCACGGTGGCCGTGTGTGCGGTGGCTTCATTCGCCGTGATGCCATGGGTGTTTGACCACGTGGTGCTGGCTCCGTGCAGCCCCCACTACTGGCTGTACGGCGTGCTTGACCGTGCCGGAGCCACTGATGCGGCCGCCCCGATGCACATCGAGCTCGTGAGCGTAGAGCTGGCGTCGCAGTTTTTTATACACATGTCGGCCTCGTTCTGGCTTGCGGTGGTGGTAGCTTTCCCGGTGATTATCTATCAGTTGTGGAGCTTTGTATCACCCGCGCTCTATGAGCACGAGAAGCGGGGCATGCGCAAGGCCTTCGCGCTGGGCAATGTGATGTTCTATCTCGGAGCGGCGGCGGGCTACCTCTTCGTATTTCCCGTGTGCCTGCGTTTTCTCGCCGGCTACAGCCTGAGCAGCCATATCACTCCAATAGTGTCGCTCGACAGCTATATGGACAACTTCTTCACCATCGTGCTGCTGATGGGAGCCGTATTCGAGCTGCCGCTCGTGGCGTGGCTGCTGGGAAAAATGGGACTGCTCACGCGTGGATTCTTCGGCAAGTACAGGCGTCATGCCATTGTGGCGCTCCTTGTGGTGGCCGCGCTCATCACTCCCACGGGCGACCCGTTCACGCTCTTTGCGGTGTTCATACCCATTTATGCCTTGTGGGAGTTCAGCGCGCGGCTGGTTCCAGTCACAAAATAGGTTAATTAGCTCCCTTAGTCGCAAAAAATACTTATCTTTGCAGTAATTTACAAATAATATAGCGCGCGATATGCGCACACTGTTCTTATGAAGCTGAAACACATCGCATTATGCATAGCCGGCGGCGCTGCGGCACTCTACGCGGCCGCCCAGAACAATATCGCCGAGGAAGTGGCATGGGTGATCGGCGACGATCCCATCTATAAATCGGAAATCGAGCAGGCATATCAGGAAATGCAGCAGGAGCGCCAGACCATTCAGGGCGACCCTTACTGCGTGATACCTGAAGACATGGCTATAGAGCGCCTGTTTCTTCATCAGGCCGACCTCGACACCGTGGAGGTGCAGCAGTCGATGGTGCAGCAACAGGCCGATGCGCAGATGAACTTCCTCATCTCCAACCTGGGCTCGCGCGAGAAAGTGGAGCAGTACTTCCGCAAGCCCTTTGCCGAGATTCGCGAGTACTACGCCACAAATATGGCGAATCGCTACCGCGTGCAGCAGGTGCGCCAGTCGCTCACAAAGAACGTGAAGGTCACCCCCTCGGATGTGCGCCGCTATTTCAACAAGCTGCCGCAGGACAGTATTCCCTTCGTGCCCCTGCAGGTGGAGGTGCAGATCGTGACCATCAATCCGCCGGTGCCACGTGAGGAAATTGAAAATGTGAAAGCGCGTCTGCGCGACTATACCGACCGCGTGAACCGTGGAGAAAGCGAGTTTTCCACGCTTGCCATTCTCTACAGCGAGGCTCCCGAGGGTATCCGTGGCGGCGAGCTCGGATTCGTGGGCCGCGGCACACTGGTGCCCGAATTTGCGGCGGTGGCCTTCAACCTCAACGATCCCAAGAAAGTGTCGAAAATCGTGGAGACTGAGTTCGGCTTCCACATTATCCAGCTCATC
The DNA here is from genome assembly GCA_947176585.1 of uncultured Porphyromonadaceae bacterium. Taxonomy (GTDB): domain Bacteria; phylum Bacteroidota; class Bacteroidia; order Bacteroidales; family Muribaculaceae; genus CAG-873. Next base: position 22,361 of record CAMWRI010000021.1, read on the forward strand.
GAGAAGCGCGGCGACCGCATCAACTGCCGTCATATCCTGCTGCGTCCCAAGGTGAGCGAAGACGACCTGAACAAAGCTATCGTGCGTCTCGACAGCGTGCGCACCGATATCGTGGACAACAAGAAACTCGACTTCGAGACTGCCGCCCGCTATATCTCCCAGGATAAGGACACGCGCTACAGCAACGGCGTGATGATGAACCAGGAGACCGGCACCACCGTGTTCCAGATGTCGCAGCTTCCGCAGGAAGTGGCACGCGTGGTGGCCGAGATGCAGCCCGGAGAAATATCCAAGCCTTTCGTGATGAAAGACCCCAAGCGCGACCGCGAGATCGTGGCCATCGTGAAGCTCACGAACCGCATCGAGCCCCATCAGGCCAATCTGGGCGACGATTATCAGCTGCTCAAGGATATGTATGAGAATGCAACCAAGCAGGAGATCATCGACAAGTGGCTCGAAAAGAAGATAGCCGACACGTATGTGCGTATCGAGGACGGCTGGCGCGGCTGCGACTTCCGTCACAAAGGATGGATCAAATCTAAGTAACAGGCTTTCAGATGCGCGGTGGTGCTTGGTGTGTGGCTTGCGTGGCCGGCCTGGCTGCGGTGAGTGTGGGTGTGCCCGCATTGTCGCAAGCCCACGGCGCTGTGCCTGTGATTGCGCCGAGCATTCCGTCGGCCGACCGCACTGCCGGCAACCGAGTGTTTCTCGAGCATGCCGATGTGCTGCGCAAGGCGCAGAACGACGAATTCATGGTGGTGCAGGGCAATGTGCTGTTCACCAAAGGCCCAATGGAGATGCGGTGCGACAGCGCGCATTTCTATCCCGACACGGAGTCGATGGATGCCTTCGGAAATGTGAGCATGGAGCAGGGCGACACGCTGTTTGTGTATGCCGACGAGCTTAACTACGACGGCCCGTCGGAAGTGGCTTATCTATATTCGGATGCCGGTAAGGACGTGCGCCTCATCAACCGAGATGTAGAGCTCGTAACGCCGGTGTTCACCTACGACTTGCGCGCCGACATAGGATATTATACCTCCGGCGGCACTCTCACTGATGCCCACAACCGGCTGCGCAGTATCGAAGGCGAGTACATGCCCTCGACCAAGGAGGCCAATTTCTATGGCCGCGTGCATCTCAATTCTCATTCCGACGGCGACACGCTCGATATCTTCACCGATACATTATATTATAATACCGATACTCACGTGGCCGAACTTTATTCTCCCAGCCGCGTGATCAATGCGCAGGCCACGATTTTCACCACCGAGGGCAACTACAACACGGAGACCAACGTGAGCAACCTCTACGCACGCTCCACGATCGTGGGATCGGAGGGAGGCCAGCAACTCACCGCCGATACCATTTTCTACGACAAGGCTGCCGGCTATGGCGAAGGTTTCGGACGTGTGGAACTCACCGACACCGCCAACTGCTCCATTGTGCTCGGCGACTACGGCTATTACGATCAGGAACTCGACAGCGCGTTCATCACAGGCCATGCCGAGATGCGCCAGTATAATCAGGGCGATACGCTCTATATGCACGGACGATATATAGAGAGCGTGCGGGATATACGGTTCACGGAAGTACCGGAGGATACGCTCACGGGCACGCCGGCCCGCACCGTGGCCGATACGAGCCATGTGGCCGTGGTTTATCCGCGGGTGCGCTTCTGGCGCGTGGATATGCAGGGCGTGGCGGATTCAATCCGCTTCACTCAGCGCGATTCTATGCTGCGCATGTATGTGAATCCGGTGGTGTGGAGCGAGCAGCGCCAGATTTTCGGCGACATAATCGAACTGCATCTCAACGATTCCACCGTGGATCGTGCCGATCTGCCGCAGAACGCCTTTACTGCCGAGCATATCGAGGATGTGCACTACAGCCAGTTGAGCGGCAAGCAGATGACAGCTTATTTCACCGACGGAGAGATAAGGCATCTCGACGTGAGCGGCAATGTGGAAATAATTATGTATCCCGAGGAACAGGATTCTACGATAAATAAGATCGTTAATGCCGAGAGCAGTTTTCTCTCTGCCGATTTCGAGAAGCAGATGGTGCAACGCATTCACATGTGGCCGGAAACTTCCGGCACCGTCACACCGCTGTTTCTTGCCAAGAAGAATCAGTTTTTCCTGTCGAAATTCAAATGGTTTGAAGGCATCCGCCCTCTCGACCGCTTTGATATTTTCGTAGTACCCGAGGAGATGGAGCAGCTGATGGCTACGGCACCGCGTCCCGTTATAGAGGTGCCCAAAGCTCCCAAAAAGACTATGCCGGCCACTCCGCCGCCGTCGGCATTGCAGCCTGCACCGCCGCCAGCGGTTGAAGAAGCTCCTGCCACGGCTGAAGAAGTGCCAGTAGCGGTTGAAGAAGCTTCTGTTGCGGAGGAAGAAGTGCCTGCCGCGGCTGAAGAAACCACTGCTGCGGAAGATTCTGAATCTGAAAACTAAAGGTCTTTAAAATCTTTTAGGTGGTCGTTAAGGCCCTTTAACCATTTATTTTTTAGTCGAAGAGGCTCATCTGCATGCCGTCGTCGTAGGGGCGTGGCTTGGGCTCGGGAGCATGATAGCCAAAATCATCGGCACGGTCCGTTTTATCCGCCTTTTCGCGAGGCTCAGGTTCGGCCGAGCCAAACCAGTCGCTCCCGGCGAAGCCGGCTTCTACGTCCATTAGATCGGCATCGCTGATGCGCGGAGCGTCCTCCTCTTGGCGGGGGGTGCGGTGCTTGCGCTTGCGCGCCTGTTTCTTGCCGGCGGCAGGGGCCGAGGCCACTGCTTCCACTTCCTCGGGGCTCGGGGCTGCTTCATATTCCTCAATCTCAATGGCTGTAGGGGGCATTTGTGCTGCCAGCTGCTCCTGAAGCTGCGATATCTTCGCGGCGCATTCCTCTGCGCTCCTGGCAGCTTCAGATTTCAGCGTCTCGATCTCTTGCTTGAGATCGCGAATTTTTTCGCGCTGGCGTTCGATGCGGGTATCGCGGTCGGCGATGGCCTTCCGGACTACTTCGACTTGTTCGGTGATAGCTTTCAGATCCTCAATATCGCGCATGGCAGCCTTGAGGCGGCGATGCTCGTCGTTGTACAGCTCATTGGCTATTTCCAGCTGATTGGCGGCTTTATCCAGATCTTCCTTGAGGGTGTGGTTCTCTTTCCTGAGAGCGTCAAGTTCCTCGTTGTCGACTGACGGAAGCGATCCGATGGCGGCAATATCAAGGTCGGGATTCTGCACGGCCAGCACCTTGAGCTTGTTGAGCAGGCTTTTGTTTTCGAGGTCGTACTGCTCGCGCTCCGCTTCGAGCCGGCCCACCTGATTCTCGAGGTCGCGCATGCGTTCGGAGAGAGCTCTTTTCTGACGGTCGGCGCTCAGCTGGCGCTCCTTGATGTCGGCTCGCTGATGCTCTATC
>CAMWRI010000022.1 GCA_947176585.1 uncultured Porphyromonadaceae bacterium
GGCCTCAGCTACAGCTTCGTGACATATAGCCGTGCACGATGAGTTTTATTAAGTACGCTTAATAATAATCCTTAATAAAACAAGCTTTAATAAAATGCGATTCAGCCATTCCTGCAGGGCGGGAATGGCTGAATGGTGTTATCGAGAGGATTGGATCAGCGGATGATGGCGCGGCCGGCCCACACGCAGAGGATGCCGAGGATAACGCTGGCGGAGAGGTAGAGGGCGAAGGTGCCCCAGTCGCCTTTGCTGCCGAGAATCCACATATCGTCGGCGAATGAGGAGAACGTGGTGAAGCCACCGCAGAAGCCGGTGATGAGGAGAACGTTCTGGCTGGGTGTCATCACTTTGGCGTTTTCGAGCAGCCCGAAGAAGAGGCCTATAATAAAACAGCCGATGACATTGACGAGGAATGTGCCCATTGGGAAAGAACCGTGCCACATCCCGGCCGACCATTTTCCTACGAGATAACGTCCGGCGGTGCCTACGAATCCGCCGCAACCTGCGATGATGAGTTCACGTATCATATCTGTGTGTGTTTAAGGATTATTTATGTTTTTTAAACAACGCACACAGATATATGGTTCGCGGCGCCGCGGATTTTACGGGCTCTTAATCCGCGCGGGATTGCGGTGTGGCCTCGCGCTGAGGTGCGGAGACCACCTGAAGGCGCGGGCGGGAGAGGCGGGCGCGCAGATAATCGCGAAATTTCAGGGCTGCCGGAGCAGGCATCGGGCGTGATAGGGTGACGTAGGCTATGTCGAGGGTGTCGAGGGCGCGGGTGGCCACATCGGCGGATATGGCGCGGGAGACGGCGATATCGCGCACGTCGGGGAAGAGCACGGCGAGCTCCGGAGCGAGGGTGGCGCTGATGGTGTCGTTGCGTGATGCGGTGGCCACGATGGAGCGCAAGGAGTCGATCTCGCCGGCCTGGCGGGATATACGGTCCTGCGTGACGGTGTACACATCGCGCAGCATCTCGCCTGAGAGCCTGGTGGCGTCGAGGCCTTCGCTGCGGTCGTCGCCCTGAATCAGTCGCAGGCGTGTGCCGGCAAGGTTGTAGGAGGGCAGTGCGTCGGTGAGTGCAATCAGCAGTGAGTCCTGCGGAAGCACTCGGCCCACGAGGCTGATCGTGAGCACGGGGCGCCGGCCACCGTCCCAGTCGGCTGTGCTGCGAAGCACCTGGGTGCCGTCGAAGTCGCATTCCCGGGCCACGAAGCGACTGCACTCGGTCTCGAACTGCGACTGGCGGAACATGCGCCACGTGAGGTAGAACGATGGCACCATCGTGAGAATGGCCACGGCGTAGACCGCGCGGCGCACGCGGCGGGCGCGGCGCGGGTTGCTGAAGTCGTGCGCCTTGTACTTCATGAGCCATACGCCCACGGTGGTGGCGCAGGCTATGAACACGGAGTTGATGAAAAAGAGATAGAGTGCGCCCAGGAAGTAGGCCGGCTGCAGGGTGGCCAGGCCATAGCCCACGGTGCATAGCGGGGGCATGAGGGCCGTGGCTATTGCCACGCCGGGAATCACGTTGCCCTTCACGCGGCTGCCTATGGCCAGGATGCCGGCAGCGCCGCCGAAGAATCCGATGAATACGTCGTAGATCGTGGGCGATGTGCGGGCCAGCAGCTCGCTATGCTGCTCGTTGACGGGCGATATGAGAAAGAAAATGCACGAGGTGGCCACACTGAATATGGTGGCCGTCAGGAGGTTGCGGAAAGCGCGCTTGATGAGCTCGAAGTCGTGCACGCCCACACCGAGGCCGATGCCAATGATGGGACCCATTAGGGGCGAGATGAGCATGGCACCGATAATCACGGCGGTGGAATTGGTGTTGAGTCCCAGCGAGGCTATGAAAATGGCCACGATGAGGATGAGGATGTTGGTGCCGCGAAACGACACCCCCTCGCGAATGGCCTGCTCCGCCTCGGACTGCGGGATTAGGAAATCCGATAGGTCGAAGTAGCCGGCCAGACGCTCGCGCAGCTTGCTCAGGCGCAGATCCATCAGAATTCCTCGAAGGTGAAGGGGAGAAGGGCCGAGACGGATGGCAGCTTGTAGATCTTGTTCTTCCCGGCCATATATACGGGCACGGGCCGACCTGCCAGATGCTCATATTCCATGAGGGCCTGACGGCATGCTCCGCAGGGGCTGGCTGGCTCGTCGAGCTCGCAGCCGTCGGTGCCCACGGCTGTCACGGCAATGGCTTCGAACCGTGCCTCGGGATAGCGGGCGTGGGCGTAGTAGCAGGCCGAACGCTCAGCGCAGGTACCGGAAGGAAAGGCGGCGTTTTCCTGATTGCTGCCGGGGATTATCTCGCCGTTGTCGAGGCGGATGGCGGCGCCCACGCGGAAATGGCTGTAGGGGGCGTAGGCGCGTGTGGTGGCCTCGCGGGCGGTGTCGACAAGCAGGCGCTCGTCGGGGGTGAGTTCGTCGTAGGAAAGCTCGGTCACGGGGACCTGTATGGTGAATTCTTTCATAAAAAACGGTTTTTGATGTACGCAAATTTAGTGCTTTCGCACTCGTAAAACAAAAAATATCGCCTAAAATTTCCACATTAGCCAAATTTGCGCTATTTTTGCACTTCGATAGGCGCGGCAAGCCGCTGCGCTCAACGCGAATACAACAAACATCATATATGGAAAACAAACCCGAACTCAAAAAGCCCGAACAGCTCGCCGACGGCGACGTGCTGCTGGCAAAAGCCAAGGCCAACAAGGGCAAGCTCATGGGAGCGCTCGTGTTCTGCATCGTAATCGTAGTGGCCGCCTTCGTGTGGTTCTTCATCAACCAGAGCGGCAGCCGCAAGGCCGACGATCTCGCAGGCAAGGCCGACATCGAGGTGAACGACAGCATCGCCATGGACCTCTACAAAGAGGCTGCCAAGGCCGGACACAAGAGCGGCAACCGCGCAAAGCTGGAAGTGGCCATCCGCTACTATGGCCAGCAGAACTATGAGGAAGCCCTCAAATACCTGAAGGACGCATCCATCGACGACAAGATCGTGGCTGCCGGCGCAGATTGCCTCAAGGGCGACTGCTACGTGAACCTCGACCGCCTCGACGAGGCCGTGAAGGCCTACAAGAGCGCCATCTCCACCGCCGACGAGAATCCCGACATCGTGCCCCTGGTGCTCATCAAGCTGGCCAACGTGTATCGCGCACAGCAGAACTACAAGGCCGAATACGAAGCCTACAAGACTATCGTGGAGAAGTATCCCTCGTATCAGTATGCCCAGGGCCAGCAGACCGACCTGCGCAAATACATGGAGCGCGCCCGCATAGCTGCCGGCGAATAAGCGCCTGACTTAAAGTTAACAGCCGGGGACCGCTGCACTACTGTTGTCGCGGTCCCCGCTTGCATGAAATCATGAACAGCAACCAATCGCAAAAACTGCGCGACCTGGCCACGCTGCCCGTGGGACGGCTGCTATGGCGCTACTCGCTCCCCGCCGTGACGGGCATGCTGGTGATGTCGCTCTACAACGTGGTGGACCGCATATTCATAGGCCAGGGCGTGGGCCCCGACGCCATCGCGGGCCTGGCCGTGACCTTTCCGGTGCTCAACATCACCACCGCGCTGGGCGTGCTCGTGGGCGCCGGTGCGTCGTCGCGAGTGAGCATCCACCTGGGCGAAGGGCGGCACGACCTGGCCGAGCACACCCTGGGCAACTCACTGACGCTGCTGGTGATATTCGCCACGTGCTATATGGCGTTGTTCTACGCTTTCCTCGACCCCGTGCTGCGCCTCTTCGGCGCCAGCGACGCCACGCTGCCCTACGCCCGCGACCTCGTGGCCACGCTACTGCCCGGCCTGTTCATGACCAATCTGGCTTTCAGCCTCAACAACATCATGCGCGCCTCGGGCTATCCCACCCGCGCAATGATGACCATGGTGATCGGCGCTGTGGTGAACATAGTGCTCGACCCCATCTTCATCTTTACGCTCGACATGGGCATACGCGGCGCAGCCATCGCCACGGATATCGCCATGGGCGTGTGTGCCGTGTTCGTGTTCGCCCACTTCTTCCGCCGCGACGTGACGGTGCGCTTCCGCCGAGGCACCTTTGGGCTGCAATGGCGCGTGGTGTGGTCGATCGTGGCCATCGGCGCCGCGCCCTCGCTCGTGAACTTCGCGGCCAGCTTCATCAACATCATCATCAACCGCACGCTCCATTCCCACGGCGGCGACATGGCCATCGGCGCCGCCGGCATCTTCACCACCTACGCCACGCTGCTCACCTCCTTCGTGCTGGGTATCTGCCTGGGTATGCAGCCCATCATAGGCTACAACTACGGCGCGCGGCAGCTCCACCGCCTGCGTCGCACCTACATGCTGGCCGTGGCGGCCTCAACTGCCGTGACCGCGCTGGGCTGCGCCGGCGCGCAACTCGTGCCGCAGTGGATAGCGCGTGCCTTCACGGTGGACGCATCGCTGATCGCAGCCACCGACACGGCGCTGCGCACAGCAATGGCCGCCTTCGTGGTGGTGGGCTTCCAGATCGTGAGCACCACGCTCTTCCAGAGCATAGGAGCCGCGGCCAAGAGCGTGTTTCTGAGCCTCACGCGCCAGGTGCTCATCCTCATTCCGCTCCTGCTGGTGCTCCCCGACGCCCTGGGGCTGCGCGGCGTGTGGCTCTCTTTCCCACTGAGCGACCTCGTGGCCACCCTCATCACCGCCGCCATGGTGGCCTGGCAGCTCCGCCGATTCTCGGCTGCGGTAGCCGGGCGCGAAATCCGCGGAGGCGCAGGGGAAATCCATTGATATAATTCTTATAAGTTTTATGCGTTTTATAAGCATTATAAATTTTATAAAATTATTATCTTTGTGCACTGAAATTTAATACCTGATAATTTGATGAATAGAATTGCAATGGCTATGTGTGCTACGGCGGCACTAACGGCGTGCGGCAGCGGTAAGACGGCCGATATTGACACCCGTGTGGACGAACTTTATGAGAAAATGACGCAGGAGGAGCGTATCATGCAGCTGCGCAGCTGCATGATGGATGTGCTTTTCGATGAAAACGGCAATCTCGATCCGGCAAAGTGCGACTCGTTGATACCTAACGGCATAGGCCATTTCTGCCAGTTCGCAAGCCAGGAGCCTATAGACCCGAACGTGCTGCGCGACCGCGTGGCCGCCGTGCAGGAGTGGATCATGAAGAACACGCCCAACGGCATCCCGGCGCTGTTTCATGAAGAGGTGCTGAGCGGTGTCAACACGCTGGGCTCCACGATATACCCGCAGCAGATAGGCCAGGCATGCTCGTTCAATCCCGAGCTGATGGAACTGAAGACACGCCAGACGGCCCGCGCCCTGAGGCAGACGGGCGGCGTGCTGTCGCTCTCGCCCATGGTGGACGTGTGCCGCGACCCGTCGTTCAACCGCCTGGAGGAATCCTACGGCGAGGACGACTACCTCTCGGCCGTGATGGGCACGGCATTCGCCCGCGGCCTGCAGCTGGACGACCTGCGCCGCGGCGTGGGCGCCTGCTCGAAGCATTACCTGGGCTATGGGGGTGGCGGCGATGCCGATGAAAAGGAGATGATGGAAGAAATCCTGCTGCCCCACGAGGCCATGATCAGAACAGCCGGAAGCGTGGCCGTGATGCCGGGCTATCATGCCGTGCAGGGCACCAACTGCGCCGCCAATGACTATATACTGAGCGACATCCTGCGCGGCTACGTGGGATTCGACGGCATGGTGGTGAGCGACTACACGGCCATTGACCAACTGCCCGGCGCCGACAGCGTGGAGAAAGCCGCAATGGCCATCAACGCGGGCACCGACGTGGACTTCCCCCACGGCTCGTGCTACGCCCACCTGCAGGAGGCCATCGACCGCGGACTGGTGAAACCCGAGACACTGGAGCGAGCCGTGAAAAACGTGCTGCGCTATAAGTTCAAGGCCGGTCTTTTCGATAAGGACGGCTATCTCTACAGCAAGGACAAAATCGTACTCGACACGCCAGAGGAGCGCCGCACGGCCAGGGATATCGCCGCCCAGTCGGTGGTGCTTCTCGAAAACGACGGCGTGCTGCCTCTGGCCGCCGGAAAGAAGGTATTCGTGACCGGCCCCAACGCCAACTCCATTTGGGCCATGTGCGGCGACTACTCATTCCCGAGCATGAACTACTTCTGGAAGCGGCGCACCGAGGAACCGTCCGACCCCCACATCGTGAAGCTGCTCGAAGGCATGCAGCAGCTTAAGCCCGAGGGTACCGAGGTGACCTATTCGCGCGGCTGCGACTGGACCGACACGATTGAAACCAAAGCCACATTCGGCGGCGACGAACGGGCCTGGGAATACGCACTGCTGCGCCGCAAAGTGGAATCGGGCGAGAAAGCAGACGAGGCCGAAGCCCTGCGCATGGCCGCCGAGGCCGACGTGATCGTGGCCGCCATGGGCGAAAACGTGATGCTGTGCGGCGAGAACCGAGACCGTCAGGGTCTGGGACTGCCCGGCCGCCAGAAGCAGTACGTGGAGGCACTCGTGGCCACGGGCAAGCCTGTAGTGCTCGTGCTCTTCGGCGGGCGCGCCCAGGTGGTGGGCGACCTGGCCGACAAGTGTGCAGCAGTGCTTCAGGCATGGTATCCCGGCGAAGAAGGCGGCAATGCCGTGGCCGATATTCTCTACGGCCACATCTCTCCTTCCGGCAAGCTCTCCGTGAGCTACCCCGCCGAAGAAGTGTACGGTCCGCTGTGCTACATGTACTCCGCCGAGCGCGATCCGCGCGTGCAGTGGGAATTCGGCCACGGCAAAAGCTACACCACCTTTGCCTACGGCAACCTCGCCGTGGCGCAGGACGCAACCACCGAAGCCGATGGCATAGAGGTGTCGTTCGACGCGACCAACACCGGCACCGTTGCCGCCGACGAAGTGGCGCAGCTCTACATCGCCCCCGGCCAGGAAGATCAGCAGTTGCGGCCAATCAAACTGCAGGGCTTCGCACGCGTGCCGCTGAAACCCGGCGAGACGTGCCGCGTGACCATCACTCTGCACCCCGACCAGCTGGGCTACTACACCCGCACGGACGGCGTCCGCAGCTGGAACATCGACCCGGGCAAGTATCTGGTGAAGGTGGGCGCTTCAAGCGCCGACATCCGCCTGCAGGCCGAGCTCCCGCTCGCCGGCAGCAAAGTGACCAAGCCCATCCGCGACGCCTACTTCTCCACCACCGCCCTCAACTGATTCCAGCCCACGCTTGCAAAAGACGCGCCTCATGATTGGGGCGCGTCTTTTGCGTCCTATGTGTTTTTTAAGACTTATAAGTTTTATACGGTGTATTTAAAAAGGTGACGAAAGCTTCTCTTGGACCTCTGGCGGAGTTGCAATCCAATACATTAAATATTTCAGACTGTTTAATTTTTGATTAAAGGCCATGCTGTCGACTCCGCTGTAGCATACCATATTTGAGCAATCGAAGACAACCTTATTTTCTGCTGAGAACAATACTAACCGTTCATAAAAAGGCCAATAATAGTCTATGTCTACAGACTTCAAATTATGAAAAGACTCCAATGTGTCCGTTCCCCATTCCAGTATTTTATTGTTTACATAGACCGTGTCAATGCTGCAGCTATTGCTTCGCGTGTTGCCAGCCACAAAGATATAGCGGTCATCGCAGGGAATTACCAAAGACCAGATGTGGCCAATGTGTCCTTTGATATAGTAAAGGTACTTTCTGCCATCAATTACTCGCGATACCGAGTCGTCAATATTTATTATGCCCATAAGGTTTTCTTGCTCCTCATCATCTATGTCAAAATCTTGGCTTCTCAGCCGATAGCCACAAAACGGAACAAGTAAAATTATAACACAAACTGCAACAATAGATTTCATTTATCTGAATTTAGGTAATAAATATGGTTGTGGGATCGCGGTACCGGGGCCATGATTAATGCCGGTATTTATATATTGGATGCCCATCACTCTTAAAATAAGATTTTCAGTTCTAACAGGTTCTACATGTTGGTATTTCTCACGATAGCCAGCCGACCATGAACGTCCATGCCCGAATATTTCATGTCCGGAAGTTACCGGCCGTCCATTAGGATGAATGCCATCCATTACAACTACAGAATGTGAACCGTTGTTCGTGGGTACAGTTGCTCCATATCCTCCATCTATAATTATTAGCCATAAAGGTAAACCTCCATTATTTTCAAGTATTTGCGGCATATATTGAGATGCTTCTCCATTCATGTAACCAGGCAAAAAGGCTCGCTCTCCTTGATTAGAGAGAGTCTCATCAGAATTTCGATACTCAACCACATGTGCATCATTAGAATTTAAAGTATTTACTACTATTTCCACCAAAGCCTGTTGGTCTTCGCTTAGAGTAACTCCACTTAAGGCCTCTGAAAGCGCGTCGTTGGATATCGGAGCAAGTGATTTACCATTCTGTTTCTTGCCTGATTGGATTATCAGGCTTCTAAAGTTAGAAAAATCTTCACCCGGAAACATCGCCCTAATGTCTTCTACAACCAAAGCCGCATCCTTTTTTGTTACACCTTCTATGAAACACCCGGTAGGATCTATATAAGATATTGGGTTACTTCCACAAAAAGAATATGGAGATAAATTAGTATAGGCATAACTACACAGAGAACAATTCATCAGTACAATTAATATTGCTGTTATTTTCATTTCGGTAAGAGTTTATCATGTGTATATTTTTGTGCTTCAGCAGCTCGTTGCTTTCGGCGTTCTCTTATTTCTTCCGTTTCTGCTGTCATATATGTTTTGTCAAATCTCCATTTAGTTTCATTCAATAATGATATTAAATGAGCAGCATAATCATCTACTTTATATTCTATAGTCTCAAGATAATCCAATAATATCTGTTCTATTGATTTTCCTCTTATTATCCACGCATTCGGGTACATTGGATAAAATTCCAAAGAGCGGCTGGAGCAATAGAAAGTAAATTTATCATAACGATTAAATTTTTTAAAATAGCCAAAGGCAAGCTCGGCCATCTGACATGCGACTGTTTGAATATCTGTCAAAGGAGTCATATACGTTCCTACCATAACTGCTGAATCGCTAATTTCAAAGTCCTTTTTAATCCACCAGGCAGGCTGCATCTGGTGAGTTGTCAGTTCAAGATTAATCCAAGCTTCAGGAGTTAGACTATCCTTATCCTCATACACAATATACGAATGTCGTGGTGCCTGGGCTAAAGCCACATCAGCATTTATCTCAGCAGCTAAAATTTTATACATCCATGGAAGAGAACGGCATTGTCCCTTATGTGTTTTTAGAACTTTAGATACAAATTGGTTCTCCCATGAATTTTCATCAAGAGAATACCTGTTAAAATCATACGTATACGGCTCGTAATTATTCCCTGAATATGGTCTAAAAAAATATTCATTTAAAGCCATTTGTTTTCCTGTTTTATATAAGCTAAGTTTGTTCGTATCATAAAACCGGTTAAGAAATTTTACAATTCGATTTATTTCATCACAGAAGTCCGTTTTATAATCCAAGCAGCCTTCATAGTATGCCCATTCCGCAAGATATACAGCCCGTTTTATAGATAGCGATTCACGGCCTGCAAGCATATCGGACATCTCATTAAATGCAGCGACATAGTAATCCTCGGGCACCATCGTTTGTGCTTGTGCCGGAGCTCCAAGCATTGTGAGTAGGATGCCTAACCATAAATTCTTCATTATGCAAAAGTAGCAATAATTACACTTTAAGCATATTAAAATGGGGGTGTTATTCAACATATTTGGTAATAAATTGCTTAAATGGCACAAAATATAGTGTTGTGGAAATTGACAGCGTTACTTTTCTCTTCTCAGGTTGCTTTGCAGAGCTTTGAAGCCACCTTTCCACCACCGCCATGAATTGATTCCAACCAGCGCTTGCAAAAGGCTAATAAGTATTTTAAGACTTATAACTTATAAGGTGTATTTTAGTTAAAAACAACCGTTGAAAGGGGCTGTTTCATTTTTTTTAACTATATTTGAGCCGTAATTGCGCACCTGCGCGCGCATGACACGCAAATATAGAAATCTAAATATACAAATCATTTCTTAACTACGTATGAGACTAAAACTGTTTCTGCTCATGCTGCTGGCATCGACTCTGGCGTTGACAGCACAGACCTCCGCGCTCTCGGGCGTGGTGGTGAACGGCACCACGGGCACTCCTGTGGGCGGCGTGAAAGTTGAGCTTCAGGGCGCGAGCGCCCTCACCGGCTACAACGGCGATTTCACACTGGACAAGCTTCCCACCGGAAAGGCCTACATGATTGTGACGGCCGAGGGCTATCAGCCCGCAGGCGTCGACGTGGACGTGACGGACGGCACGCTCGACATTGGTACCATCACTCTGGTGCCCGTAACTGAAAATGCCGTGGAGGAGTACTTCGGCGGCTCGGACGACCTGATGTTTGACGAGGCTGCCCTCGACGACGAGGAAGGCACGAGCCAGGGTGTGTCGTCGCTCACGGGCGCCAGCGACAACATCTACTACAGTACAGCCTCGTACAACTTCGGCCCGATGTATTTCAACTATCGCGGCTATGACAGCCAGTATCAGAGCGTGTACATCAACGGTATCAAGTTCAACGACGTGATCCGCGGCCGCTTCAACTTCAACTCGCTGCTGGGCATGAGCTCGCGCGCTTTCCGCAACCGCACCAACACGGTGGGCCTGGGCGCGTCGAACTACGGCTTCGGCGACATCGCCGGCTCCACCAACTACAACACGGTGACCGACCTCTACGCTCCGGGCTTCAACGGCAGCGTGGCATTCACCAACAGCAACTACATGGTGCGCGGCATGCTCACCTACTCGTCGGGCATGAACAAGCACGGCTGGGCCTACACCGTGAGCGCCATCGGCCGCGTGGCCAAGGAAGGCGTGCAGCCCGGCACGTTCTACAACAGCGGCGGTCTCTTCCTGAGCCTGGAGAAGCAATTCAACGAGAATAACTCGCTCACGCTCACGGCCTTCGGCGGTCCCACGCAGCGCGCCACCGGCGGTGCTACCTATCAGGAAGTCTACGACCTCACCGACGATAACCTCTACAATCCCTTCTGGGGCTGGCAGGACGGCAAGAAGCGCTCCAGCCGCATAACGGAGACTTTCGACCCCACGGTGATCCTGAACTGGCTCTATAAGAAGGGCAACACCACGGTGAACACCGCAGCCGCCGTGCGCTGGGTGCAGTACACCCGCAGCGCCCTGCAGTACTACAAGGCCAACGACCCGAACCCCACTTACTACCGCTATCTGCCCAGCTACTACCTGAACGACGGCGAACCCACGGAGCAGAGCGAGTACTACACCTGGCTGTGGCAGAACGACGACAGCTTCCGCCAGATCAACTGGGATAACCTCTACAGCATCAACCGCCTCAACAATATCCAGAATGAATCGCTGAGCGCGGCCGACAAGAAGGGCTCGAGCTACATCCTCGAGAACCGCACCAACAACCAGTTCAACGCCATGTTCAACAGCTACATGAACACGTCGCTCTCGCGCCGCGTGGCCATGCAGGCAGGCGTGGACTTCAACTACACACGCTCCAGCAACTACAAGACCATCCGCGACCTGCTGGGCGGCGAATTCTGGACCGACGTTGACCCCTTCTCGGACCGCGACATCACCATCGCCCCGGGCAACCTCCAGAACGACCTGGACAACCCCAACCGCCGCGTGGTGAAGGGCGACCGTTTCGGCTATGACTACGACATCAACGCCGTTCAGGCCGGTCTCTGGGCCCAGAACGTGGTGACGCTGCCCAAGTGGGACATCAACTACGGCGTGAAGCTGGGCTTCACCACTTTCCAGCGCGACGGCCACATGCGCAACGGCCGTGCTCCCGGCTACGGCGCCGGCAGCTACGATGCCGAGGGCAACTTCGTGGAGGGCTCGCTGGGCAAAAGCAAGAGCCAGAATTTCTTCACCGGCGCCGTGAAGGCAGGCGTTACCTATAAGCTCGACGGCCGCAACCAGTTCGTGGTGCAGGCGCAGTACGGCTCGCGCGCCCCGCTGGCCGACAACATCTTCATCGCTCCCCGCGTGAAGAACACCACCATCGCCAATCCGCAGACGCAGCTCGACCTGAGCGTGGACGCTTCCTACGTATGGAACTACCGCCGCTTCCGCGGTATCCTCACCGGCTACTACACAATGATGGACCGCGCCGTGGAGCGCACCGGTTTCTACGACGAGACCTACAACACGTACGCCATCTTCGCCCTCGAGGGCGTGAAGCGCGAGTATAAGGGCATCGAGCTGGGCATGAGCTACAAGATCACCTCCAGCCTCACGGCATCCTTCGCCGGCACCTACGCCCGCTTCCAGTACAAGAACAACCCCAAGGGCACCCGCTCCTTCGAGAACGGCCTCTACCCCGACGTGACCAATACCGTTTATCTCAAGAACTACTATATGGGCTCGACGCCCCAGAGCCAGTTCAACGTGGCCCTGGACTACGCCGCTCCCAAGAACTGGTTCTTCAACGTCAACGGTACCTGGCAGGGCGACGCCTACGTGAACATCTCGCCCGCCTATCATGAGTCTATGCCCGGCCTGGCAACAATGTACCCCACCGAGAGCGAGATTCTCGCCAAGATAGAGGAACTGGCCAAGCAGGACAAGCTCGACTCGCACTTCACTCTCAACCTGAGCATCGGCAAGGCCATCTACTTCCGCAACGGCCCCAGCCTGAACTTCAACCTCAACGTGAACAACGTGCTCAACAACCGCAACGTCGTGACCTACGCCTACCAGCAGGGCCGCGTGGACACGAAGAACTACGACCGAGATGCCTACCCCAACCGCTACCAGTATGCGCAGGGCATCCGTCTGTTCCTCAACGTGGGCGTGCGCTTCTAATTTCAGTCTCCCCTCACACATATATATAATATAAGCAATGAAAAAATCGCTCTTATATATCGCCGCCGCAGCTCTGGGCTCCGTAGCCCTGGGCGCCTGCGACAACGACATGGCTCTTCCTCCCATCGCCGAGCCCGCATCGGAATGGGTGGGAATGGCTAACACCGACGTCAAGGAGATTAAGGAAAAGTATTGGCAGGACGCCAACAACTACAACACCTCCGTGGGCCTCACCAACGACGACACGGATGCCGACGGCAATCCCACCGGCAGCGAAATCATCATCAAAGGACGCGTGATCAGCTCCGACGCTACCGGCAATATCTACAACAATATCGTGATTCTGGGCGAAGACGGACAGGCTCTCACCATCGCCGCCCGCACCGCAAGCAGCAGCAAGAAGCTGAACGACCAGTATCCCTACGGCTGCGAGGTATACCTCAACCTCTCGGGCCTGAGCGTGGGCCGCTACGCCGGCCTCTTCCAGGTGGGCGCAGCCAGCGGCACCGAGATCACCTTCCTGGAGAACGCCGTGCTCACCGAGCACATGCAGGCCAACAGCATAGGCTACCCCTCCAAGGTCGACACCATGCTGGTGGATATCCCCACCGTGATGGAGGCCAAGAAGACCACCGAGGGCCTGCAGGAGTATATGAGCCAGCTCATCCGCGTGGACGGAGTTACCTTTGAGAACCCCGGCCAGCCCTTCGCAGCCTCTCAGAACGAGAACCGCTACGTGAAGGATGCCGCAGGCAACCGCCTGAACATCCGCTGCAGCAGCCGCTCCACCTGGCACAACGACCTCATCCCCGGCGGCACCGGAAGCGTTGTGGGCATCCTCAGCTACTACAACAACGATTGGCAGGTGCTCATGATCGACGAGGAAGGATGCATTGACTTCGACCCCTCGGCCATGCCCGAACCCGCTCCCGAGGTGGAGCCCGCAGGCGAAGGTACAGCCGCATCGCCCTACAATGTAGCCAAAGCACTGGAAATCACCAACGCTCTGGCGGCCGACGCCACCACCGAGACGGAGGTGTATGTCAAGGGCATGATCGTGTCGGTGGACGAAATCGACACCGGCAGCTACGGCAATGCCACCTACACCATCGCCGACGTGGAGAACGGCAACGAGCTCAAGATCTTCCGCGGCTACTGGTTCAACGGCGACAAGTTCACCTCCGCCGATCAGCTTCAGGCCGGCAAGGAAGTGACCGTGCTGGGCAAGCTCGTGAACTTCAAGGGCAACACCCCCGAAATGGCACAGGGCAATAAGGTGGTGAGCTACGACGGTCAGACCTCCGGCGGCGGCGACACTCCCGTTCCCGGCCCCGGCGCCGATCCCGCAGGCGAAGGCACCCTTGCCTCGCCCTACAACGTGGCCAAGGCTCTCCAGGTGACCAACGCTCTTGCAGCCGACGTCACCACCGAGACGGAAGTCTACGTTAAAGGTATCATTTCCAATGTCAATGAAATTGACACCGGCACCTACGGCAACGCCACCTACGAGATTTCGGACGCCGAAGGCGGCGCTTCCTTCAAGATTTTCCGCGGCTACTGGTTCAACGGCGACAAATTCACCGCCAAGAATCAGCTCGAGGTGGGCAAGGAAGTGATTGTGCTGGGCAAGCTCGTGAACTTCAAGGGCAACACCCCCGAAATGGCACAGGGCAACAAGGTGGTGAGCTACGACGGCTCCACCGTGGCCCCCGAACCCACTCCCGATCCCACCCCGGATCCTACGCCTGATCCCACGCCCGACGTGCCTGTGGGCGACGCCGTGACCATTAATCTTGGAGAGATGCCTCACGCTGATGCTTCACCCTACAGTGTTACCGGCTCCCTTACTCAGAACGGCTATACTTTAACTACTGACAAGAGCAGCGGTGCTACCGCTCCTGCCATCTACACCTATAACGGCGTTGGCACTCTGCGTCTCTACGCAAACAACACTCTCAATATCAAGGGTGCTGCCATGGGTAAGATTGTGTTCACGCTCAACACCGCCACCGGTGCCAAGCGCTACACTACTTTCACGCCCAATGCCGGCAGCTTGGGCACGCAGGCCACCGACGACGCTTCCATCACATGGACCGGCGATTCCAGCGACGTGACCTTCACCGTGGGCGCCACCGCCACTATGGGCACCGAGAACGGCAAGCCCGGCCAGATCCACATCTCCTCCATCGAGATCTATCCCGTAGCTGAATAACTCACGACACACATCACACAGATATGTACAGCATAAAAAACATAACTAAGGCATTCGCCATCGCTGCCGCAGCCGTCCTGGGCTTCACCGCCTGCCAGGACGACTTCGACACCCCCAATCTGCCGGTGCCCGTGGCCACTATCGAGGCCAATATCACCATCGCCGACCTCAAGGCCGAGTTCTGGCAGGAAGAGACCAACTATGCCACCACGATCGCCGCACGCCCCGACGGCTCGCACTATATCATCAAGGGCCGCGTGGTGAGCTCCGACGAGGCCGGCAACGTGTTCAAGAGCCTCGTGATCGACGACGGCACCGCAGCACTGCCCTTCAGCATCAACCGCTACAACCTCTACCTCGATTATCGTCGCGGCCAGGAAGTGGTGGTGGACCTCACCGGCATGGACATCGGTAAATACAACGGATATATGCAGGTGGGCCTCAAGGAGTTCTACGAGGCCGGCAACGCCTGGGAAGTTTCCTTCATGGCTCCCGAGACCTTCACCCGCGGCGCCCAGCTCAACGGCCTGCCCGATCTGGCGCTGGTGGACACCCTGCAGATCAACAGCTTCGACCAGCTGCCCGCTACACCCGCAGGCCTGCAGCAGTATCAGGGCCGCCTCGTGCGCTTCAACAATGTGGAGTGGCAGAACGCCGGCATCGACACCTACTCGACCTACCACAGCAGCGGCGTGAGCCAGAACATCGTGGACGCCAACGGCGCCACCCTGGCTGCGCGTACAAGCGGCTACTCCAACTTCTGGAACCTCACGCTGCCCGAAGGCCGCGGCGACGTGGTTTGTATCCTGGGCTACTACGGCTCGGCCTGGCAGCTCACCCTGCTCGATGCCGAGAGCAGCATGAACTTCGGCCATCCCACCGTTCAGCCCGGCGCTGAGAGCAACCCCTACAGCGTGGCTGAGGCCGTGCAGGCGCAGGCCGCCGGCAACGCTCCCGCAGGCGCCGTGTGGGTGCAGGGATATATCGTGGGCACCGTGGCTCCCGAGGTGGAGACCGTGAGCGGCAACGACGATATCGAATGGGGCAGCGATCCCTTCCTGGCAAATACCGTGGTGATCGCATCCGATCCCTCCTCGAAGAACGTGGCCGAGTGCCTCGTGATGGCTCTCCCCGAGGGTAGCGCAATGCGCGAATACGTCAACATCAAGGCTCATCCCGAGAACGTGGGCAAGCTCCTGGCCGTGCGCGGCCGCCTGGCTGCCTACATGGGCACCTTCGGCGTGACAGGCAACAACGGTTCCTCCTCCGAGTTCAAGCTCGAAGGTGTGGAAGTGGGCGGCGCTGTTCCCGCAGGCGACGGCTCGCAGGAATCTCCCTACAACACCGCACAGGTGATCGCCGCAGGTCCCACCAGCACCACCGAATCGCCCGCAGGATTCGCCGGCGTATGGGTCAAGGGCTACATCGTGGGCTCCATGCCCGCCGACGGCACCTATATCGACAAGACCATCTTCGGCGCAGCTGCCGAGCTCAAGACCAACATCGTGATCGCTCCCACCGCCGACTGCACCGACGCATCGAAGTGCGTAGGCCTGCAGCTGCCCAACAACAACATCCGCGCCACCCTCAACCTCCAGGACAACCCCGGCGTGCTGGGCAAGGCCGTGGCCGTTAAGGGCGACGTGATGAAGTACTGCGGCGGCCCCGGCGTGAAGAACCTCACCGACTTCACTCTCGAAGGCACCTCCGTGACCCCCACTCCTGATCCTACCCCCGGCAATCCTCAGGGCGAAGGCACCCTTGCCTCGCCCTACAACGTGGCCAAGGCTCTTGAGGTGACCAACGCTCTCGCCTCCGGCGCACAGACCGAAAACGACGTGTACGTGAAGGGTATCATTTCCAAAATCACCGAAATCGACACCGGCAGCTATGGCAACGCCACATACGAAATCGTGGACGCCGAAGGCGGCGCTTCCTTCAAGATCTTCCGCGGCTACTGGCTGAACGGCGATAAGTTCACATCCAAAGATCAGCTCGCCACGGGCGCCGAGGTAGTGGTTGCAGGCAAGCTGCTCAACTACATGGGCAACACTCCCGAAATGGCTCAGGGCAACAAGGTGGTGAGCTACAACGGCCAGAGCACCGTGGAGCCCACTCCCGATCCCACCCCGGATCCCACGCCTGATCCCGGTCCCGCTCCTGATCTGGGCGACGCCGTGACCATTACTCTTGGAGAGATGCCTCACGCTGATGCTTCACCCTACAGTGTTACCGGCTCCCTTACTCAGAACGGCTATACTTTAACTACTGACAAGAGCAGCGGTGCTACCGCTCCTGCCATCTACACCTATAACGGCGTTGGCACTCTGCGTCTCTACGCAAACAACACTCTCAATATCAAGGGTGCTGCCATGGGTAAGATTGTGTTCACGCTCAACACCGCCACCGGTGCCAAGCGCTACACCACTTTCGCTCCCAGCACGGGCGCAGTGGCCACCCAGACCGCCGACGACACCACAATCACATGGACCGGCAATTCCGGCGATGTGACTTTCACCGTGGGTTCCACCACCACCCTCGGAACCGAGAGCGGTAAGCCCGGTCAGATCCACATCTCGTCTATCGAGATCTATCCCGCTAAGTAAACCCGCTCCCGCAGCACAAGCACAAGGAGGATGCGCCCCGCGCATCCTCCTTTCTGTTTATCCCCTTGCCCAAATCAATGTTTTTGCGTAATTTAGCAACTCAATAAGTAAACTAAATGACCACAGAGGAATTTTTGAGGATAATGGACTCGGGTGCTCCCATCGAGGCGCGCTCCGAGGTGCACGTGAAGATGCACGAGCTTAGCCAGGAAGCCATCCGCATCACGATGGAGATAAATAATGCGTATCACACGCAGGAGGAACTCGTGGCTCTCATGAAGGAGCTCACGGGCTCGGAAATCAGTCCGGATTTCGGGCTTTTTCCGCCATTCTACACGGATTGCGGCAAGAACATCCGCATCGGGCGGCGCGTGTTCATAAATTCAGGATGCAAATTCCAGGACCAGGGCGGCATCACGATAGGCAACGATGTGCTCATAGGTCATAACTGCGTGATAGCCACGCTGAATCATGCTATGGCACCCGAGAGGCGCGCCGATATGGTGCCCGCGCCCGTGAAGATTGAAGATAAAGTGTGGATAGGTGCCAACGTGACCATACTCCAGGGCGTCACTATAGGCGAAGGAGCCGTGATCGCCGCCGGTGCCGTAGTGACCCGCGACGTACCGCCCCGCACCGTGGCCGGCGGCATACCCGCAAAAATCCTGAAAACGCTCTGAGCGCGCGGCGCTCAGAAGCAAAAGGCGCGCCCGGGCGGGCGCGCCTTCTGCTATAGATGGTAGTTTAGAGGTCTTCTTCGATTGAAAAGTCGTCGCCGAGGGTGGAGTCGAAGAGGTCGTCGTCCTGGGGAGCGGCGGGTGCTTCGGCGGGCTCGGCGGCTTTGGGCCCGTCGGTGGGGATATTTTTGCGCAGAACGGGGCCTTTGTCGGCTTCCTTGAGGGCTTCGGTGATGCGTGCGGTGATTTCTTCGGCGAGCTCGGGGTTGTCCTTGAGGGTGCGAATTGCTGCGTCGCGGCCCTGGGCGAGTTTGGAGCCGTCGTAGCTGAACCACGATCCGCTCTTCTTGATGATGTTGAATTCAACGCCCAGATCGATGATCTCGCTGGTGCGGGATATGCCTTCGCCGAACATTATGTCGAACTCGGCACGCTTGAAGGGGGGCGCCACCTTGTTCTTGACCACTTTCACCTTGGTGTGGCGGCCCAGCACGTTGTCGCCGTCTTTGATGGTGTTGCTGGAGCGGATGTCGATGCGCACGGATGAGTAGAATTTGAGTGCGTTGCCGCCGGTGGTGGTTTCGCTGGGGCCGAACATCACGCCTATCTTCTCGCGCAGCTGGTTGATGAAGATGCAGGTGGTGTTGGTGCGGGCGATAGCTCCGGTGAGCTTGCGCATGGCCTGCGACATGAGGCGTGCCTGCAGGCCCACGTTGCGGTCGCCCATCTCGCCTTCGATCTCGCCTTTGGGGGTGAGGGCGGCCACGGAATCGACCACGAGGATGTCGAGGGCGCTGGAGCGGATAAGCTGCTCGGCAATCTCGAGGGCCTGCTCGCCGTTGTCGGGCTGCGCGATGAGCAGGTTGTTGATGTCTACTCCCAGCTGCTGGGCGTAGAAGCGGTCGAAGGCATGCTCGGCGTCGATGATTGCGGCTATGCCGCCTTTCTTCTGCGCCTCGGCGATGGCATGGATGGCCAGAGTGGTCTTACCGGAGGATTCCGGGCCGAATATTTCGATGATGCGGCCGCGTGGATAGCCACCCACTCCCAGTGCATGGTCGAGAGTGATGGAGCCGGTGGGAATCACCTCGATATCCTCGATGGATTCGTCGCCCAGACGCATAACTGCGCCACGGCCATAGCTTTTTTCGATTTGTCCGAGAGCAGCGGCAAGCGCTTCCATGCGTGCGTCGCCGCCTTCTGCGGTAGCTGCTGCCTTGCCTTTGGCAGCCTTGGTTTTTTCGGTCTTTGCCATAATATATCTGTTTTATTGTTTTTCTGATGCAAAGTTAACGGGTGCAACGGGTAACAATCGCGCACATCGGAGTTAATCAATGTTAAACGCGCAAATTTTCATCCAAGCCGTGAACCATCTGCCCCGGGGCGTGTTTTATAGGTACATAGCAAGATTACTTTTTCCATTGCAAGAAATGTGATAATGATTGGTTTATTACTAAAGCGGAGATGCCGGGAGGCAACTCCGCTTTTGGTTTATAGCCTTTTCATTACTTCTTCTGGGCCGGATTTACCGCCCCGGGCACAATCACGCCGCCTATCTGGAGTGTGAGACGCTTGCCGCCGGCATTGGTGCGCACCCTCACGGTCTTGCTGAATTCGCCCAGAGGCTGGCCCGATGGAAGGTAGCTCACTTTGATGGAGCCTTTCTTGCCGGGCTTCACGGGGGATGTGGTGTAGACCGGGCGCGTGCATCCGCAGCTGGCAGTGGCCGATACGATGATGAGCGGAGCGGTGCCGGTGTTGGTGAAGGTGAAGGTGTGTGTCACAGGGCCTGCCTCGGCTCCAATCTCGCCGAAGTCGTGGACGCGGCTGTCGAATTCTATCGCGGGCTTTTTGTCGCTGTCGCTGCCGTCGGGCGCGGGCTTGGCTGCCGTGAGCAGCGTGCAGGCGATGGCTGCGGCCAGGGCGGCCATGAAGAGTCGGATTTTCATATCGCGGAGTCTTGGTTGGGTTGACGCAGAGATGAGAAATAATAGTCGAGCACCTCGCGTGCGGCGGTGAAGGAGCTGCGGCGGTCGGCGAGCACGTCAGCCTCGAGGCGTTCGAGCATGGCCTGCACGTCGGGGCGGTCGTAGAAGTGGCCGCGCAGGGTCTCGTCGATGCTCTCGGTCATCCAGTAGCGAGCCTGCTCGCGGCGCTTGCGCAGGAAATAGCCGTTGGCGTCCACGAAGGCAAAGTAGCGGTCGATCATATCCCACACTTCGGGGATTCCGAGCTCGTAGTAGCCGCTGTAGGTGAGCACCTCGGGGGCCCATCCGCTCTCCGTGGGCGGGAACAGGTGCAGCGCGCTGCGGAACTGCGCCTGTGCAAGCTGTGCCGGGCCCAGGTTGTCGCCGTCGGCCTTATTGATTACGATGCCGTCGGCCATCTCCATTATGCCTCGCTTGATGCCCTGGAGCTCATCGCCTGTGCCTGCGAGCTGTATGAGCAGGAAGAAGTCGACCATGGAGTGCACGGCCGTCTCGCTCTGGCCCACGCCCACTGTCTCTACGAATATATTGTCGTAGCCCGCGGCTTCGCATAACACGATTGTCTCGCGCGTCTTGCGCGCCACACCGCCCAGACTGCCTGCCGAGGGACTGGGGCGGATGAAAGCGCCGGGGTGCTGCGAGAGCTTCTCCATGCGCGTTTTGTCGCCCAGAATCGAGCCCTTGGTGCGCTCGCTGGAGGGGTCGATGGCCAGTACAGCCAGGCGACCTCCGCGGCTGAGCACATGAAGCCCGAACACGTCGATGCTCGTGCTCTTGCCCGCCCCGGGCACGCCGGTGATGCCGATGCGGCGCGAGTGGCCGCTGTGGGGGAGGCATTTCTCGATCACCTCCTGCGCCACTGCCTGATGCGCCGGCGACAGACTCTCGACAAGCGTGACGGCGCGGCTGAGCATCGTGACGTCGCCCTTGAGGATGCCCTCTACGAGTTCTCCTGCCGTGGGCAGCGGCTTGCGGCGCACGCGGCGTGAGGCATAGGGATTGATACTGGGCGGCTGCGCCACGCCGCTGTTGACGGTGAGGCCGGCATACTGTTCGTCGTTTTCGGGATGTATGTGGTGAGTATCGGTCATCGCTTATCGTTTTAATACTCAAAGATACTACATTCCCGCCAATCCTCAATATTTTTTACGGAATTTTATAAAAAGAATCCTCATTTGCGGCGCATGCGCCGCAAATGAGGATGGTGGTTGCAGGGTAAATAGGCCCGGTGGGCCCAAAATGGCTTATATATCCCTTATTACTTGCCGGGGTTGACGTCGAGGATTTCCACGTCGAAGATGAGCATGGCGTTGGGGCCGATGCCGGCGCGGGGTGCGCCTTCAACGCCGTAGGCGAGTTTACCGGGGATGTAGAAGGTGGCTTTGCCGCCCTTGCCGAGCATCTGCAGGCCTTCGCCGAAGCCGGCCACTACACCTGCGGGGGAGAAGCGGGCGTTGTCGTTGCTGTCGAATACGGTGCCGTCGACGAGGCGGCCGGTGTACTTGACCTGAGCGAGGTCGCGGCGGGTGATCTTGGTCTCGTCGCCGGCGTTCTCAATCTTGTAGCTGAGGCCGCTCTCGGTGGTCTTGATCTCGGGGTCCTGAGCCTTGGCTGCGGTGAGGTATTTCTCGCCGGCTGTCACATTCTCGAGAGCCTCGGGGGAATTGGCCTTGATGCTGTCGTCGAAGGCTTTCTTTTCGAGCTGGATGCGGTTCATCATTTCCTGATAGATCATCTGGGCTGCGCGAGCGGATTCAGCATCGATGGTGTCGGCCTGGAATGCTTTCTTGAAGGAAGCGAGCACGGCGTTGCGGTCCACTTTGATGCCGTCGTCCTTCATGCGCTGGATGTTGTTGAGCATCTGCATACCTATCTGCATGCCCACTACCACACCGGGCTGATCGGGAGCGCCCATGGCGAGCTGTATACCCTTGAGGATGTCGGCCTTGGGCTGATCGGCTTTCATGGCCGAGTCGAGGCGGGTGTATTCGCCCAGGATGGAACTGCCCACGTACTGGCCGAAGTAGGTGTTGATGCTGTCGCTCACGGCTGCCGAAACGGCGAAGGTGTCGCCTTCGGTGGCTGCGGCGTTGCCGGGCTTGGAGCATGAAGCTGCTGCGATGGCTGCCACTGCTGCCACGCCAAGAAGAATTTTTTTCATAACGATTGATTATTTATATATGAGTTATTTGACGATTTCCACGAGTTCGATTATAAATTGCAGGGCGGCGCGGCCGGGGATTATTCCGGGAATGCCTTCCTCGCCGTAGGCCAGCTCGGATGGTATGGTCACGCGATAGCGTCCGCCGGGCTGCATGAGGGTGAGGGCTTCCGATAGGCCGGGGGTGAGCTCGGCCACGGGGAAGGTCACGGGGTCGTCGGTGGCGTCGAAAATAGTGTCGTCGCTGAGACGGCCCACGTAGAATACGCGCACGTTGTCGGTGGTCACGGGCGATGCCCCGCTTCCGGCGTTGAGGGTCTCGATCACCACGCCCGAGGCAGTGGTGGAGGCCCCCGGACGTGCAGCCGCCTCGGCCAGCCATTGCTCCTGCGAGGCTGTGTCGAAACTGTCCACACCCTCCATGGGCTTCATGGAGGCGAGGATGCCGTTGACGATTTCCTGAGCCTGCTCGAGAGTGATTCCGGTATTGAGCCCGCGAATGGCTCGCTCGGCTGTGGCCGCCACCGTATTGCGGTCGAGCGCCACACCGCCCTGCTCGAATTCTCCCACGATGCGGCCTATGGTGCCACCGAGCACGGTGCCCACTGCCACCGACACCGAATCGGTGGCGACGGCTGCCGGCTGCGCCCACGCGCCGATGGCCGCCACAAACATTGCGGCAGCCACGGCTAAGTGCCTGATGATGTGCATCACTTACCTTCTACGCTCAGAAGTGTGACGTCGAAGATAAGGGTCTGGTTGGGGCCGATGGCACCGCCGGCACCCTGCGGACCGTAGGCGAGGGCCGAGGGGATGAACAGGCGCCATGTGCTGCCTGCAGGCATCATCTGCAGGGCTTCCACCCATCCGGGAATCACCTGGGTGACACCGAAAGTGGCAGGTTCGCCGCGCTCCTCGCTGCTGTCGAACACGGTGCCGTCGATGAGGCGGCCGGTATAATGCACCACCACGCGGTCCTGTGCGGTGGGCACGGGGCCTTCGCCCTTGGTGACGATTTCATACTGGAGGCCGCTGGCGGTGGTGTGCACCTCGGGGCGCACGCCGTTTTCGTTGAGGAACTTCTCGCCTGCGGCGGCGTTGATGGCGGCCATTTCCTTGGCTGCTTCCTGCTGCTTGGCCTCGAGGGCGGTGAAATAGTCGCGGATCACGGCCTTGGCATCGTCGTAGGTCATGCGCATTTCGGCGCCTTCATATACGGCGGCCACGCCGGCGGCAAAGTCGGCACTGTCGATCTTGTCGATGCCGGATGCCTTGAAATTGTGTCCCATGCTCATGCCCAGGGCATAGCTGAGACGATCGAGTTCTTTGTCCATAACGGTATATATTTTGTTGTTTCTGTTTACTTTAATAACAAATATCGTGCCAATAAGTTGGAAGGCTGCACTCAGGCGCTCACCTGCACCGGAATGCCCGTGGCTGCGGTGATGCGTGCCGCCGCAGCATCCATTTCGGGGCGGGGAATATGCTCCAGGCTATGTTCCGGAGTGCGCCGATCGATGGTGTAAAGCATTATCTCGCGCGGTTTTATGCGGCGATATGCTTCTATAAGGGCGTCGATTTCGGCCGGGGTGGTGTTGTCCACCGGAGCTCCATCGTGGCTGCCACGCGTGAGCAGCGTCTGCACTATGATGCGCGGCCCCATAGCAGCGAGCCGCTCCACCACAGCGGCCACTGTGAAAGCCGGTGAAGCGGGCCGGTCGAGAGCGCGCATGGTGGTCTCCACAGCGCTGTCGAGCTTGAGGATGGCATTGTCCACGCGCAGCAGAGCTTCAACCACCCGGGGCAGGTGGAGCATGGTGCTGTTGGCCAGCACGCTCACTTTCGCGCCGGGGCACAGCTCATCGCGCAGGCGCAGCGTATCGTCGATTATTCCGGCAAATTCCGGGTGCAGTGTGGGTTCGCCGTTGCCCGAGAATGTGATCACGTCAGGCTGCTCGCCAGCCTCGCGCATCTGCCGCAGCTTCTCATCCAGCAGGTGCGCCACATCAGCGCGCGCAGGCAGCCCAGTGGTGCCGGGACCCTGGGCATTGTAGCCCGCCTCGCAATAAAGGCAGTCGAAACTGCACACCTTGCCGTCGAGCGGCGAGAGGTTCACCCCCAGCGACAGGCCCAGACGCCGCGAGCGGATGGGGCCGAAAACGGTTTCGTGAAACAATACTCTCTGCATCATTCAATATCTTTGGTGAATATAGCGGCCACAGCAGCCGATATCGCGGCAGCCACGGCCACCACGCCGGCCACGGCCAGCATATCGGCGGCATGCACTTCCACGGGATATACACTCACAGTGAGCGCCGATGCATCCGCGCTGAGGTGCACCAGCCCGAAATGCTGCTGCGCGAGGCACAGCGCCAGCCCCACGGCCATACCCGCCACGCCTCCGGCAAGAGCGATGAGCACGCCCTGCCACATAAACACGGCGCGCGCCGTG
>CAMWRI010000023.1 GCA_947176585.1 uncultured Porphyromonadaceae bacterium
CTTTACTACCTTTGTTGTAAAAAGGAAAAGACTGATGGCCGGGAGAGGAAACCATTAGTAAACGCTTTTCATATATGTCAGGCAACAGAACTATGAGTGTTGCCGTTGCAAAGGTAATAAAAAATCTGATTCGCTGTGCTATCACCTTGAATTTTCGTGATGATGATTGCAACTTAACAGGAATCGCGGGTGCCGTTGCATTTGGGGTAGTCGGAGCATCCCCAGAATTGTTGGCCCTGTCGGCTGCCCCGTTGAATGGTGCGTTTCAGCATGGGCTTGCCGCATTTGGGGCATAGGGGCGCTGATTCGGCTATGGCTTGTTCTTTTCGCGCGTCGAGGCGCGTTTGGGTGAGGTTTTCGGCAAAGCCGCCCTGCTGCTTGAAGTCGCGGAGTTGCGCCGCGAGCATCTTGGTGAGCATTGAGATGATTTTCATGCACATTACCACCAGGCAGTTGGCTGCATCTGCTTCATTCCCGTTGTTTAAATAGCAGTCGAAGCGTGTTGATTGCTTGGCAATGTGGTTCATGGCTTCGGCTATGAAGTCGGAGCCGTAGACCGGCTTGTCGAGTTGCAGATTGAAGACGTGCGAGAAACGCGGATCGCCCGCTGCCCATGCCGGCAGCGAGCGACGCATCAAATAGTTGATAAAATCCCCCATAAGCTCATGGCAACTTGCTCGTGCAACGTCTGTGAGGCGCATTTCGGTTTCGAGTGAAGTGGCATGACGTCCCGAACCCTCTGCAATATTGGCGCGAATTGAGCGTGCGGCCTGCGTCATCTGATCGTACAACCTGTGTCCCGGGTCGAGTTTATAGTCTATATATCGGTCGCAGAAGCGCTGGGTGGCAAGTTCGATGATATTGGCGAGCACCCACGAGTTGAGCCAAAAATAGGAAGGAGCGCTATTGAATTTTATGGGCATTATGAGGGGCGTGTTTTTTTGTCAAATTTGACAATTTGTCAAGATGTCAATTTGTCGATTTGACATCCTGTCAATTCTTGTCCAAGGCGTCGCGCACGGCGGCTTTGAGCTCTTCGCTCTGCTTGTCGCGGCTCAGGATGGTGCCATCGGGGCCGTAGAGGATGATGCATGGGATGCCCATGATGCCGTAGAGATCGGTGGGGATGCTCTGGCCGTTGAGCCAGCATTCCCAGGGCAGCTGGTGCTTCTCGATGGCTGCGAGGGTGGCGTCGGGTTCGTCCCACACGGCCACGCCCAGCACCTTGAGGCCCTTGTCCTTGTATTCGTTGTAGATGTCTTTTATCACGGCTGTCTGGCGGATGCATGGGCCGCACCAGCTTGCCCAGTAGTCCACGAGCACGTAGTCGCCGTGGCCCACTACGTCGCTCAGGCGGTGGGTGGTGCCGTTGTATTCGATCTCAAAGTCGGTGAAGGGCTGGCCCTCGGCGGTGGCGGCTTTGCTGGCGAAAGACTTCTGGTAGCGCTGCACGCGCTCATAGCCTGCAAGAGAGGGATATTTGGCTATGGCTTCGGCGAATTGGGCCGGGGAGAGAGCGGGGGCCATATCGAGGAAGAGATAGTAGCTTATGGGATTGTCGGCGTTTTCGCTGATGGTGGTATCGACAAATTTGGTATAGGCATCGTAGATTGCCTGGCGTTCCTGTTCGTCGGCAGCGGCGCTGAACTTGGCGTCCATGCTGTAGATTTCGCCGGAAATTGCGTTCAGGCGGTCGTTGAGCATCGAGCCTGTGGCGTTGCGTTCCTTATTGATGGCGGTGCCGCCTTCTTCGAGGATAAAGGTGGCGTAGCGCTGGCCGTCGAGCAGCAGACGGGCGAGCACTGGTTCGTCGATCTCGCCACGAAATTCGGCCGCTCCGTGAGCCACGAGCACCGAGTCGATAGTTGCGCCGGTGTCGTAGTTGACCATGTAGACCATAGCGCCTTCGTCGTCGTCGCTCATGGGAGCAATCACATGATAGGGAGCGGCCTGGGCTGTGGCGCATAGCATAGCGGCGGCTGCCGCGAGGTATGATTTGCAATTGATTTTCATAGTGCGGGATAAATGATGTTTTGCGCAAAAATAGCAATTAATATTCAACTTATTATAATTTTGGCGGTTAATAATTGTTGAGATAAGTATTTTCTCACTAATTTTGCAACAAATTTAAGAGTATGAAACAACGAAACCATCTCAACGAATATATCCAGGACGCGATACGCGACAACTGGGAGGAACTGGCACTCACGGATTTCCACGGCGTGTCGTTTCAGTATCGCGATGTGGCGCGCAAGATAGCCAAGTTGCACCTGCTTTTTGAGAACATCGGCCTGGTAGCGGGCGACCGTGTGGCACTTTGTGGCCGCAACTCGGCGCATTGGTCGATCGCCGCGCTGGCATGTCTCACATACGGCGCGGTGGCGGTGCCCATCCTCCACGATTTCAAGAGCGACAATATCCATAATCTCGTGACCCACAGCGATGCCCGCTTGTTCTTCGTGGACGAGCATACGTGGGAAAATCTCGACCCCGGGAATATGCCCGCGCTTGCCGGTGCGCTTCAGATAAGCGACTTTTCTCTGCTTTTCTCGCGCGACGAGAGGCTCACCGAGGCGCGCGCCCATCTGAACGAGCTCTTCGGCCACCGCTGGCCCGACCGCTTCACGGCCGACGACGTGAAATACCCCGTGTTCAGCCACGACACCATGGCGCTGATCAACTACACCAGCGGCTCCACGGGCTTCAGCAAGGGAGTGATGCTCAGCTATGGCAATCTGTGGAGCAACATCCAGTATTCTATCGACCGCCTCACGTTCCTTAAGCCCGGCGACGGCATGGTGTGCATGCTTCCGTTGGCCCACATGTATGGTCTGGTGTTCGAGATGCTGCACACCTTCGTGAAAGGTTGCCACATCTATTTCCTCACGCGCACTCCGTCGCCCCGTGTGATCATGGAGGCTTTCGCCACCGTGCACCCCAAGTTGATAATCACCGTGCCCCTGATTATTGAGAAGATCGTGCGCACGCGTGTGTTCCCTATGCTCGAGAAGCCGCTGATGAAGCTACTGATGCACATTCCGCTGGTCGACGACCATCTGCTGGCAAAGATCAAGGAGAAGATAGACGCCACCTTCGGCGGACAGCTTCAGCAGATGATCATTGGCGGTGCCGGCCTCAATGCCGACGTTGCCGCGTTCCTGCGCCGCATCCGCTTCCCCTTCACCGTGGGCTACGGCATGACCGAGTGTGCCCCCCTCATCACCTACGCTCCCTGGGACGAGCAGCGCCCCGGCTCCTGCGGCCGCATCGTCGACCGCATGGAGGCCCGCATCGACTCTCCCGACCCCGCCACCACACCGGGCGTGCTCTACGTGCGTGGCGCCAACGTGATGCAGGGCTACTACAAGAACCCAGAGGCCACGGCCCAGGCACTTACGCCTGACGGCTGGCTCAACACGGGCGATATATGCAGCATGGATGCCGACGGCTACCTCACCATCCGCGGCCGCGACAAGAGCATGATTCTTGGTCCCAGCGGCCAGAATATCTACCCCGAGGAGATAGAGCAGAGGCTAAACAGCATGCTCTACGTGGCAGAGAGTCTGGTGGTGGACGAGGATGGCAAACTCGTGGCATTGATATATCCCGAATTTGAGGCTGCCCATGATGCCGGCCTCACCGACGAGGATATAGAGAAGCAGATGCAGCAGAATGTGGATCAGCTCAACAAGGAGCTGCCCGCTTATAGCCACATATCGCGCATGCGCCTCATGCACGAGGAATTTGAAAAGACACCCAAGCGCTCTATCAAGCGCTATCTGTATCAGCACTGATGAGCGGGACTGTAGAAATGGTGGCCGCCCTGCGCGACCGCGTGCTCTCCGGCGGCTCTATCACGCCGGAGGAAGCATATGCTCTGGCCGATATCACCGATTCCGAGGGAGTGGCCGCCCTGCGCGATGCGGCGGCAGAAGTGACGGCCCGTATGGTGCCCCGCACATTCGACTCGTGCTCCATCGTGAACGCTCGCTCGGGCCGCTGCTCCGAAAACTGCAAGTGGTGCGCCCAGAGCGCTCATTGGTCTACCGGCTGCGACACCTACGACATCGTTGACGAGGATGAGTGTATGGCAGCCGCGCGCCACAATGCCGCCCGCGGCGTGCGCCGATTCTCGCTCGTGGCAAGCGGTCGCGCCGTGAAAGGCGCTGCACTCACCCGCATAGCCGCCATGCTGCGGCGCGCCAAGGAGGAAACCGGAATATCCACCTGTGCCTCCCTGGGTCTCATCGGCCGCGACGAATTGCAAGAACTGTGGGACGCCGGTGTGCGCCGCTACCACTGCAACCTCGAGGCAGCTCCGTCGCATTTCGCGACCCTGTGCACCACACACACCGTGGACGATAAGCTGGCCACCATCGCCGCTGCCCGCGAGATAGGCTTCGAGGTGTGCTCCGGCGGTATCATAGGCATGGGTGAGACCGCCCGCCAGCGTGCCGAACTGGCTGTGACGCTGCGCGCGGTATGCCCTGTGTCGATTCCCGTCAACGTGCTGTGCCCCATTCCCGGCACACCGCTGGCCGATATGGATCCGATAAGTGAGGATGATATCATCAACACGGTGGCCGTGTTCCGCATGGTGCATCCCACGGTGCAGATACGCTTTGCCGGCGGCCGTATGCGCCTGAGCCGCGAGGCACAGGTGGAGGCCATGCGTGTGGGGGTGAACGGCGGAATCACCGGCGACCTGCTCACAACCACAGGAACCACCATCGACGGCGACAGGCAGCTTGCCGCCGATGCCGGCTACGACTTCTGAACCAGGCCCGCGATGCAAGAAATCACACAATCCCTGCGCAAGCTCATCGCCTCGCTCGACAAAGCCCGCAACCGCCGCCGCGAAGGACTCTTTGCCGCCGAGGGCACGAAATGCGTGCTCGACACCATCGGAGCCTTCCGGCTGCGTCACCTCGTGGCCACATCAGCATGGTGGCAGGAGCATCCCGAGCAGGCCTCGCGATGCGAGGCCGTGCTCGCGCGCCCGGCCGATATGGAGCGTATCACAGCCCTTTCCACGCCTCCGCCCGTGATAGCCGTCTACGACTTGCCCGAGGAGCGTCCGGTGCCCGCCATCGCTCCCGACGAGCTCGTCGTGGCACTCGATTGCGTGCAGGATCCGGGCAATCTTGGCACAATCGTGCGTGCCGCCGACTGGATGGGCGTGCACACAATTCTCGCCTCGCGCGACACCGTCGATATCTTCGGTGCCAAGGCCGTGCAGGCCACAATGGGAGCCATATCCCGTGTGAAAGTGTATTATTGCGATCTCGCCTCGGAACTGGCCTTGCTCGATGCTTCTGTGCCCGTCTTCGGCACCTTCCTCGGCGGCGAAAATATCTACAAGGCTCAGCAGCTTGGTCCCGGCGGCGTGCTTGTGATGGGCAACGAAGGCCGCGGAGTGTCGGATGCCGTGGCCGCTCGCTGCACCCGTCGCCTCACTATCCCCAGCTGGCCCCCCGGCTCCCCAACCTCGGAGAGCCTCAATGTGGGTGTGGCCACAGCCATCGCCCTCGCCGCCTTCCGCTCCCGCCTGTTTTGAAGCTATCGACCCATCAGACCCGTCAGACCCGTCCGACGAGTCTGAATATAATAGTTATAATAGAAAAGAGGCGCCGCGGCGCCTCTTTCTTATGGGGTGGTACCCCGGTTATTCTGCGTATAGTATGTAGGAGGCGAGGGGAGCGAGGGAGCCTTCGAGCAGGCCGTTGCGCACCTTGAATGTGGTGCCGTGCACGCCGTCGGTGTAGCTGCCGTCGGGCAGAGTGGTGTCGAGGCGCACGCGCTGCTTCCTGTCGGAGAAATTCACCAGTGCCGCGCCGGCTTCGCCGCGGGCCACTTCCACCACTGCCCCGTCAGGCGACGTGAATATATGTTCAACTTGGCCGCTCATGGCACGGCGGAAAGCGTTCGCCGCCACCACCTCGGGGTGGCGGAACTCGTCGTTGCCGCGGGCGCCTATGCGGTTGTTGCCCCAGTAGTTCTCGCGGGTGCTCCCGGCGGGACGGCTGAAGAAGAGCGGACGGCCGTGCTGCCTGGCGGTCAGGAACACGAATCCGGCGCGCACCTGATCGTCGGTCATTCCGGCCGATTCATGCTCGTTGCAATACGTGTCGTGGCTCTCCACCCATGTCACGAGCTGCGACGGGCTTGCAGGATGATGCCAGTGGGAGAGGTCGGCGCCGTCGTAGCTTCCGGCGCGCAGGGCCTGGCGCAGAGCATGGCCGAAGCCACTTGCCACGAGGTCCATGTATTCGGCGTATTCCTTTTCCTTTACGTTGCGGTCCTGAAGCACTTCTCCGTAGATGTAGAGGCTGTCGGGCATGAGCAGCGACAGGCCTTTCACGGCTTCGCGGCCCGTGGCCACGTCCCAGAAGTTGTTGCGCTCGGCGCGTGGGTCGAGCGGATCGGATGGCAGGCCTATGTGCTTGGCCGTGTCGTAGCGGAAGCCGCGCGCGCCCAGATTGATCAGGTCGTTGACGTATTGCATGTAGTAGTACTGGAAGTCGGGGTTCTCGGTGTTCACGTCCGGCAGGCCGCCCATCTTGCCGGTGGTACACTGCTCGCGGTCGTTGTAGTCGATGATGTCGGTGAGGCCGTTGGCATGGAACAGATTATCGTGGCCGCCCACGGCATTGTCAAGGCCGGGAAGCACAGCGGTATGGTCCACGGCGGTGTGGTTGGGCAGCACGTCCACGATCACCTTCACTCCGTGGGCGTAGGCGCTGTCGCACATGGCCTTGAATGCCGCACGGTCGCCCAGCATGTAGTTGCCTATGGTCCAGTCGGTGGGCTGGTAATAGTAGTACCACTTGCCGCGCGCGCTGTCGCCCGGCTCGCTGAAGAGCGCCATGCCTCCGCCTTCGCCCACGTAGCAAGCCTGTGCGGGCGACGTCTGCACATAGGCATAGCCGGCGGCGGCAATGTCGGCCATATTGGCTGCAATGGTGTCGAAACTCCACGACCATGCGTGGAGAATCACCTCTTCTTCCGAGGGGGCTGTGGCCGGAGCCTTGGCACCGGCTTGCGCGGCTGCCGCAATAAGAGCCGCGGGAATGATCATTCTGAGTTTCATGGAAAATAGTGTAAGTATGATGCCGCAAAGATACATAAAATGCGCGAAATTTCAGCATCGGGCTCAATCCTTCGTCAACTACTTTAATAGTTAATAAACATTAAATACCTCCATTGATACTTGCAACTATAAAAATAGTTACTACCTTTGCTGCGTAAACTACAAAAATAGTTATGAAAAAGACCGCCAAAGACCAGCTCACTCCCAAGGAAGAGGAACTGATGCAGCTCCTCTGGGCCCACGGCCCCATATCCATAAGCAAGCTCGTGGAGTTCTATCCCGACCCCAAGCCGCACGTCAACACCGTATCCACCGTGGTGCGCCGCCTTGAGGCAAAGGGCTTTGTGGATCATGAGGAGGCCGGGAGCTCATTCCGCTACTTTGCAAGCGTGGAGAAAGAGTATTTCCGCAGCCGCAGCCTGGGCAACTTCATCAAGAACTATTTCGGCGGCAGCTACTACGGTGCCGTCTCGGCTCTCGTCGAGGAGGAAAAAATCTCGGCCGACGAATTGAAAGAACTGCTCCGCATCGTGGAGCGCAAAGGCAAGTGATATGGGCGCGTTTCTTTCCTATTCGATTATAAGCGGGCTGGCGATGCTCGCGATGTATCTGGGCTATAAGATATTTCTGGCGCGCGACAATCAGCACAGCTTCAACCGCGGCGTGCTGCTGCTGATATATGCCGTGTCGTGGGTCTGCCCGCTGGCTGCGTCGTGGGTGGAGTATCACCGCTATGATACCCGCCCTGATATAGTGCAGCTGCCGGTGGGGCATTCCGAAGTGGTGGTGGACATGGTTGTTCGTCAGAACACGCTGGCGCATCAGTTGTGGAGCTCGGTGCTTGTGTGGATTTTTATCGCAGGCATGGCCGTGGTGGCGGTGCGCACGGCTATCACCTGGTTCCGGCTCCTGGCCGTGATACGCCAAGGCGAGAAAATCCGTCGTGACGGCTACACACTGGTGGTAACTTCCGACGAGCGCCTCGCCCCTTTCAGCTGGATGCACTACGTGGTGGTGGGGCGCGGCGACTATGCCGACAACTGCGCGGCCATAGCCACCCACGAGCTCAAGCACGTGAAATCAATGCATTGGATAGACCTGCTTGTGGCGCAGGCCGTGTGCATTGTCAACTGGTTTAATCCTGCCGCATGGCTCATGCGCGACGAGCTCATGCTCGTGCATGAGTATCAGGCAGATATGGCCGTGGTAGATAGCGGTGCCGATGCGCAGGAATATCAATTGTTGTTAATAAAAAAGGCTGCCGGCTCCAGATTCCCGTCCTTAGCCAACAGCCTTAATCATAGTAAACTTAAAAAACGTATCACCATGATGTACAAAGAAAAAAGTGGTGCCGGGCGCCGTATGAAGGTCCTTGCACTTGTGCCCGTACTGATGCTGGTGCTTGGTGTGGCGGTGATGCCGCCCGTGCGCGCCGCCGTGTCCACGATTAGCAGTACCGGACTTTCGCTCCGCAAAGGTAGTGAAAAAACGGAGGAAAGCAAAAATGATGTGCCGGAATTCCGGGTCACAGACATCAACAATTACGACAACAAAACCACGGTGCGCATCGAGGTTAAGGGACTCGGCAACTATATCAAGACGTCCGGCGGTACACTCACCACATGCGGGCGCACATATCAGGCCATTAATCAATCGTGCGTCAAGACAGGAAGTGAAGCGGTTATCGAAATTGTGTTTCCTTTCCTCTCTGAATTTGAGGCCACGAGCATGACCGTAAACGTCAACGACGAGGCAATACCATTCAACCTTGAAGAACTCTTCGCGCGAGCCACGTTTGATCCCTCGGAGCTGAAACCCGCAGTGAATGTGGATGAGGGTGCGCTCAGAAAGCAGGCGCCCTCAACGCTGGACGATGCAATCAACAGCGCGCTCGTCGATAATCCTTTGGAGGTCGCTGCCCTCGTGCTTAATAAAAACGTTACGCCAGGCGATATTTATGTGAACGGCGTGAAGATAGGCGAGGCAGATATGCATAAACTCAATGCCGAGGATATTGCTTTGGTCGTAATAAACAAGCAGAATAAGACCACCAATATCACCACCAAATCTGCGTCTGCAAGCTCGGGAATGCGCATCCTGCTCGACGGCCGCGAGATTGATCAGGCCGAGATGAACGCCTATCCGGCTGATAAAATCGCTTCCGTAAGCGTCGACAAACAGACCAACACAATCTCCATCACCAGCAAATAATCACACTTTTTCATACGCTGAAGATGCGGCCGCGAGGTCGCATCTTTTTTTCGGCACACACTTATAAAACATATAAGAATTATAAGACTTACGCCGGTTCGTAGTGGCATTCAGAGGTGAATTGTGCTACAATGTTGGCTCAAAATGCTTTCAGACTTTGCGGTTTGACAAAAATACAATAATTTTGCAGTCGAAAAAATGTTGCCAATGGGTATCACGATATTATGGGCTGCTCCGGCTATGTGGGTGGCGTCCATTATTGAATTTCTGGTTTTCAGCCGAGGCTACCGTCTGCGCGACTTTGCGCGGGCTGCGGCCTTGTATGCCCTTTGTGCAGCTGTGGCCACGTTGCCCATGGCTATTGCGGGCCACGCTCCCGCCTCACGCTCGCTGCTGCTTGCGGCGTTCACGGCATTTGCAGGGCAGCTTGTGTATCCGCTTATCCACACTATCACCCGCGGTGCCGAGCCGCGGCGCTGTGTCTATACTGCTGATGCCGCCCTGGGCATGTGTGTGTTCGGATTGCTCTCGGCATTGTTGCTTATGGGTGGAGCGTGGGCCTGGATTGTGGGGCCGTTTGAGCTGTTGGTGCTCGGAATAGTGGTGATCCAGATCACATATTTTGCCCTCTACGGAGCCTGCATGGATGCTTATGGCTACAGGCTTATGACGCAGACCAATACCAACGAGGTGATAGAATTTATTCGCTACTATCCGCTTTGGATGAGCTGCCTGCTGGCGGGGCTGCTTCTGGGAGTGCTGGCATGTAGCGTGTATGTCAATGTGGAGGCTGCTCATTTCCATGGTGGTTGTTCGCTTGTCAAGACCGGTATTGCCGGAGCGTGCTGCATATTGGTTGCCTGCATTGGAGGCCACCGCTCCGTGGCTGCGCGCAGCGCTTTCATCAGTTTTGTTCTCGCCCGAAGGAAGCATATCCGCACACTCGAGAATTACGCATCGTGCCGTCAGGCTCGTGAGAACAGCCTTACGGCCACGCGCCTCGGGATGCCGTCGCGCCGTCCTTCCACAATATTGCTCGTGATAGGCGAGTCGGCCAACCGCGATTATATGAGCGCTTTCAATCCCTCGCTGAGCCGCGACACCACGCCCTGGCTCAAGGCTCAGGCCCAGGCGGAGCCGGAGCATTGGATGATATTCCCGCATGCTTATTCATGCGCGATCCACACCTTCCCGGCTCTCGAAAAGGGCCTTACGGAGCTCAACCAGTTCAACGCGCTCAACTTCGACACTGCTCCCAGCATCGTGGATATGGCGCGCGCCGCAGGGCGCCGGATCTACTGGTTCAGCAACCAGGGGCACCTGGGAGCGAGCCTCTCGCAGGTGTCAGTAGTGGCAGAGCAGGCCGACGTGGCCCGATGGACCCATCAGCAGCCGGGTCTTCCTCCCTACGATAGCGAGCTGCTACCCTTCCTCGACACGGTGGACCCGGCCACCGACAATCTCGTGGTGCTTCACCTCAAGGGCAACCATTTCAGCTTTGAGAACCGCTATCCCGCTTCTGAGCAGACTTGGACGCCCTCCAGCCCGGCCGATGCAATCACGGCCTACGAAAACTCCATGCGCTATGTGGACGGCATCCTGCGGCAGGCATGGACGATTGCCCGCGAGAAGCTGAATCTCGAGGCCATGGTGTACTGCTCGGACCATGCCATAATTCCCGACAAACACCGCGCACCCACCTTTATGGGCTTCGGCGACGTGCGTATCCCGCTGGCCGTGTGGACTTCCCCGGAATATCAGGCGGCACATCCCGCACGCCACTCGGCTCTCCGCTCCAATACGGACCGCTACTGGACCAATGATTTCCTCTATGAGCTCATCTGCGGTGTCCTCGACGTGGAAAGCAATCATTTCGAGGCGTCAAACTCCCTCGCTCACAATACATATCACTATACACGCGACGACCTCACCGTGCTCAACGGCACCATACCCCTGAGCGACGACTGTTCCTAAGAGCACGTTCCCCAATATCACAATATGCGCAGAATCCTACTCATACTCATTGCTATACTTGCCA
Source organism: uncultured Porphyromonadaceae bacterium (assembly GCA_947176585.1). Taxonomy (GTDB): domain Bacteria; phylum Bacteroidota; class Bacteroidia; order Bacteroidales; family Muribaculaceae; genus CAG-873. The sequence continues at coordinate 11,340 of CAMWRI010000023.1, forward strand.
CCGCCGCTCCTGCCGCGATGAGCCAGATCGTGAGCTTCGACGGGCGTCCGATGGATGCCGACAGCGTGCGCTACGATTTCGAGCATCAGCCCTACTTCGGCCTGTATAAGGACAATTATTTCATCTTCGGCCCGGCCATAGGCCAGCGTCTCACGCGCGCCAACACCAATGTGAAATTCCAGATTTCCATTGCACAGCGTCTCACACGCAGCACCTTGCCCTTCGGCACCTATCTGTATCTGTTCTACACGCAGAAGGTGTTCTGGAATGTGCTCCAGGAATCGCTGCCCATGACCGACCTCAATTTCAACCCCGGCATCGGTCTCACCAAACCGCTTTTCGTGAAAGACCGCTACATAGGCAAGGTGTCGCTTATACTCGAGCACGAGAGCAACGGCCGCGACAGCATCCAGTCGCGCTCGTGGAACAAGGTATCGCTCGCCGGCAGCATCTTCATCGACAAGCAGCTCATGGTGCACGGAAAAATATGGATTCCCATTATCGACAGCAGCAACAACAGCGACATCCTGCGCTACTCAGGCATCTACCAGGTGGGAATGCAGTTTATGAGTCTCAACCAGCGCTTCACCGGATCAGTAACACTGGTGAAGCGCCAGGGCTGGAATCTCAACTACAACACCATCCTCGAGCTGGCCTACCGCTTCAGCAAGCGCGACAACGAGTACTTCTTCGTGCAGTACTACAACGGCTACGGCGAGGGCATGCTCGACTACAAGCAGTTCCACAGCCAGTTGCGCGTGGGCTTCGTGATCAAGCCCCGCTTCTTCAGCGAATTTTAATTGATATGGTACCTAAGTTATCTTAGGGGAAGCCCGGCGTGGCACGGATGGCGAAACTGTCGGCAGCGGCCACTGCCAGCAGCATCTCCACTCCGGCGCGGCGGGCCAGAGCCAGTGCCGAATCCGGCTGCAGGCCCATTGCCGCGGTGGCCAGGGCATCGGCTGTGGTGCACGATGGAGCTACCACGGTGGCCGATAATACGGAAGTGTGCACGGGTAACCCCGTCTGGGGGCTGATGATGTGTCCGGCGTGTGTGCCGTCGGCCAGCGTGCGGTAGTTGCGGTAGTTGCCGGAGGTGGCCACGCATCGGCCGCCTTCTATCTCGGCCACCCGCATTCCGGAGTGGCCCGGGAGCGCGCCGTCCACAGGCGCATCGATCTGTATATGCCAGTCTTTGCCGCGCGGGTTGGTGCCCCCGAGGGCCACTTCGCCGCCTATCTCAACCATATAGTTTTCCACGCCGTTGCGGCGCAGCATCGCGGCCACCATATCCACGCCCATACCCTTTGCTATGGCAGAGAAGTCGAGACGGGTACCGGGGCTCTTGCGCGTGAACCGGCCGGTATCGTCCACGGCGCAGTCCAGAATGCCCACGGCTGCCAGCGCGGAGTCTATCTGCTCCCGCGAGGGCTCAGAACCACGCCCCGAGGGGCCGAATCCCCATAGGTCGACCAGTGGCATCACCGTTGGATCGAACGCGCCGCCGCTCAGACGGCACACCCGTTGCGACTCGGCCATCAGCGAGCGCAGCATAGCATCGAGAGTGTCGCTCCGCCCCGCATTCACGGCCGACAGGCGCGAGGAAGGATTGAAGGGCGATACAGATGCGTCTACGGCATCCATTACCGTGCGCACGCTGTCGTGGAGGTCAGCCGCGGATTCATACACGATATGGTATGTGGTGCCCCATGTGGCACCCTCGTTGCGGTGCCACTGTGGTGCCGACTGCGTACCGCATCCGGTAGCGCAGCCTGCCAGCACGGCGAGCGCCCACAGGCAGTACTTGCGGAGTATCATTCGGGCTTGTCGAAACTGTCGAGGATGGCTTGCAGCTCGGCATCGGTGGCGGTGAGGCGCTCGCGGCACGCAGCCAGCAGCTCGGCTGCACGGCGGGTGAGGGCGGTGAGGGTGTCCACGTCGCAGTTTTCAGCGCGCAGTTTTGCCACGATGGCCTCGAGTTCGGCCACGGCTTCGGCGTATTTGAATTCTTTTTCCATAATCAGATGTGTTTCAGGTTTGTTTTGCCGCCGGCCATCGTAGCCTCCACTGTGGCTCCGGGTGCAATCTGCTCCGGCGAGGTCACGGCATGCCCGTCCACGCGCAGCACGCTGTAGCCGCGGCGCAGCGTGGCGGCGGGCGACAATGCCTCGATCAGATCGGCCAGTGCTGCGAGGCGTTGCCGGCGCTGTGCCATGGATTGCGCGGCCAGCAGGGGAATCTCGCGGGCCGCCGCATCGAGGCGCGCATGACCGCGCATTATGTGGGCGGCGGCCAGTTGCGGCAATTGGGCGGCCATATAATCTATACTCCGCAGGGCTGCTCCCAGGCGGGCGGCGCTCAGGCGGGCTGTCTCGGCGGCGAGGCGACGCAGTGCGTCCAGTTCGTCGGTGCCGCGTGCGATCAGCCACTCGGCAGCGGCTGTGGGTGTCTTGACGCTCATCCACGCCACGGCATCAAGCACGGTGGTGTCGCGTTCGTGGCCCACGCCCACGATCACGGGCAGAGGGAACTGCGCCACATTGGCCGCCAGATCGTAGTTGTCGAGGGTGGCGAGGTCAGACGTGGCACCGCCGCCACGTATTATCACCACGGCATCCAGTTCGTCGGCATGCTCGGCCACGCGCTCCAGCGCGGCTATGATGCTGCGCGGCGCGCGGTCGCCCTGCATCGTGGCCTCGAAGAAACGGGTGGTGAAGCGAAGGCGTGCGGGCGTAGAGGCCAGTTGGTGCAGAAAGTCGCCCAGGCCGGCTGCCCCGGGAGCGCTCACCACTGCCACGCGCAGCAGCGGGCGCGGTGCCGGGAGAGAGCGGTTCATATCCGCCACACCCTCGGCTGCGAGGCGTGCAAGAATCTCGCGGCGGCGCCGGAGCAGGTCGCCCAGCGTATATTCCGGATTGATGTCGCTGATCACCGCGCGCAGACCGTACACAGCGTGGAAAGTGGCCGATGCGCGCACCATCACTTTCATGCCCGACGCGATACGCGAGCCCGTGGCGGCGAAAAACACGGCGTTGAGGCGCGCGAGATTCGAGGCCCATATCGAGGCGCCGATGCGCGCCACGGTGGCTCCCGCATCGTCTTTCTCGATGAGCTCCATATACATGTGGCCGTTGCTCACGCGCACATCCACGGTCTCGGCCGTCACCCACACTGAGCGTAGCGCCGGGGTGGCCATCGCGTCGACGATGCGGCGGTTGAACTGCGACAAGGTAATTGCTTGTTCCATGACCACAAAGTTAACATATATTATTAAACTTGCTCTAAGTTTTATTGTTAACTTTGCACAAAACATCGCTATTATGAATAAAGAAATACCTGTGCTCCTGCTCACGGGCTACCTGGGCAGCGGCAAGACCACATTGCTCAACCGCATCCTCACCAACGAAAAGGGCATACGCTTTGCCGTAGTGGTCAACGATATAGGCGAGGTGAATATTGATGCGTCGCTCATCCAGAAGGGCGGTATCGTGGGCGGCAAAGACGAGGGCGACCTCGTGGCGCTCCAGAACGGCTGCATCTGCTGCACCCTCAAGATGGACCTTGTGGCCCAGCTTTGGGACATAGCCTCCACCGGTCGCTTCGATTATATCGTGATAGAAGCCAGCGGTATCTGCGAACCGGAGCCCATCGCGCAGACCATATGCGCCATACGCGCGCTCGACCCGCGCTACGACCGCGACGGCGCCACAGTGCCCGTGCTCGACTGCATCTGCACCGTGGTGGATGCCCTGCGTATGGCCACGGAATTCGGCTGCGGCAAAGCGCTGCAGAGCCCCGCCATCGGCGAGGAAGATCTCGAGAGCCTTGTTATTCAGCAGATAGAGTTCTGCAACGTGGTGCTGCTCAATAAGGTGTCGGAGGTTACACCCGAGCAGGCGGTGCAGATAGAGCAGGTCATACGTGCGCTCCAGCCCACGGCACGCATAATCCCCTGCGACTATGCTGATGTGGACTTCGACGAGCTGCTGGGCACCGGGGTTTTCGATTTCGAGGCCACGGCCACATCCGCCACATGGGTGCGCGAGCTGGAAGGTCATCACGATGATGATGACGACCACGACTACCACCACCATCACGAGCATGAGCATCATCATGACCATGACCATGACCACGGCCACCATCACCATCATCACCACGACGGAGAGGGTGAAGCCGAGGAATACGGCATCCGGACGATGGTGTATTATCGCCGCCGTCCCTTCGACCTGAACAAATTCGACTATTTCGTGGCCCGTCACTGGCCTGCTGAGGTGATTCGCACCAAGGGCGTGGTGTACTTCGCCGACAACCGCGACATGTCGTACCTCTTCGAGCAGGCCGGCGTGCAGAAAAAGCTCACCGAGGCCGGAATGTGGTATGCAACCGCTCCTGCCGACGAACTCGCCCGCTTCATGGAGACCGAGCCCGGCCTGCGCCGCGACTGGGACGAGACCTATGGCGACCGCATGATAAAGCTCGTGTTCATAGGCCGCGATTTCGACCGTGAAGCAATCACTGCCGCCCTCGATGCCTGCCTGGCTCCGGAATAATGAGGCCCGGAAGCCTCCGATAGAAGAAGGTCAATTGATTTTCACCACCCGGCACGGGTTGCCGTAGGCGGTGGCGCCGTCGGGAATATCGCGCACCACTACCGATCCGGCGCCAATCGTGCACCCCCGGCCTATCGTGATGCCGGGAATCACCACGGCGGCGGCTCCGATCCAGGAGCCGTCGCCCACTTTTACGTTGCCGCACAATGTGGCATGGGGCGATATGTGCACGTAGTCGCCCAGGCGGCATTCATGATCCACGCTCGCGCCCGTGTTGATTATGCAATGCTCGCCGGTGCACACCGCCGCCTGCACTATGGCACCCTGCATAACCACGGTGCCTTGCCCCAGGCTTGCCGAGGGCGAAACGATTGCCGAAGGATGCACTACCGTGGCGAATCCAGTGCCGGCATAGCGCGAGGCGATGGCGCGCCGCGCGCTGTTGCTGCCCACTGCCACCACGAGCGGGCCGCACACATTTCCCGGCGATGCCGCGGCCACGGGCACGCCGTCGAGCTGCTCGCAGCGGGGTGCGTCGTCGTAGAAGCATCCGGGCGTGTGGCCGGAGGCGCGCACGATGTCGAGGATCACGCGGCCGTGGCCGCTGGCGCCGAAGATGTTTATGGTAGCCATGTCGATTTTTACTGGTATCAATATGCCGTTACGGCCAGTTTGCGGGCCTCTGTGCGGTGGCTCGTGCCGTCCACGCTGATTGTGGCGCTGTACAGGTAGATGCCGCGCTGCACGCGTCGGCCGGTGCCGTCGCGCAGGTCCCAGGTCACGGGTGTGGAGGTGAACATATCGCTGCGTCCGCGTTCCGTGCGCGTCCACACCGGGCTTCCCAGCATGTTGTAGACCGTGATAGTCACGGTGGCCACGGCATCCGGGGCATCGTGTGTGATATAGAAATTGGCGCTTGTGCTGGCGGGGTTCGCATCGGTGTACACATCGAAGATGCGCGGCGCAAGACCGGCTTGGGCAAAGAATTCAATGGTGCTCTCGGCGGCATTGCCGGAAGTGTCCCACACGCGCAGGCGCAGGCTGTGCAGACCCGGTTCGAGGTCGGGCATGGGATAGTTGAAGGTGCCTCCGGGGGTGCCGTCGCCGTGAGGCGTGTAGAAGAACGACGCGTCGCTGAATGTGGTGCAGCTGTCGAGCGTCAGGGTGATCTGATGTCCCACGCCGGCAGATGAAATGTTGATGCCCACGTTGTCGCTCACGCTCGCCAGCACCATGGGAGCGGTGGTGGCCACGGCGTCGCCGGATTTGAACGACGAGTGGTTGATCACGTAGCTGTCGATCACCGGAGCTTCGGTGTCGGGTGCCGCCTGTTCGTCAATGCCGTAGACGTACAGGTCGCGCGTCACGCCCACGGCGTCCCGGCTGTTGTCGGCCGTGGTGGCATACACGTTGAGCGTGGCGGGGCGGTAGTTGTCGCTGATGTCGGCAGGCATGGCCACGCGGGCACTGAAGTGTCCGCCGCTCACGGGTGCGGCCACGGTGAGCAACCTTTTGCCCATGTTCTCGAACACAAGTTCCGAGCCTCCGTTGTTGCCGTGCGTCACCGACGAATACTCTGCATCATAGAGTTCAAGGATTGCGGTGCCGTCGAATTGCGTCACGGGCCGGCCCAGGCCGTCCTCAATGTGACCCGATATCACGGTCTGCTGCAGGGCTGCAAGGGTGGGCATGTCGTAGGGGTCGAAAGGTACGCCGCCTATACTGTCGATTCGCACCGTGTTGGAGGGAATGAGCAGACGCAGGGCGGGGTCGCCGCCGAAGTGGTAGCGCAGGCGGTTAAGGCTGTTGTCGCGCTGTGTGCCGGTGCCCACGTAGATATTGTTTTTTGCCTCGCGGTATATGTCGCCGGCGCGCAGGAAGTTGCCGTTCTCGTCGCGTTGTGCGAGCGCGCGTCCCATGGCTGCCGTGAGGTTTCCGTTGTTGCTGATGATCACCGGGCGGGTGGGGCAGATGATGGCTATGCAGCCGCCGTTTCGCTCGGCCAGCAGCATCTCGCCGCCGCTGGTGCCGGGGCCGTCCCAGCGCATGAAGTCGCAGGTGGCGGCGTAGAAGAAGGGCAGGTTGCGCAGGAAGAGCGACGACAGGTCGGGGTAGGTGATGAGCCCCTCGCCCGTGAGCGAGTGGTCGCTGCCGTGGCCCACGTAGCTCCACCACATGGCACCCTCCTGCAGGCGGCGCATCATGTCGTCTCGCGCCTGGCCGTACTCTCCGTTCACGAGGTCGTAGGCATCCGTGTGCACTTTCGTCACGATATGCTGCTGCCCGGGCGAGGCGAGAAGATTGTACACGAACGTCTCGGTCTGCTTTACGTGGTCGCTGTTGTCGCCGTCGTCGGCCAGGGTGAGCACCACGTTTCGCCATGGCGAGCGTGTGGATTTCGTGAGATATTGCTCCATTTTATCCACATACGATGCGGCAGCCGCTGCTGAGGTGGCCGGGATGCGGCCCACGGCAATGCACAGGCGGTCGATACCCATGGAGGTGCCGGAGCCGTCGTCGAGCATGGCTATGAAATCGTCGGTCACGAAACCGGTATTGCCGCTCAGCGATTCTTCATCGTTGCGGTTCACCCAGCCGGGCATGGTGGGCCAGGTGGCTTTTTTCATCTCGGCGGTGAGGCGGCGGTGGTCGAAGGTCTCACGTCCCATCAGCAGCGCGTAGCGCAGGCGTTCGGGCGAGCGGTCGTAGAGCATTTTCAGGAATTTGCGCAGTGCGCCCACGTCGGCCGCGCCGCTTGCGAATTCGTTGTAGACCGCGGCGGGATCAACCACGACCACATTCATGGCGTCGGGCTCGTCACGGTGAATCCGGGCAATACGCTCGGCGGCGGCCTGCATCTCGGGGGATGCGAAGATTACCATGTCCACGTCGCTCAGAGCATGCAGGTTGCTGCAAGCCACAGTCTCCACGTATTCGGGCGAGGGCAGGGCGCTCTCGGCTGTGAAAGCCGCGTAGCGTCGGTCGCCGGTGTAGTCGTTGGTCCACACGGCGGCACCTCCTTCGGTGCCGGTGCGCATGGCCAGTATCTCGAGAGGATCGGTCACGTCCCACACCGTGGCTCTGGCGCCACCGCCCAGGCGCAGACGGCTGCTCTCTGTGCCCCATTCGAGCGTGTGGGTGTCGGAGGGCAGTTCGAGCGCGCGCTCATAGTTGACGGTGAGGTAGTTGAGCCATGCGTTGTACACGGCCGACGATGGCGACACATGCTTCACTTCCACGGCCAGCGCTTCGGTGGCATCGGTCTCGAAGCTGCGCGTGGAAATGCCTATTCTGTTGTTCTGATACTTGGCGGCCGACTGCATCCCCGGCACATCATCCTGCGATATGCGCGGGAGTTTCTTGCCGTTCACGGTGAATTCCAGATGCGATCCCGCCGACGGCGTATTGGCCACGAAGCTGCTTTGCATCGACACAGGCTCGCCGGCCACGCGCCCCGGGGTGGCGAAGTTGAAGGTGCGTGCAGGCGTGAGGCGGAAATCCTCGCCCACGAGCAGCGGACCTTCATTGCCGGGAGCCACGGCATCTATCTCGTGGTGAAGCACTTCTGTGAAACTGCATGCGGGATTCGACGCCTCGGCCACGCCAGCCGTGTCGATGGCGCGCGGGGGGGCGTCGTTTTCCGTGAGGAAGTAATAGCCGGCGGTGGTGTAGGGGCTCCATCTCAGCGTCAACACGCCGCTCTTGTTCTGCAACTCATCAGGACCTATGGCATAAAATACTATGCCCGAGGGTGATACGGCGGTCTGCACCTGCGGCAGATCGTCGATGTAGTTCTCGGCCACGAGCTTGTCGGGGATACGGCGGCCTCCATAGCCGTAGACGCGCACATTCTCCGGCGACGAGAATCCCCATGAGCGCAGTTGCGCGGCTGTGATACGGTATAGGCCAGAAGAGGGCACCGCCACTTTCACCCAGCGTCCCGATGCCAGCACGGAGGAGGAGGCGTAGTGCTCCACAGGCAGCGCGCTTGCGCCCGCTGCCGCCATCAATAATATATGGAATAGAAAGAGGAGTCGTTTCATCAATATGTATAACGCGCGCGTTGCGTTTTTATTGTATGCGCAGCTCGGCCAGAGAGGCGGCTATGCGCTTCATGGCCTCGCGCAGATTGTCGTCGCTCGTGGCGTAGCTGAAGCGGATGTAGCCGGGAGCGCAGAACGCCGAGCCTGCCACCGTGGCCACGTGGGCGTGGTCCAGCAGATACATTGCCAGGTCGCTGTCGCTCTCGATGCGTGTTCCGTCCGGTGCGGTGGCACCCAGATAATGCTCCACCTGCGGGAATAGGTAGAAGGCGCCCTGGGGCTCGTTCACTTTCAGGCCGGGAATCTCGCGGGCCAGACGTACCACCAGGTCGCGGCGGCGGCGGAAGGCCTCGCGCATCTCGGCCACGCACTCCTGCGGGCCGGTATAAGCGGCTTCGGCTGCCTTCTGAGCTATGGATGAGGCTCCGCTGGTGTACTGTCCCTGCAGCTTCGACACGGCTTTGGCTATGGGTGCCGGAGCCGCGCAGAAGCCTATGCGCCAGCCTGTCATGGCATACGCTTTCGACACGCCGTTGATCACCGCCACGCGGCCTTCGAGGCCGGGGAGCGATGCCATGGAAGTGAAGCTGCCCGTGTAGTTGATATGCTCGTATATTTCATCGGCCAGCACCAGCACCCTGGGATAACGTGCCAGCACAGCGGCTATGGCCTCGAGCTCCGCGCGTGTGTACACGCTGCCGGTGGGGTTGCTGGGCGAGCACATCAGCACCATGCGGGTGCGCGGCGTGATTGCCTGCTCGAGCTGCTCCGGGGTGACCTTGAAATCGCAGTCGATGCCGGTGGGAATCTCCACTACTTTGCCATCGGCCAGCTTAACCATCTCCACATAGCTCACCCACGCCGGGGTGGGGATGATCACTTCGTCGCCGGGGTTCACCGTGGCCAGGATCACGTTGCACAGCTCCTGCTTGGCGCCGTTGCCCACCACAATCTGCTCCGGGGCGAAGTCCAGGCCGTTTTCTTTCCTGAGTTTTTCGGCTATGGCCTTGCGCAGCGGCAGATAGCCGGGCACGGGGCTGTAGCGGGTGAAATTATCGTCGATAGCTTTCTTTGCGGCTTCCTTGATGTGGGGCGGGGTGTCGAAGTCGGGCTCGCCCACCGATAGATTGATCACGTCCACGCCCTGAGCGCGCAGTTCGGCACTGCGTTGCGACATGGCCAGCGTCTGCGACACTGCCAGCGATGCAACGCGCTGAGATATAAAGTCCATAGGGATAATTATTTTCGATTTTCCGCAAAGATACGAAAAATATAAGATTTATATGTCTTATAAGTCTTATAAGTTTTATTCCTCCCTCCGATAAAACACGAAAAGTGCGTTACTTCACAGTAACGCACCTCCCTCATAACCAAAATTCAAGTATATTATATGAGTCTAACAGATTGTTATCTCGGACAAACCTTTCTTTGCACTGCAAAGTTAATACATTTTTCTCAATAAAGTGTTAATCACTCCGTTAAGAGTTCGCAAAAGTTGTTAATTCAGTTTGGTTAATTTTGCTTCCGCGCCAATTGTGGCTATTTCCAAGATTTTTTGTTAACTTTGCACGTTGCAACAGTATAAATCAAAAAACACAGCATAATATATTATGAACCCCTTGGAACTCAGCGAACAGGAAATTATACGCCGCGGCAGTCTCGATGCCATGCGCCGGATGGGCATAGATCCCTATCCCGCAGCGGAATACCCCGTGGATGCATATAGCGATGAAATTCGTGCCGGATTCAGCGACGACGCGCCCGCGCGCGACGTGTGCGTGGCAGGCCGCATCATGAGCCGCCGCATCATGGGCAAGGCTTCGTTCCTGGAGCTCCAGGACAGCCGCGGGCGCATCCAGGTGTATGTGTCGCGCGACGAAATCTGCCCCGGTGAGGATAAGGAACTGTACAACACTGTGTTCAAGAAGCTCCTCGATATCGGCGACTTCATAGGCGTGCGCGGCCATGTGTTCCGCACCCAGACGGGCGAGATCTCCATTCATGCCCGCGAGCTCACGGTGCTTGCCAAGAGCCTGCGCCCGCTGCCTATAGTGAAGGTGAAGGACGGCGTCACCTACGATGCCTTCGACGATCCCGAGCTGCGCTACCGCCGCCGCTACGTGGATCTCGTGGTCAACGAGGGCGTGCGCGATATCTTCCTGAAGCGTACCCGCGTGTACAATTCCATGCGCAATTTCTTCAACGAGCACGGTTATATCGAGGTGGAGACACCCATCCTGCAGAGCATCCCCGGCGGTGCTTCGGCGCGTCCGTTCATCACCCACCACAATGCCCTCGACATTCCTCTATACCTGCGTATCGCCGACGAGCTCTACCTCAAGCGTCTCATAGTGGGCGGCTTCGAGGGTGTGTATGAGTTTTCTAAGAACTTCCGCAACGAGGGTATGGACCGCACCCACAATCCCGAGTTCACGTGCATGGAAATCTACGTGAGCTACAAGGACTACAACTGGATGATGCAGTTCACCGAGCGCATGCTGGAGCGTATCTGCCTGGAGGTGAACGGCACCACCGATGTGAAGGTGGGCGACAACGTTATCAGCTTCAAGGCTCCCTTCCGCCGCGTGACTATGGCCGAGGCCATCAAGGAGCACACCGGCGCCGACATCACCGGCCTCGACGAGCAGCAGCTGCGCGACCTGGCGCTGAATCTGGGCGTGGAGGTGGACGCCTCCATAGGCAAGGGCAAGATTATCGACGAAATATTCGGCGAGAAGTGCGAGGGCAACTACATACAGCCCACATTCATCACCGACTATCCCATAGAAATGTCGCCGCTCACCAAGCGCCACCGCGACAACCCCGAGCTCACCGAGCGCTTCGAGCTCATGGTCAACGGCAAAGAGCTGTGCAACGCATATAGCGAGCTCAACGACCCCATCGACCAGTATGAGCGCTTCGTGGAGCAGATGCGCCTGAGCGAGAAGGGCGACGACGAGGCCATGATCATCGACCACGACTTCATCCGTGCCCTCGAATACGGCATGCCCCCCACATCCGGCATGGGCATAGGTATGGACCGCCTGGTGATGCTTATGACTGGCCAGACGGCCATCCAGGAGGTGCTGCTGTTTCCGCAGATGCGCCCCGAGAAGGTGCAGAAGCGCGACAAGCCCGAGGCCTACGAGGTGCTGGGTGTGCCCGCCGAGTGGGTGCCCGTGCTTCAGAAGGCCGGCTACCTCACCGCCGCTTCGCTGGCCGATGCCGCTCCGGGCAAGCTCCACCAGGAGCTCTGCGGCCTCAACAAGAAGCACAAGCTGGGCCTCAAGAATCCCTCGCAGGACGAAGTAGCACAATGGGTGGGCGCCGCCACGGCTGCCGCCGACCACGAATAACCTCCCTGCCATGGCTTTCCCCGGAAATATCGCAGTGCTGGGCGGTGGCAGCTGGGCCACGGCCCTGGCCAAGTTGCTGCTGCAGAACTGCGAGCTCATCCACTGGTATATGCGGCGCGACGACCGCATCGACGATTTCAAGCGTCTGGGCCACAACCCGGCCTATCTCACCGATGTGGAGTTCGATATCAACCGCATAGTCTTTTCGAGCGATATCAACGAGGTGTGCTCCCGTGCCGACACGCTGCTCCTGGCCATGCCCTCGCCCTACTTCAAGGACCATATGGCCAAGATCAACGTGCCCCTGGCCGATAAATACATAGTATCTGCCATCAAGGGCATCGTGCCGGACAGCAACCAGCTCGTCACGGACTATATGACCTCCGAGTTCGGCATACCCGCCGATCATCAGCTGTGCATATCCGGCCCCTGCCACGCCGAGGAAGTGGCCCTCGACCGCCTGAGCATCCTCACCATAGGCTGTAACGACCCCGACCTGGGCGACGCTTTTGCGCGCTGCATTGCCGGCAAGCACACCCACACGGTCACCTCCACCGACCTCGCCGGCATAGAATACGCAGCCGTACTCAAGAACGTCTACGCCATCGCTGCCGGCATCGTCCACGGCATGAAGATGGGCGACAACACCCTCGCCGTGCTCGTGAGCAACGCCATCCGTGAGATGGACCGCTTCGTAGAGAGCGTCGATCCCCGCCCCAGGCAGATTTGCGACAGCGTATATCTGGGCGACCTCCTCGTCACGGCCTATTCCCGCTTCTCGCGCAACCACAATTTCGGCTCCATGATAGGCCGGGGCTATTCCGTCACCGCCGCCCGCATGGAGATGGAGCAGACCGCCGAGGGCTACTATGGCACCAAGTGCATACACGACATCAACCGCCGATATCAGGTGGCGATGCCTATTCTCGACGGCGTGTACGACATTCTCTACCGCCGTCAGTCGGCCGCCAAGGTGATGCAGAAAATGGCCAAATCTTTTGATTGACAATATTGTATTGCAGGCGTCACGCGATTGTAATAATTAAGTGCTAATTTTGCATCGTCAATCGAAAGACGATAAACCAATCTAAAGACCATAGAAATAATTCAGCATTAGTAGCAAGAATTAGTAGATACAATCGGCACGTCGCAGACGACGGGCCGATTTTTCTTTTTACCACTTCAAAGGATGGCCGACAACTACCTTGAAAATAAAATGGAAGAGTATCGCGCCGGGCGCAACCGCCCGGCGGCCGCCGCGCGCGCTCCCCGCGGCTGCATCGACCTGCGCCTCGCACGCGCCCGGGTGCTCGTGGCCGGCGACCTCGCCCCCGTGGTTGAAACCTGCGCCCGCGTCTTTGCCGCGGCCGGAGCACGCACGGCCGTCATTGCCGCAGGCGGCGATTGCGGCACCGCCCGCTGCTACGACCCCGCCATGCCCGTCGCCGGGGTTGTCGCGGCCCTCATTCACGACTGGCACGAAATAGACCTGCTCGTTATTGCCGGCTCCGACACCCCCGGCGTCGCCTCTGCCCTTGATGCCGCCCGCTCCGCCATTCCCGCACCCCTGCGCGCCCCCTCCTTCACGCGCATCAATATCGGCACCGGCCC
>CAMWRI010000024.1 GCA_947176585.1 uncultured Porphyromonadaceae bacterium
CATCGCATCCCCCTGCCTTGCATCGTGTGGGGCTCGTACGGTCTGCACGTGTTCTCGTCGGCCCGCATCACCGGCGGTGAGCCTTACCGCGACGGTGATGTCACCTTTATGATTGCGGGAAAAGACAGCAAGTACGAGGGCAAGATCGTGGAAATCGCCCCGGATGGAGCCGAAAGCCGCCCCTTCGATCTGTCGATAACCAAGAACGTGTGCGCGCTGTTCATCTCGGTGATTCTCGTAGTGGTCGTGCTTCTCTCGCTCGCCCGCTACTATAAGCGCCATGGCCACCGCGCACCCCGCAAGGGCCTCGGCTTTGTGGAACTTCTCATCGATTTTATCTACGGATCCGTGATCAAGAGCACGCTTGGCAAGAACTCGGCCCGCTTCGCGCCATATCTGCTCACTGTGTTCTTCTTCATCTTCGCCATGAACCTGCTGGGCTTGATGGTGGTTTTCCCCGGCGGAGCCAACCTCACGGGCAACATCGCCGTGACGCTCGTGCTTGCTGTGCTCACTTTCCTTGTCACCAACATCTTCGGCAACCGTCACTACTGGAAAGAAATATTCTGGCCAGATGTGCCCCTGTGGCTCAAGTTCCCGCTTCCCATCATGCCGCTGATCGAAGTCTTCGGCATGTTCACGAAGCCCGCCGCACTCACCGTGCGTCTCTTCGCCAATATGATGGGCGGACATATGATAGTGCTTGTGCTCACCCTTCTGATATTTATCTTTGCAGCCGTGAGCGCCGTTGCCGGCGGAGTGGCCACAGCCGTGTCGATGGTGTTTAGCGTGTTCATGCTGCTCATCGACGTGCTCGTGAGCTTCATCCAGGCCTACGTGTTCACCATGCTCAGCACAATATTCATCTCGCTGGCCAATGAAGAACCGCACCACCATGAGGCACACGCCGCGGAATGAAAAAAACATCTTAATAGAAAAAACAAAAACAATAATAAACCACAACCCATTAAAATCTCAACATTATGTTCGGTCTTTTAGCAGTTGAAGCCCTCGCAGCTCTTGGCGCCACCCTCGGCGCAGGTATCGCCGCCATCGCAGCCGGTATCGGTATCGGCAAAATCGGTGCAGCCGCCATGGAAGCCATCGCCCGCCAGCCCGAGGCTGCCGGCGACATCCGCAGCAACATGATCGTGATCGCCGCCCTTGTGGAAGGTGTTGCGCTCTTCGGTGTTATTGTGTGCGTGCTCGCTCTCTTCGTATAATATCTTTTTCCCCTTACGCCACGAATGAAACTGTTCACGCCTGATTTTGGCTTGATTTTCTGGATGTTCGTCGCATTCGGCGTGCTCTTCGTTATCCTATGGAAGTTCGCCTGGCCCGTCATCCTCAAAAGCGTCGACAGCCGTGCCGACCTCATCGACAAAGGCGTGGAGTATGCGCAGAACGCTAAAGAGCAACTCGACAAAGCTCAGGCTACTGCCGACGAACTCATCAAGAATGCTCAGCGCAAGCAGGCCGATATGCTTCGCGAGGCCGACAAGCTCAAGTCGCAGATAATCGACGAGGCACGGTCGGCCGCGCAAGCCGAGGCCCAGAAGGTGATGGATGCCGCCAAGGCCTCGATCGCCCAGCAGCAGAAAGAGGCCGAGCAGGCGCTCCGCAGCAGCGTCGGGTCCATCGCTCTCGATATCGCCCAGAAGGTGGTGCAGCAGCGCATGGCCGACGACAAAGCCCAGCAGCAGCTCGTCGACAAGCTCCTCACTGAGATAGAAAGCCAAAACTGAACTCCACAGCAATGAACGAAGGTCTGATTCCACGCCGCTACGCCAAAGCCCTCTATGAAGTGGCCGCCGAGCACTCGCAGGAAACGAGTCTCTACGGCCTCATGACCACACTCCTGCAAGAGGCCGACAGCCATTCCGGGCTGCAGCGCACGCTTGCCAATCCCTATGTGACTAACGCCGACAAGGACAATCTTCTCACCACGGCGGCAGGCGCCGATGCCTCCGACACCGTGTTTGCGCAGTGGCTCGGACTGCTCGCCGCCAATCGTCGCTACGGCATGGCGCCCGACATTGCACGCGCCTACGTCATGTGCTACCGCGCCGAAAAAAATATCTTCCCCGTTACGGTCACTTCCGCAGCCCCTCTCGCACCGGCCGAGAGCGAGCGCATAAAGGCTCTGATTCAGACCCATATAGGCGATGCCACTATGGAGTATAAGCAGCAGATTGATCCGGCTCTCATCGGCGGTTTCACTATCGACATCGCATCCGAGCGCCTCGATACCTCTGTGCGCAACACTCTCGAGCAGATGCGCCTGCAATTAACAAAAAACTAAACCTCCCCAGCACAATCCACACACAATGATAAATCCAAGCGAGATATCGGAAGTTCTCAAGCAACAGCTTGAAAGCGTCAATGCCAAGGTCAGCTTTGAAGAGACCGGTACAGTACTTGAGGTGGGCGACGGCGTTGCCCACGTCTACGGCCTCGACAAAGTGTGCGCCAATGAGCTCGTAGAGTTTGAGAACGGCGCCAAGGGCGTGGCTCTCAACCTCGAGGAAAGCAACGTGGGCGTCATCCTGCTCAACAACGTCAATGCAGTCACCGAGGGCATGAAAGTGAAACGCACCGGCGAGATCGCTTCCATTCCGGTGGGAGAAGGCCTTTTCGGTCGCGTAATCAATGTGCTGGGTGAGCCAATCGACGGCCGCGGCCCCATCGAGGGTGAGCGCCTGCTCATGCCCCTGGAGCGCAAGGCTCCGGGCGTGATCTACCGCCAGCCAGTGAAGCAGCCGCTGCAGACGGGTCTCAAAGCCATCGACGCCATGGTGCCCATTGGCCGCGGACAGCGCGAGCTCATCATCGGCGACCGTCAGATCGGTAAGACCGCGATCGCTATCGACACCATCATCAACCAGCGCAAGGAATACGAGGCCGGCAAGCCCGTCTACTGCATCTATGTGGCTATCGGGCAGAAGGCGTCGAGCGTGGCCGCCATCGTCGACACGCTCCGCCGCAACGGCGCGCTCGACTACACCGTCGTTGTGGCCGCTACGGCTTCCGACTCCGCCACCATGCGCTACTTCGCACCCTTCGCCGGCGTGGCCATCGGCGAATATATCCGCGACACCGGCCGCGACGGTCTCATCGTCTACGACGACCTCTCCAAGCAGGCCGTGGCCTACCGCGAGATCTCGCTCATCCTCAAGCGCCCCTCGGGCCGCGAGGCTTATCCCGGCGATATCTTCTATCTCCATTCGCGTCTTCTCGAACGTGCCGCCAAGATTATCGACAATCAGGAGGTGGCATCACACATGAACGACCTCCCCGAAGCCCTGAAGCCCATCGTTAAGGGCGGCGGCTCCCTCACGGCACTCCCCGTGATCGAGACTCAGGCAGGCGACGTATCGGCCTATATCCCCACCAACGTGATCTCCATCACCGACGGCCAGATCTTCCTGGAGACTGCGCTCTTCAACCGTGGTATCCGCCCCGCCATCAACGTGGGTATCTCCGTGAGCCGTGTGGGCGGCAACGCTCAGATCAAGTCGATGAAGAAGGTGGCCGGCACGCTCAAGATCGACCAGGCCCAGTTCCGCGAGCTGGAATCGTTCACCAAGTTCGGCGGCGACATCGACCCCGTCACCGCCCGTGTGATCGACAAGGGCCGCAAGAACGAGCGCCTGCTCATCCAGCCCCAGTATCATCCCATGGCTGTGGAAGACGAAGTGGCCGTCATCTACTGCGGTGTCAACGGTCTGCTCGAGAAAGTACCCCTCGAGAAAGTGGCCGAATTCGAAAAACAGTTCCTCCAGCTCATGCATGCCAAGCATGCCGATAAACTGGACGAGATTCGTGCCGGACGCCTCACCGACGACGTCGTGGCTGCACTCAACGAAGCTGCCGCACAAGTGGCCGCACAATTCTAAACACAGGCTCTTAAACTCAAACGATGGCAACACTTCGAGAACTTAAAGGCCGTATCGGTTCCGTGAGCTCCACCGAGAAGATCACGGGAGCAATGAAAATGATATCTTCTGCCAAGATGCGCAAGGCCGAACAGGCCCTGCGCAGGCTTGTGCCCTTCCGTCAGGGCATTCAGGGTATCATTGCCAACCTGCTCACGAGCGACGCCGAATTCACGTCGCCCCTCACCGAGGTGCGCGAGACGCGCCGCGTGGCCCTGCTCGTGTTCGGCAGCGACGACGGCCTCTGCGGTGCCTACAACACCAATCTCTCCAAGTATGCCTGCGCGCGCGTCGACGAGCTGCGCGCCACCCGCGGCGAGGCACTTCCCGTAGAGGTCTACGCCGTGGGCACGAAGATGCTCAAGGCGCTCGTGTCGCGCCTTAAGGACGACTCCCGCACAGCCGTGGCTCTCGCCGCCGGAGTAGACAGCAAGAGCGACGGCTCCGCCGTGAAAGCCCTTCTCGAAAGCCTTATGCAGCGTTTCGTAGCCGGAGAGCTCGATGCCGTGGAGCTGCTGTATATGCACTACCACAGTGCCGGACGCCAGCGTGCTGCCACCGTGCAGATGTTGCCCGTCGATCCCGCAGCCCTCGCTGCAGAGAGCGGCACAGCCCCCGCTCGGGCCGGCAGACCATATCTCTACGAGCCCGACGCCGCTGCCATCTTCAGCTCGCTCCTGCCGATGCACCTTCTCGCAGTGCTCCAGGATGCTTTCGCCGAAAACCGCGCCTCGGAGCAGGCCGCCCGCGTGATGGCCATGCAGGCCGCCAGCGACAACGCCCGCAAGCTCCTCGAACAACTACAACTCGAATACAACAAACTGCGTCAGCAGGGCATTACCACCGAGCTGCTCGATATCGTGGGCGGCCAGGCACGCGACTGACGCAGTTCAACATACACAGTGTAAATCAGTAACTAATTCATAGCATACTCAATGGGTAGCGTAAAAGATTACTTCACATCATTAGGATCGGGCATAGCAAGCCTGGTGAAGGGCATGCAGGTGACAGGCAAGGAAATGGTCACCCGCAAGATCACCGAGGAATATCCCGACAACCGCCTCGACAGCCCCGCGGCTCCGCGCTTCAGGGCCGAGCTGAAGCTCATTTATGATGCCGAGGGCAACCACAAATGCATTGCCTGTGGCACCTGCGAGCGCAACTGCCCCAACGGCACCATCAAGGTGATCACAAAGATGGTCGACACCCTTACGGGCAAAAAGAAAAAACTCGACCGTTACATCTACGACCTGGGCAGCTGCACCTTCTGCCAGCTCTGCGCCACCACTTGCCCCACGGGCGCCCTCGCGTTCGACAACGACTTCGAGCAGGCTGTGTTCACGCGCGACAAGCTCATCAAGCAGCTCAACTATCTCCCCGAGAAGGAAGAACCCGCTCCCACCCCCGAGCAGATAGCCGCCGCCGAGGCAGCCCGGCAGGCCAAGATCGAAGCAGCAAAAGCTGCCGCCGCCAAGGCCAAGGCCGCCCGCGAGGCCGCCGCAAAAGCTGCCGGCGAGGCTCCCGAGGCTCCCGCAGCTCCCGCCAATCCAGAAAAATAAAAACATCATTAGTATATGGAATCAGTAGGAAGTATCATTCTCTACATCGTCGTCGCTCTGGCGATGGTGGTGTTCTCCGTACTGGCCGTGACCACGCGCAAGATTCTGCGCGCCGCCACATACCTGCTATTCACCCTCTTTGCCGCTGCCTGCGTCTACTTCATGCTCGACTACGAGTTCCTTGGCGCAGTGCAGATAGCTGTTTATGCGGGTGGTATAGTAGTGTTGTTCGTGTTCAGTATCCTGCTCACGAGCCGCCCGGGCCACAATTCGG
Organism: uncultured Porphyromonadaceae bacterium; assembly: GCA_947176585.1. Lineage (GTDB taxonomy): Bacteria > Bacteroidota > Bacteroidia > Bacteroidales > Muribaculaceae > CAG-873. Next base: position 5,769 of record CAMWRI010000024.1, read on the forward strand.
AGCGCCTAAGCTCTAAATCCCGCGTGCTGGGTTCGGTTGCAGCCCTGGCCATGCTCCTCATTTCGGGCTATGCCCTGGTGAGCCGTTGCGCCCTCTATGCCGCCAAGCCCGCTCTCGACACCCCCACGATGCAGCAGGTGGGACAGTCGATGATGAGCACCGGCCATGGTGGCTATCTCCTGCCTTTCGAGGCCGTGAGTGTGTTGCTGCTCGCATGTATAATCGGTGGCGTGGTTATCGCCCGCAAACGTTAAGCCTTCACAACTATGGATATTAAAGCAATAATGCTCCTTGTGCCGGCAATGATAATGTTCTGCTGCGGCGTCTACGGTTTCATCACCCGCCGCAACATGATTGCCATTCTCATCTCGCTTGAGCTCATGCTCAATGCCGTCGATATCAACTTTGCCGTGTTCAACCGCTATCTCTGGCCCGAGGCCACCGAGGGTATGTTCTTCACCCTCTTTGCCATCGCCATCGCGGCTGCCGAAACGGCTCTGGCCATCGCGATAATCATTAATCTCTACCGCTCGGCCAAGAACATCGACGTGCGCGACCTTAACAAACTCAAATACTAAGCCCGATGGACGCAACACTACCTATTCTTATTCTGGCCATTCCCCTGGGAATGTTTCTTGTGCTCGGCCTGGCCGGTTGCAAGATGAGCCACAAGATGGCCGGCGTGCTCGGCTGTCTGGGCATGGGCACCACCCTGGTGCTTGCCTATACCACGGCATTCACCTACTTCTTCAGCGGCAGCCCCGAATTTGTAAACGCCGCCGGCGAGCGCCTCCAGGCCGTGATCTTCAACCACACCTGGCTCGCATTCACCGATAAGCTCGTCATCCGCCTGGGATTCCTTCTGGATCCCATCTCGGCCATGATGCTCGTGGTGATCACCACCATCTCCTTTATGGTGCATCTCTACAGCATGGGCTACATGCGCGATCATCACGGCGTCTACGAGCGCGGTTTCCAGCGCTTCTATGCTTTCCTGTCGCTCTTCAGTTTCTCGATGCTCGGCCTCGTGGTGGCCACCAACATCTTCCAGATGTACATCTTCTGGGAGCTCGTGGGTGCCTCGTCGTATCTGCTCATCGGCTTCTACTACGTTAAGCCCTCGGCAGTATCGGCCTCCAAGAAGGCATTCATCGTCACCCGCTTCGCCGACCTGGGCTTCCTCATCGGTATCCTCATCCTCTCGTACTACACCGGCACCTTCAACTTCACCGAGCTCACCTCGGCTCCCGTCGAAGGCATGGCTGATGTGTTCAACGTGAGCGAGACCACCGCGCTCAGCGTCAAGAGCATCTTCGAGAGCAGCGCCACTCCCGTGTTCCTGGGAGGCTCCGTCCTCACATGGGCCCTCGTGCTCATCTTCATGGGCGGCATGGGCAAATCGGCCATGCTTCCCCTCCACATCTGGCTGCCCGACGCCATGGAAGGTCCCACGCCCGTGTCGGCCCTCATCCACGCCGCCACCATGGTTGTGGCCGGTGTATATCTCGTGGCCCGTCTGTTCCCGCTCTACCTCATGGAAGTGACTGCCCTCGAGTTCGTCACTTGGGTGGGAGCTTTCACAGCCCTCTACGCCGCCATCGTGGCCTGCACTCAGATTGATATCAAGCGCGTGCTCGCATTCTCCACGATCTCGCAGATCGCCTTCATGATGGTTTCGTTGGGTGTGGCCCGTCCCGAGTTCCACCACGGCCTGGGCTATATGGCATCGATGTTCCACCTCTTCACCCACGCCATGTTCAAGGCACTCCTCTTCCTGGGTGCAGGCGCGCTCATCCATGCCATCGGCTCTAACGACTACACCGCCATGCACGGCTTGCGCAAGTATATGCCCGTAACGCACTGGACATTCCTCATCGGTTGCCTCGCCATCGCCGGCATCATACCATTCTCGGGCTTCTTCTCCAAGGACGAAATCCTGAGCAGCTGCCTCGGCAACAGCACCTTCATCTACATCTGGATGTCGCTCGTGGCTGGTCTCACCGCCTTCTATATGTTCCGTCTCTACTACCTCATCTTCTGGTGGAAAGAGCACAAGATTCCCGAGGGGCATCACGCTCCCCACGACCAGCCCTGGACCATGAGCCTCCCGCTCGTTATCCTCGCCGCTATCTCGCTCGTGGCCGGCTTCATTCCCTTCGGCAAGTTCGTGACCTGGAACGGTCACCCCTACGACTTCATGGCCCACTTCGACTGGTCCGTGGCTGCCGTGAGCCTCTGCGTGGCTATCGTGGCCATCGTGCTCGCCACCGCAATGTACCGCAAGGAGAACCCGCTGCCCGATAAGTTCCGCGCCGCGCTGCCCCGCCTCTGGGAATGGGCTCACCACCGTTTCTACTGGGACGAGCTCTACCTGTTCATCACCCACAAGATTATATTCGACCGCATCTGCCGTCCCATCGCGTGGTTCGACCGCCACATCATCGACGGCACCATGGATGCCTTCGCCACAGTCACGCACGCGGCTTCCCGCGCCATCCGTCCGCTCCAGAGCGGCCAGGTGCAGCTCTATGTGTGGTGGTATCTCCTGGGCGCCCTCGCTCTCGGCGGCATCACAATGTTGTGTCTGCTATAATCAATCAAGCATCAACAGTTCAAATATAGTACAAGCATGTTTAGCAATATATTAATCTGGTTTGTGGTCATTCCCCTGCTCATGCTGGCAGGTCTTGGCCTGTGCCGCGATGTGAAGCAGGTGCGCGCAGTGGCCGTGGCAGGTTCCACAGCCCTGATAGCTCTCAGCGTCAAGCTCCTTGTGGACTATCTCGCGCTCCGTGCAGCAGGCGATACCGCTCCCATGCTCTTCCTGGGTAGCTGGACGTGGTTTGCCCCGCTCAATATCAACCTCGCCGTGGGTGTCGACGGTATTTCCGTGGCGATGATTCTGCTATCGTCAATCATTCTCTTCACCGGCTCCTTCGCCTCATGGCAGGTTCCGCAGCCCAAGGCTTTCTTCCTCTGGCTCATCCTGCTCAGCACCGGCGTGTTCGGCTTCTTCATCAGCATCGACCTCTTCACGATGTTCATGTTCTATGAAGTGGCGCTCATCCCCATGTACCTCCTCATCGGCGTGTGGGGCACGGGCCGCAAGGAATACTCGGCCATGAAGCTCACCCTTATGCTCATGGGCGGCTCCGCCTTCCTTATGCTGGGCCTCATCGGTATCTACTACCACTCGGCTCCCGCCGGACAGCCCCTCACCTGGAATATTCTCGAGATTGTCAACAACACAATCGATCCGGGATGGCAGCGCTTCCTCTTCCCCATGACATTCGTTGGTTTCGGCGTGCTCGGAGCCATGTTCCCCTTCCACACATGGAGCCCCGACGGTCATGCCTGCGCCCCCACAGCAGTGTCGATGCTCCACGCCGGCGTGCTCATGAAGCTCGGCGGCTACGGATGCTTCCGTGTGGCTATCTATCTGATGCCCCAGGCTGCCAATGAGCTCGCTTGGATATTCCTTATCCTCACCGGTATCTCGGTGGTCTACGGTGCTTTCAGCGCCTGCGTGCAGACCGACCTCAAGTACATCAACGCCTACTCGTCCGTGAGCCACTGCGGTCTGGTGCTCTTCGCCATCCTCATGCTCAACACCACGGCGATGACCGGTGCTATCATGCAGATGCTCTCACACGGTCTCATGACAGCCCTGTTCTTCGCACTCATCGGTATGATCTACGGACGCACCCACACCCGCGACATCACCAAGATGGGCGGTCTCATGCGTATCATGCCTTATCTGTGCGTGTGCTACGTCATCGCCGGTATGGCTTCGCTGGGTCTTCCCGGTCTCAGCGGCTTCGTAGCCGAGATGACTATTTTCGTAGGCTCTTTCCAGCATGCCGATATGTTCCATCGCGTATTCACCATCGTGGCATGCTGCTCGATTGTGATCACCGCGGTCTACATTCTCCGCGTCGTTGGCAAGCTCCTCTTCGGTCCCGTCTACGACAAGCACCACCTCGAGCTCACCGACGCCACATGGTGGGAGCGCTTCAGCACCGTCGGCCTCATCGTCAGCGTAGCTGCCATCGGCTGCTTCCCCAACTTCTTCAGCAACCTGATCAAATTCACCTTCAGCCCCGAGATCTTCAAGGTGCTGGGCATGTAATAAAAGAACAATGGATTATTCACAGTTTTTGGTAATGAAACAGGAACTGGCCGTTCTGGTCGTTTTCCTGCTCGTATTCCTATACGACACCTTCATGCCCCGCGGAGCAGGCAAGGCTCTGCCCGCTTTCACCACCGTGCTTCTCCTGCTGGCCACCGCGGCCGGATTCTGCCCCGACTGCCTCGGCAGCAGCTGCTCGGCCGAAGCTTTCGCAGGCATGTATGCTACCTCGCCCATCATCAGCGCCATTAAGAATATTCTCAACATTGGTGCCGTGATAGTGCTCATCCAGAGCGTATCATGGGCCGGCAGCGATGATATGCGCATCCGCCGCGGCGAGTTCTACGAGCTTCTGCTCGTCACGCTCTTCGGCATGTATCTCATGATTTCGGCCCGCCACTTCCTGCTCTTCGTGATCGGTCTCGAATGTGCCTCGCTGCCCCTCGCAGCCATGGTTGCATTCGACAAGAGCCGCTACGAAAGCAACGAGGCCGCCGTCAAATACATCCTCACGGCCGTGTTCTCATCCGCAGTGTTCATGATGGGTCTCAGCTTCGTGTATGCACTGGGTGGTTCGCTCTACTTCAGCGACCTTTACCTGGCAATGGCCGGCGGCGGAATCTCCCTCATGCTCGTGCTCGCCATCGCCTTCGTGATTGCTGGTATGGGATTCAAGCTCTCGCTCGTTCCCTTCCACCTCTGGACCGCCGATGTATATCAGGGAGCTCCCACATCCGTCACCTCATATCTCTCGGTCATCAGCAAGGGTAGTGCGGCCTTCGCCTTCCTCGTGATTATGGCCCAGGTGTTCGGCACCTGCTACGCCGAGGTTTGGGAATGGATGCTCTACGCCATCATCATCGTCACCATCACCGTGGGCAACCTCTTCGCCATGCGGCAGAACAACATGAAGCGCTTCCTCGCCTTCTCGTCCATCTCGCAGGCCGGTTATATCATGCTCGGCGTGATCGGTTTCAACACCATGAGCATGGCAGCCATGATGTACTACATCCTCGTCTACATCTTCAGCAACCTCGCTGCCTTCGGCGTTATCGGAGCTATCGAGCGTGCCACCGGTAAGATCGACATGAGCGACTATTGCGGCCTCAGCAAGACCAATCCCCGTCTGGCTCTCTGCATGATGCTCGCCATGTTCTCCCTGGCAGGTATTCCTCCCTTCGCAGGCTTCTTCTCGAAGTTCTTCATCTTCACTGGAGCAATCAATCAGGGCAGCGTGGCCATCTACGTGCTCGTGCTCATCGCCCTCATCAACACCATCATTTCGCTCTACTACTATCTGCTGGTGGTGAAGGCCATGTATATCAACCCCGACAAACCCGTTGTGCAGCCCTTCAAGAGCACCTGCAGCGAGCGTCTCGGTCTCTGGATCACCGTGGCAGGCATACTGCTCCTGGGTCTCGCAAGCTGCGTCTACACCTGGCTGCTCAACACCAGCTTCCTCAGCAACTTCGCAGCCTACCTCATGTAAATTCCCCAATCCGCATCCATAAGGCGAGAGCGTGCCCTTCGGGTGCGCTCTCGTTGCATTGTGAACTATACGCCCAGCTATTGCGTTTAATCTACAGATATTATATTGTAGAACCTAAAACAAAGAAATTATGGAAAAGAAGAAATATGTGTGCGAAGTGTGCGGATGGGTATATGATCCCGAAGTGGGTGATCCCGACAACGGTATAGCACCAGGCACGGCTTTTGAAGATCTTCCCGACGATTATCTCTGTCCGCTGTGCGGTGTGGGCAAAGACGATTTCGCTCCTGTGGAAGAGTAGGGCATTATGTCGCAGACCATACAGCTCAAGCGGGCCTACGATCCGGCAGCGTCATCCGATGGCTACCGAGTGTATATCGACAGGCTGTGGCCTCGTGGCCTCTCGCATGAAACGTTCCGCTACGACGCCTGGGACAAATCCTTGGCGCCGTCCACAGAGCTCCGCGAATGGTTTCATCAGTCCCCCGACACCCGCTGGCCCGAATTTGAAGAGCGCTATCGTGCCGAACTGCTCGCCAATCCCGCTTTCGCGGCCTTCAAGGCAGAAGTGGCCGCGCACCCCGTAGTCACACTCCTTTACTCCTCCCACGACCGCGACCACAACAACGCCGTTGTCGTTCTCCATGCCCTCACTTAAAAAAAATAGAAAAAACTTTATTTTTTTTGGGGTGGTTAGAGTCTGATGGCTAAATAATTACCCTTCTCATAGTTACCACAATCGCGCTCGGCTGTGCGCGATTGTGGTAAAACTCATATGTATGTTGTCATAACTTTGCAGTGTAAATAAAACGTGCCCAAGAGCTCAGGCACCTCCCCGGCCGGGATTTTACACCCAGAGATAATCAACCCGATTAATTAACCCGATAACAACACACCATATCAGCATGTCCCACTCAAATCATCGCCCCCGCGACTCCTTCTGTTAAAGCATGGGACCGCTTCTGCAGGCTCCGACAATAGCGCTTCCTCGCAGCCGCCGAAAACGTCCCGCCCTTAGCCCATACGAAACGAATCCTGAAAGACCGGCAGAGTACTACCGGTGTACCCCCGGCTTTCGGTTTCGTTCCTTACACGATCAAAATCCCGCGCGTCCGCATCTGTTCGTCCAAGGATATTTAGTTAACCGTCCACGTCTACGGCTGTATTACCGGCTTTTGAGTGTTCGGGTTGTGGCTGTCATATTTAATTTGTATATTTGCATAGACATAAATAAATATGTAATTTTTTTGATTCATTGATATGATTTATATTTGGCTTGATGAAAGCGACAAAAAAGGTAATTATTATTCCAACTTTTATGGTGGTATACTGATTAATAGTATTTACTATGATGAAATAATCAGTAGGCTGACAGAACTTATCTCCGAAGTTGGAATTAACGAGGAAATAAAATGGCAGAAAGTAAATGCTTTTACTTATGAACGTTATAAAGCGGTAATAGATTTTACTTTTGAATTGCTTTATACAGGTAAAGCCAAAATCAGGATATTTTTCCGCAACAACCAATATAAACCTCAACATCTCACTGATAATCATATAAATAATGAATTTACCATACTATACTATGAGTTTATTAAACATGGTTTTGGTTTAAAATATTGCGATTTGCCCGTTGATGAGCGGTATGTGCGTCTTTACATTGATGATATTCCCGCCCGAGGTGCACAAGTGTGGGAATTTAAGCAATTTATACTTGGACTAAATAACGATAATGCCTTTAAGGAAAACAAGGTCCACATTCGCGAAAATGACATAATCGAAGTGGATTCTTGTGATCATCTTCCATTGCAGCTGCTGGATTTGATACTTGGTGCCATGTGCTTCCGTCTGAATAATAAGCATAAGATTAAGCAGGCGGATACAAATAGGCGTGGAAAAAGGACAATTTTAAAAGAGAAACTTTACAAATACATCCTATCCAAGATAAATGTTATAAAACCCAACTTCAACATTGGCGAAAGCACCGGTTTTGAATCTTACAGGGATAAATGGTATAGTCCATACCGACATTGGAGCTTTAAGCCGGCTGGATACGTAAGAGATTATTCTGAAAGTAAGCCATAAAGATACGCTCCATTGACCTACAGGATGAGCTACGTCAAACGTAGCCTTTCGGTTCAATGAAGCGTTCTAATGATGCAAAGTTAATATTTTAATTTTAGAACGCCAAATTTTATTGGAATGTTCAATATTTTTGTGCAGGTTGAATTAGTCGAGGAATATTTAGATGAGCAGATCGCAAAAAAAGCTCGAAAAATTTGGCGGATTCAAAAAGAAGCACTACCTTTGCATCCGGAAATAACCACGGAGAGGTGGGTGAGTGGCTGAAACCACCGGTTTGCTAAACCGACGATGGGAGCAATCCTATCCACGAGTTCGAATCTCGTCCTCTCCGCCACAGCAAAAAGAGCCGAACGAAAGTCCGGCTCTTTTTGCGTCGTGAAGGAGAGACGAGATGAGAACTCCCGAGTTCGTCACCGCGCAGCGCTTTCGCAGCGCAGCGGAGAAAGAGGATCAGCTGCAAAAGCCGGTTGAAAAGTTAAAAAACTACTCAAGTAAAAATATTTGGATAGGAGCACCTCGGTGTTCAGAGATAGCGGCCGGTGATGCTGGCGGGGTTGGCGCGGATTTCGCCGGGGGTGCCCGTGGCGATTATGCGGCCTCCGTATTCGCCGCCGCCGGGGCCCATGTCAATGATGTAGTCGGCGTTGCGGATCACGTCCGTGTCGTGTTCGATGATCACCACGGTGGCGCCCAGGTCTATGAGATGCTGAAACACTTCGAGCAACTTGCGCACATCCAGCGGGTGCAGCCCTATGGTGGGTTCGTCGAACACGAAGAGGGTGTCGCTCTGGCGTCGCCCCATTTCCGATGCCAGCTTCAGGCGCTGAGCCTCGCCGCCCGACAGGTTCGGCGTGGCTTCGCCCAGTGTGAGATAGCCCAGGCCGAGACCGTGGAGCGTTTCAAGACGCGAGCGCACCGTGCGCAGGGTGTCGCAGTGTGCGATGGCGCGGTCCACGTCGCAGGCCATGAGCTCGGGGAGCGAGAATGGCTCGCCTTTGCCGCAGGAATATTGTACGGTCCAGGCGTCGCGCGAGTAGCGCGAGCCGTGACATTCGGGGCAGGGGATGTCCACGTCCGGGAGAAACTGCACGTCGAGGCTCACCGTGCCCGTGCCGTCGCACACGGGGCAACGCAGCCGCCCGGTGTTGTAGGAAAAGTCGCCGGCTTTGTAGCCGCGGCATTTCGCATCGTCAGTGCGGGCGAAGGTTTTGCGCAGCTCGTCGTGCACATTGGCATAGGTGGCCACGGTGGACCGCACGTTGGCTCCGATGGGCGTGGAGTCGATGAGCTTCACGTTGGTTATTCCGGCGGCCTCAATCCCCGACACATGGGCCGGCAGCTCCTTGCAGGCATTGACCGCCGCGAGTGCGGGCACCAGGCTCTCGAGCACCATGGTGGTCTTGCCCGAGCCTGATACGCCGGTCACCACCGTGAGGCGGCCTTTGGGAATTTCCACGTTCAGGGGCTTCACGGTGTGCAGTCCGGTGGTGGTCATTCTGATCGTGCCTTCTGCCCACATTTCCTGCCGTGGGAGCACCGGGCGCAGCCGCTCCGTGTCTTTCCCGGCGAGGAATGGCCCGATTCCGGATTCCGGATCAGCCTCGATTTCGGGCACGGTGCCCTGCGCTATCACATTACCGCCAGATGCACCCGCTCCGGGACCCATCTCTATGATCCAGGCAGCCGAGCGCAGAATCTGCGTGTCGTGGTCCACAAGCACCACAGAGTTGCCGTCGGCCACGAGGTCGTTCATCACGCCGATGAGTCCCACGTTGTTGGCCGGATGCAGGCCTATGGAGGGCTCGTCGAGCACGTAGAGCACACCGGTGGTGCGGTTGCGCACCACGCGGGCCAGAGCCATGCGCTGGCGCTCGCCGGTGGAGAGGGTGGCGGTGGCACGGTCGAGCGTGAGATAACCCAGCCCCAGCTCGAGCAGCCGGCGCGCGGTGAGCAGGAAGGTCTCGCCTATGTTTGCTGCCATCTTCCGCATCACGGGCGGCAGCGTGGAGGGCACGCGCTCCACCCATTCCACAGCCTTGTCGAGCGACAGAGCCGTGGCCTCGTCGAGACCGATGCCGTCTATGCGCGGCTCGCGGGCTTTCTCGGAGAGCCGCGTGCCCCGGCAGCACGGACACACGTCGCTCTTCAGGAACTTCTCCACTCGCTTCATGCCTTTTTCGTCCGTCACCTTGGCAAGAGCGTTCTCCACGGTGTAGACGGCGTTGTAGTAGGTGAAATCGAGTTCGCCCGAAGTGTTTCCTTTCTTTGCCTTGTAGAGTATGGTCTTCTTCACGGCGGGGCCGTTGTACACTATGTCTTTCTCCTCCTCCGTGAGATCCTTGAAAGGCACATCCGTGCGCACACCCATCGCGCGGCACACATCGGTCATCAACGACCACATCAGGCTATTCCACGGAGCCACCGCGCCCTGATCTATGGTGAGTGATTCGTCAGGCACCAGGGTAGAGCGGTCCACGGTCATCACCATGCCCGTGCCGCCGCATTTACTGCAGGCTCCGGTGCTGTTGAAGGAGAGCTCCTCGGCCGATGGCCCGTAGAAGAAAGTGCCGCAGGCGTCGCACACGAGCTCCTGCTCGGCGGCCACGGCCAGCGACGGCTCGTGGTAGCTGCCGCAGTGGGGGCACCTGTGGGATGCGAGACGCGAGAACATCAGGCGCAGCGAGTTGAGCAACTCCGTGCCGGTGCCGAAGGTGCTGCGCACTCCCGGCACTCCGGGGCGCTGGCGCAGGGCAATAGCCGCAGGCACATGGAGAATCTCGGCCACATCGGCCTTCGCAGGCTGGGCGATGCGGCGGCGGGTGTAGGTGGAGAGGGCTTCGAGATAGCGCCTCGAACCCTCGGCGTAGAGTACGCCCAGGGCGAGCGACGATTTGCCCGAGCCCGATACGCCGGCTATGCCCACGATGCGGCCCAGGGGCACGTCCACGTCGATATTCTTCAGATTGTGCACGCGCGCTCCGCGTATTTCGATGCATTCCTCATTAGTCTTCATTTTCGCTACATATAGATGGCTGATGCAAAATTAATGCATTTTTTGTCAAAACACGCACCAGGATCCGGAATAAACCGGCGCAAAGTGCGTTATTATAATATGCCAGTATGGAATCCGTGGCACGGATGCCACAAGATAAGCGCCGGTTGCATGCACTGCTATATGTTTCGCGGCGATGCGCAGAGGGGTGCGTCGCGTCCGTCCGACGAGGTGCACCGCACCTCCGCATTCAATCTGCCCGTGCGGCGAGACCGCAGCGGCGGCCGGAAATTCCCCTCAGGCACGCATTTTTGGCTGTGCTTCACCTCCGACCTGCTCATAGAGGAGGCCGACTGCTGGCGCGACGATATATGGCAGATGATACGCCTGCGCTATGATTGCCGCTTCACTTTCTTCACGAAACGCATCGAGCGTCTGGCCTCGTGCCTCCCGGACGATTGGGGCGACGGCTACCCGAACGTGGCCGTGGGGTGCACGGTGGAGAATCAGGAATGTGCGCGGCGCCGGTTGCCCGTGTTTCTGTCGCTGCCTATTCCGCACCGGATGGTGATGGTTGAGCCAATGCTCGAGGCAGTGGACTTGCGCGAATATCTCGCCACAGGGCTCATCGAGCAGGTATCGGCTGGCGGAGAATCCGGTCCCGGGGCGAGGCCGCTGGATTTCGAGTGGGTGAAAGACCTCTACGAGCAGTGCCGCGCAGCGGGAGTGGAATTCAGTTTTCATCAGACGGGTGCCCGATTCGTCAAGGACGGGCGCGACTACGCGATACCGCGCGAGCTTCAGCACTCGCAGGCCGAGAGGGCGATGGCGCTGCTCCGTGCAATGCGCTGAAAATCGTCGATGCCTATAAATTGTTGATACTGCATGAAAAAGACAAGCATTGAAGCGGGCGGCCTGCATTGCCTGTGCTGCGGCGCACCGGGCCGCAGGATAGCCTATGTGCTATATCCCGTGGATTCCCTGCAAGGGTGGATAGAAGCGGCTGCGGCACGCTACGGCACCACAATCGTGGTGATCACGGGTATGGACTGGGAGAGTGTTTTCAGCCCGTGGCCGGCGCCCGGCGTGCCCGAGGGCAGCCCGGATTTCAGGGGGGAGTCACCGCAATTTCTGAAACTGCTGCAAGACACCGTCCTGCCGCAGGTTGAGTGTGCATTGGGGATGCCGGCAGATGTGGAGCGCACGTTGGTGGGGGTGTCCATGTCGGGGCTGTTCGTACTGTGGCAGTGGATGCTGTGCGACACGTTCCGCAGCGTGGCCTCGCTCTCGGGCTCGTTCTGGTACGAGGGCTTCGTGGAGTGGATGGCCGCACGCCCTGTGCCCCGAAAGAGCGGCAAGGCCTTCTTCCTGCTGGGCGACCGTGAATCCCGGAAGGGCGGAAAGATATTCAGCACTGTGGGTGTCAACACACAGCATGTGGTGGACCTGCTGCGCGACGCCGGTATCGACGCCATATTCAGGAGTGTGCCCGGCAATCATTTCTCAGATCCTGTTCCCCGCCTTGACGCCGCCTTTCAGGCTCTGGGATGAAAAAGAAGGTGCCGACTTTCACAAGCCGGCACTTCGCGTTTAGTTATGTGAATTTGGATAAAAAGATCAGTAGGTGACTTTTTCCTTGATATAGTTCTTAGTCCATGCGGGCGCGGAGGCCGGATTGCTGAGCCATGCCGAGAAGTCAGGGTAAGCATCGCTAATCTTCACACGCTCCTGCGGCCAGCGCCAGCTTCCGTTCACGAGCAGCATCTGCGGTGCAATCTCGCCGTTTGTCGCATCCGGACGTCCAATAACGTAGGCTCCACTGCCCAACACGAGGTCGCGGGCGCTGTGAATACCGGGTGCGGGGGAATCCATCGCATCGATATTCAGTGTGTTATTTCGGTCCACTACCACTGCGAAGCCGCAGATGGTCTTGTTGGCGGTGGAAGCCATCAGAGTTCCGGTGCTTGAAGTCTGGGTCTGCGAATTCCAGATGTCGCCCGGTTCGAGGGTGGGCTGCGCATCCATAGGGATGACGAATTCCACAGATGTGGCTTTCGGGTATTTTTTTGTTGCTTCGGTGTTGAAAATGGTGGTGTGGGAGTCGGCTCCGAGCCACGAATGCAGTTCTTCGCCCACTATGAATGTGCCCTCGTTGTATGCAAGATTGTTCATGTGGTCTTTGAGAACCTGATTAGCCTCGCTATACATAATATCGGCGGTCTGACCCTTTCCGTCGGGTATTTCGGGAACAGCACCCACTTTGCCGGTATAGGTGATGTAGAGAGGCATCGTGCCGCCTGCCGCCTGAGGTGTGACGCTAATCACGCGCACGGGCTGCGCGTCGCGTGGACCAATTTGCCAGGCATCGCGTTCCGTGTTGACTGTGTTGAGGTCTCTGATTTGATCCGAGAACTCAAAGACGGCATCGTTGAAGTCCCAGTCGTCAGTGGCACCGAGGTCTTCGGCGGCTATTCTCCATTTATATTGAGTGGAGGTGGAAACAGTGCCGGATGATGCATAACCGGGTTTTAAATATAGAAACGCCACATCGCACCAGTCGCGGTCGTCGTCGGCGCCGGCCGAGGCAGGTGCGGTGTTGAAGCCTATTATATATGCTTTACAGCTTATTTTCCTGAAATATCCCGCAGGGGTGCCATCGGAGCTTAGTGTGTCGTAGATATAAAATTCCGAGGGCTCAGCCAGGAACATAAAAGCTCCGTGGTGGGCGTACTTGAGGTGTTTCAGTGGCATATCGTAGTAGTTGCCGTTCCAGAACGCAACGTTTCTATAAGGGCTTTCCGAGCTCACGGAGCAGTTGCCCTCGGCATCATATCCGTAGTCCACTTCAAGATACCAGGAATATTGCAGCGGAGGGCGGTCTTCTTCAAGATAGTCGTTTATCCTGATACCGCGACTCACTACAATAATATCATCTTTCGCATTGTAGGAATAGTTCGAGAATTCGCCACCAGAGAAATACGAATCCGGTTCGATGTCTTCAATATTAGAAATGTACGGGCTGTATTTTATAGCCGGGAAGGGACTTGTTTTGGACTGTTTTTCGTCGAAAATCACGTCTTTAGCAAGGAGTGTGCCATCGTTTGCTCCAAACTTCGACGTAACGAACTGAACGCGGTAGTCGCGGTTTTTGTTTTTATCCCATTTCCAGTAAATAGGGAAGATATAGCCGCTCTTGCCACGGTTGGGGAAGGCCGGACTCGTGGCTGAAAATTTGCTTTTATCCTTTTCAAGAAACGGTTTTAAAAGATCCTTTGTCTTGAAAGCGATGTAGGGATTGCCCTCGGGCGAAGGCGAAGCAGCCACGCGCATGATGCCGGGCTCGATTTCGTCGAGGTTAACCACAGCATTGGTGGAAACGGAGCTCTCTCCGCGGGTGGTGGAGAGTTTGAGTTCCGAGACTGAGCGTGGAATTGTCACGGGGATGGCTGTGGTGCCGGCCGGTACATGGCAATCAGCGAAGAGGTATTCCTCTCCGTCGATTTCGGCTGTGACGGTGATGTGGTCGCCGTTTCGTGATGTCACTTTAAGACCGGCTGTGGTGGCCATTGAGAAGTCGTGTCCCCGGGCAGGAACTCCGAATTCCTTGACGAATCCGCGGTTGTAGTCCTCGGTGGCTGAGATGGTCTGAGGCTCGTCGGCGCTGCAAGCGGCGAGCGCCACGGCCCATGGCAGCAGGAGGAGTGTGAGTGTTTTTTTCATAGATCAATAATGCTTCCTTGTGCCTCCGGCCGCCTGAAAGGCTGATAATTAAAAGAAAAGCGTGGGGCCATACTTTTGCCCGTTCCGCTTTCTGAGGCCCTGGAACTGCCCATTATCGTAGAACGGACAACGCAGAAGCCTCACGCAGATTACGTGTATATAGACCGATAGCCGACGCTCCCGCGCCTGCAATCGGAGGAATATACATATCCGCAAGACGTCCTACCGCTGTCTCATTCTTGACGATAATTGAAATTTTCCAGGTTTCAGAAAGCCAAGAAAGAGCGTGTGTATACGCTTTTGATAAAAATGTGTCGCAGTCCCTCCCGCTATGCCCTTGACCGGGGCTTCTGCAAGGCGGCCTGCGCTGCAAAGATAGATATTAATTTAAAATCATGCAATAAATGGCATGATAATTTTTATCGACAATATCAAGGGGAGAGAGCAGGTGTGCTCTCACTTGAAAACCTGTGGGGTAAGATGACGCGCTATGGGGCGCACCGTACGGCTACTGGGCTTTGTTGCGGTGGTGGATGATGGATTTCATGTTTTTCTGCGCCCATTCCGTGAGCTGAAGGATTATGGGCACGAGGGAGCGGCCGGTGGGTGTGAGCGAATATTCCACGCGAGGCGGCACTTCCTGGTAGTATCGGCGCTCCACGAGGCCGTCGGCGTCGAGGGTCTTGAGAGTATTTGAGAGCACGCGCGAGGAAATATCGGGAATCTTACGCCCGAGTTCGTTGAAACGGATGGTGCGGGTCTCGCTGAGCACGAGAATCACCAGAAGCGCCCATTTATTGCCGAAGCGGGCCACAACATTCCTCACGGGGCATATCTCGATAATCGAATTAAGTTGTTCTTTCTTTCTCATTTTCAGAGCGCTTTTGAGCGCAAAGTTACTGTATCCGCGGTATATATCCAAATATGGCGCACGATGATTTTTTTTTGAATAATTATTGCATCGGCAATGTGCTGGTAATCACCAAAAGCGATAAATATGTTACCGGGGCGGGAAAAAGTAAGCACTTGACAGGCAGAACAATATTTGTTAATTTTGCGTTGATAAACTGTGTGAAACCCCAAAAACAGCACTATTATGAAACGTATCGACAACAATGCAGTGAAGCACACGGCGCAGGCCTATCTCCGCGCCGAGGCTGAAAACGGTAGTCCCTCCGCAGCATGCGGCTCCGCCTGCGGCGCAGGCGACGAGAAGCCCGAACCCAAGCCCGCAGCATGCGGCTCGGCTTGCGGTGCCGGCGACAAGTAAGCGAAACAGAATTTACGGCGGTTCCGATACGCACGCCATAATGTTGCGTACCGGAACCGTTTAATTATTCGGCTATGGAATATTTTGCTTTTCAGTGGCATATCACTGACAGCTGCGACCAGCGCTGCGAGCATTGCTATATCTTCTCCGAGGGGCATCCGCATCTGATAGAGATGCCCGTCGGCAGAGCGGAGGAGGTGATCCGGCAGTGTGCGGATATGTGCAGGCGGATGAACCGCCGGCCATACTTCTATATCACCGGGGGCGATCCGGTGCTTCACCGCCATTTCCGCGATATTCTCGCTATGCTGAAGGAGAGGGATATACCTTTTACCATAATGGGCAATCCCTTCCACATCACAGATGAATTGTGCGGCTTGCTCAAGGCGATGGGCTGCGTGAAGTATCAGCTTTCGATCGACGGCATGCGGGATACGCACGATGCTATACGCAAACCGGGATCGTTCGACGCTACGGTGGAGAAGATAGACGTGCTGCGCCGGAACGGCATACGCGTGGCGGTGATGACCACGGTATCGGGCACGAATATCGATGAGATCCCCGATATAATCGATCTGGTGGTGGAGAAAGGCGTGGACGTGTTTGCTTTCGGGCGCTATTGCCCAACCTCGGATGAGAAGTCCACACATATATCGCCGGAGGAATACCGCGATTTTCTCGGACGAATCTGGAAGAAATTCGAGGAACATAAGGATTCGGGTACCATATTCAACCTGAAAGATCACCTGTGGACTCTGTTTCTGTATGAAAACGGACTGTTCAAGATTCCCGAAGACACTGATCCCGACGCAATATACGACGGTTGTCATTGCGGAGACTGCCACTTCACCATACAGCCCAACGGCAACGTGATGGCCTGCCGCCGGTTCGAGAGTGTGGTGGGCAACCTGTTCATTACGCCGATCAATGAGTTATGGAACGGCGAGGAGATGGAGCGCTACCGCCAATATGATAAGTTCGAGAAATGCTCCGGGTGTGAGCTCCTGCGTTTCTGCCGCGGTTGTCCTGCTGTGGCATACGGTTATCACCGCTCGTTTTATTCACCCGATCCCCAATGCTGGAAAGCGGTATGAAGGCAGTAGTGCTCACGGCCCCCTGCACGGCCGATGAAATGCAGGTTACGGAAATACCCGTGCCGGAGGTTCGCCCCGGATGGGTGCTGGTGAAGGTGGATGCTTTCGGAATCAATCACTCGGAAGTGCTTCTGCGACAGTTTGAGGTGGCACAACCGTATATAAGCAAGCCTATAGTGCCGGGCATAGAATGCGTGGGCACGGTGGCTGATGCCTCCGACAGCGGAATGGAGCCCGGGCAGCGCGTGATTGCGCTGATGGGTGGTATGGGGCGGAGCTTCAACGGCAGCTATGCCGAATATGCGTTGCTGCCGGCGCGCAATGTGTTTGCCGTGCGCAGCAGCATGAGCACCGAGGAGCTTGCCGCAGTGCCGGAGACATTCTACACGGCCTACGGATCGCTGGTGCAGTCGTTGCAGCTCAATTCCGGCGATCTGCTGCTGGTGCGTGGCGGTACGTCCACTGTGGGGCTTGCCGCGATACAGCTGGCAAAAGCTATCGGAGCCACCGTGGTGGCCACCACCAGGAGCGAGGCGAGAGGCGCCATGCTAAAGGACGTCGGTGCCGACGATGTGATCACGGAAGGCGAAGGATTTCTCCGCCGCTTTCTCGACAGGTATCCCGCCGGTGCCGGAAAGGTGCTGGAACTTATTGGAGCCGCCACGCTGGGCGAATCTTTACGGCTCACCGAGATGCACGGCATCGTGTGCCAAACGGGACTGCTGGGAGGTATGTTCGGGCTGAAGAATTTTGATCCCATCAAGGATATACCTTCGGGAGTATATCTCACGGGGTTTTACAGCAACAGGCCGAGTCAAGCTCAGATAGACGGCATGATGGGGCTAATCGAGAAAGGGGGGATTCATCCCGTCATTGCCTCCCGCTTCACACTCGACAAGATCGCTCGGGCCCATCGCATGGCAGAGGCCAGGGAACAGACGGGCAAAATCGTGGTGATTACATAACGGCTCAAGTGGTAAAACGGAGATACAAAAGAACAGAAGGGACAAAAGATTTTTTTGTTTCTTCTGCGGTTCCGTATCTTGGGGATGGGGGCAGCGCGTCTTTTTTCAGGTGATTAATTGGGCTCGCATGCCCCAGGCGGGCGTCGCCCCCTGGGGCCGCTCGCACAATTGGGAGAGGAGCGGGCGGTTGTGACCGCTGGGTGCGCATCCTAGGCAGCTTACCACCACGGCTGTAATCGGGACGCGCTCTCAGGCGCGTAGTATTCCCCTATTTTTCTACTGAGCGAAACAGGGTCAGTAGGAAAGGGCTGCACGCACGCGATGATGAACTGTCGGCAATACACTCGTAGTAGATTGGTCTTGACCAGCCGACATATCAATAAACCTTGCCTT
>CAMWRI010000025.1 GCA_947176585.1 uncultured Porphyromonadaceae bacterium
ATGCTCACGGGCATGAGGTTCACCTCCATCACGCGCTCCTTCACGGATCCCTCGCCGGCCAGGCCGAGCATCTTGATGAGGCTTTCCTGCGTGAGATCGTTGCTGTCTTTGGCTCTGCCCTCCCGCTGCGCTATCCACACCGATTCATGCTTGCGCGTGATGGTATAGTGGATATAGGCCGAAAGTTGCTTTGCGGCCTCCAGAGCGGCGGTGACTTTGACATCGCGTTTCACGATGAAGCTGCGGTTGAGCTTCACGAGATCGCTTATCCACTCGTAGATAAGCAGATTATTGCCAATGGCCACCTGCGTGACGGGCATCCCGCTGCGGATGAAGCAGAGGTTGAGGAAAGATGCGTCCAGCACGATATCGCGGTGGTTCGTGATATAAGTGTAGCTCAAGGCCGGATCATAATTCTCAAGGCCGTCGAAGGTGATGCCTGAGGTGGTCTTGGCAGCCAGAAACTCCAGGAATTTTCCCATCACGCTGCGCTGGAATACGTCCTGTGAGGGTACGTTTACCAGCTCGCGGCAAAATTCGTCGTAGTCAACGTCCGGCATCACATACCTGATGGCATGCTCAAACCCGGGCTCGCGCACCAGCGAACTCATTTTTTCGTGGAACTGTTCGTCGTCGTAGGGGGCAATATCTTTGAATTCTTCGGGAATTGTCATGGTTATGATTCGTTGTTTCGACCTGCAAAATTAAAGAATATTTTCGATTTAAACGCTGTGGCTGGCAGAATAGTTGCGCCAACGTTCAATCAAAGCAGTCATATCGGCAGGAATTTCAGAGGTGAAAAACATTTCTTTGCCCGTCGCGGGGTGTACAAAACCGAGCGTGCGGGCGTGCAGGGCCTGGCGCGGACACGTGGCGAAGCAGTTGGCCACGAATGCGTTGTAGGATGCCGAGCGCAGCCCGCGCAGCGGCACGTCGCCGCCGTAGCGCGAGTCGTTGAACAGCGTGTGGCCGATATGTCGCATGTGCACCCTGATCTGGTGCGTGCGTCCCGTCTCCAGCACGCAGCGCACCACCGAAACGTGGCCCAGAGGTTCTACCACCTCGTAGTGCGTCACGGCATGCTTGCCGCGAGCATCGCCCGGAGGATACACGGCCATCTGAAGGCGATCGCGCTCGTTGCGCCCTATATTTCCCTCGATGCGGCCTGTGGCCGGCGACGGCACGCCCCACACAACCGCCACATATTCGCGCCGCGTGGTCTTGTTGAAAAACTGGCGTCCCAGATGTGTCTTGGCATCCGGCGTCTTGGCCACTACCAGCAGGCCGGACGTGTCTTTGTCGATGCGGTGAACAAGGCCCAGGCGCGGATCGCTCACGTCGTAGTCCGGAGTGTCGCGGAAATGCCATGCAAGGGCGTTGACGAGAGTGCCTGAATAGTTGCCGTGGCCCGGGTGCACCACAAGGCCAGCCGGCTTGTTCACCACCAGCACGGTATCGTCTTCATACACTATGTCGAGCGGGATATCTTCCGCAATAATCTCGAAATCGTAGCGCGGGCGGTCCATCACCACCTGCACCACGTCCAGAGGCTTCACCCTGTAGTTGCTCTTGACGGGCCGGCCGTTCACGATGATACATCCTGCTTGCGCAGCCTGCTGGATGCGGTTTCGGCTCGATTTCTGGAGCCTGAGCGCCAGAAATTTGTCCACTCTCAGCATTTCCTGGCCTTTGTCGGCCGTGAAGCGGAAATGCTCGTAGAGCTCGCGCCCGTCGCCTATATCCACGATGCGCGGCGCATCATCGGGCGCTGCGTTGTCGTCGAGTTCGATATCGGGGGTGCTTTCGGTCATCAGTCGAATATTGAATTTTCAGGCTCGGCGCTTTCCGTTTCTGTGTTTTCGGTTTCTTCCTCCTCGGGAATTTCAGCAGGTTCGGGGGCGCTTCCCACCTCAAGGGTGACTGTGGCTGTTACGGGAATCTCGCTGTCGACGCGCAGCGGACGGCCGTCGAATGTGGCTCCTTCAACAAGGTCGGGGTACTGCGAGGGCACGTTGACGATACGGATGCCGGTGATACCGAGTCCGCGCAGGTAGCTCACGGCCTGACGCGACGACACGCCGGTGACCGGCATTGTGATACGCACCATCTTGGGCGAGAATGCCGTGATGGTCACGTACACCTGGCGGCCGCGCTTCACCACTGCACCCGCACGGGGCCAGCTCTCGATCACGGTGCCGGGAGGTGTGTCGCGGTCATAAACCGAGTCCGATATCTCTATCGACAGGTCGCAATCGCGCAGCAGCTCGGCAGCGGTGGTGTAGGGGATGTTCTTGATCTGCGGAACGGTGGAGGTGGCGCCGTGGCGGGTCCACACGTTCAGGAAAATCATGGCGAACCACACCAGCAGCAACGCCGTTGCCGCGATGATAATTATATGGCTTATAATATGGTGCTTGCTGTAGAAGCGAGTTATGAAAGATTCATTGGAGTTCATGGATGCAAAAGTAATGATTTTTTTTCGGACGTGAGCAAATTTTACTAAATTTGCGAATAATATACTAATTTAAGAAAAATGAAAATTCTAAAAAATATACTCGTGGCGCTGGGTATCGCTGTAGCTGCCGACGCTTCAGCCGCGACAAAGCCGGGAGAACCTGATTTTGCGCATCCTCGCCAAGTGCTCCAGCAGGCATATGGCGTGCTGGCGGCAACGGAAGGCGATGCCGCAGCCGGGCCGCAGCGCGTGAAGGCGCTCCTTGAAATATGTACAGCGGCCCAATCGATCGACCCGGACAGCGTGTTCAGTCTCGTGCAGCTGTGCGACGACCTCTCGGCGCGCGAAAAAGCGCCCGCGGCAGCCTCGCTCATGAAGCTCGTGGGAGCTAAAATTCTGTATCAGGCATATAGCTACAACAGCTACGTGTACGACCGTCTCACCACACCCGACGAGCCTCTGCCGGCCGATATCCGGGAGTGGAACGGCCGCCAGTTCAAGGCCGGAGTGACCGCGCGCCTGAGCGAGTCGCTTGCGCTGGCCAAAGAGAATCCCACGCCCCTGGCGGACTATGCCGCCGCAGTGGAGGCTGATAAGCGCACACTGCTCTACTTCCCCTCCGTGGCCGATTTAGTGGCCTGCGATGCAGTGAGCATCTACGATCAGATCGACATGAACCCAAAGGCCGGAGAACTGCGCATTGCCATGCGCGATGCCGCCACACCCGGTTCGGCTGCATATTACTATTGGGCCGTGTCGTTGCTGCAGAATGCAGGCACGAGTGCCCTCTACAATTTTTATATGGAGCACATCGGCGACGAATACGCGCGCATGGCTCTCGTGAGGCTTGCCGATATGGTGATGTACGGCATGGAGGCGGTGAGCGAGATTTACGACTTCGTAGAGGAAGAACCCGATGAGGCCGAAACCGAAGAACCTTTCCGCGTGACGCGCGAAGTGTTGGAACAGCTCATCGAGAGTTCGCTCGAGCGCTTCCCTGGCTACTGGGACAACGCATCGCTGCAAAACGTGCTGCGACGCATCCGCCGCGGTCGCGTGAGCGTGGGCGTTCCCGAGCTTGTGTGCCCGGGCAGGCCTTTCAATATGGATGTGGAAGTGAAATATCTGAGCAAGGCCGCAGTGAATTTCTACGCCGTTACCAATAGTTCGTCCGATCGCTACCGGGTTCCGTTCGGCAGCCTGCAACTCGCCCGTCGTCTTGATTTCGACCAGAGCAAGAACGAATCATCCGTTAAGTACTCTACGCCTGTCACGCTGGATTCTCCGGGTAGTTACGTGGTCTACTGCGAGGCCGACGGAAAGGTGGAAAAGCCACGCTACGTGGACCTGTGGCGCACGGTTGTTGCCACGCCCTGCGTGCCTCTGTGTTTTACCGGTGCAAAGGATCAGGTGGTGGCGATGGCCGACTTCGTAACAGGCCGACCCGTTGAAAACGTGCACGTGCTCGTCAACAAAGAAAAAGGCCTTCCGCGAAAGGTGGGAACCACCGACAAGCAGGGACTCGCCCGTTTTGTGCTACCCGGCAATACCAATGAGGAACTTTCAATAGTGACCCCGGATGGAAAGAGCGTGAACTTCGGCCGCTCGCTGCGCGTACAGTCCCCCTGGCAGGGGCGCCAGCTCGATGCCACGAGTTATAATGCCTCGATATTGCCCGATCGTCCCATTTATCATCCGGGCGACACCGTGCAGTGGGCTGCAATAGTTGATTATAGCTCAGACTGGCTCAGAACGCGCCATGCGGCTTCCGGCCTGGACGTGGAGGTGCGCTTCATGGATGCCAATCGTAAAATGGTGGCTTCCGTGCAGGCTGTGACGGACGCCTACGGCAGAGTGTACGGGTCGTTCGCTACTCCGGGTGAAGGTCTCACGGGCTACTTCAATTTGCAGTTGATGGTGGGCGACCGCTTTGTTTCAGGCAGCACGGTGATGGTGAGCGACTATAAGATGCCCACCTTCGAGGTGAGCGACATCACCGTGTTCCGCGATATGCCTGCGGCCGGAGACGTGACGCTGCGCGGCCATGCCGAGACTTATTCGGGTATGCCCGTGGCCGATGCGGCAGTGAGCGTGGACATCAACAAAGTGTTCCGCTGGCGCTGGTGGCAGCCCCACGGTTACGTGTGCGGCATCAAAACCACGACCGGAGAAGACGGCAATTTCGAGGTGGTCATTCCCGCCGCAATTCTCAAGGGCTCTCAGTCGCATGATTTCATGGCCGATATCACCGTTACTGCGAAGACAGCAGAGACAGCATCGGCACGCAAGAGCTTCACCAACGGCAAGCCTTATGCCATCAACGTGTCGGGAAGTTCGCAATATCTGCGTGCCATGACCGAGACGAAGCTGCCCATTGACGTCTATGATGCTCAGGGCGAGAAAGTGGATATCAAACTTAAATGGGAGCTTGTCGACGCCCGCACCATGAAGACGGCGGCTTCGGGCACGTGCGCGTCAATGTCGCCCGTGGCCGATCTCGACAAGGTGCGCGGCGGCTACTATCTGCTCAAGGTGGCCCCCGTTGACGGCGCTCTTGCCAATGCCATGGAATCGGCAAGATTTATCATATATAATGTGGAATTGAACTCCATCCCCGAAGATATGAGCCTGCTCGTGGCCGATACCGATATAACCACAGATGCCAAGGGCCGCGCGGCGTTCCGATACGGGGTGGGGCGCGACGACCTGTGGCTCTATGCGGCCCTGTGCGTGGAAGACAAGATTGTGGAGGTGGAAGTGCAGAAGCGCGACAAGGGATTCCGTCATCTATCGCTCGACCTGCCCGAGGGCGCCGATAAGGGTGTGCTTGAGATTGCCACGGTGGTGGATGGCAAAATCACGTCGTATAGAGTGAACATAAGCCGCCCGGCGGCTCCGCAGGTGAAGATAGAGGCCGTAAGTTTCCGCGACCGTCTTGTGCCGGGTGCCGGTGAGCAGTGGAATTTTAAGATCACAGGTCCTGGAGCTGCTGATGCGGCAATGGTAGCCACTATGTACAACCACGCACTCGATGCCCTGCAGCAGATGAACTGGCCGTCGCGTTTCGGATTGGCCGAGCCTGTCCCCTCTATGTCGCTCAATACGCTCAGCGACGGCAAGTATTCGGCATCCCAGCTTGCCGAGCTGTCACTGAAGAAAACGAGCACCTTATCGCAGCCTTCTTTCAAATATCTGCACTCAGTGGCCTACGGACGGGCCTATAACCTGGCTGCCCCCATGATGCGCAAGATGGCAGCCGTGGAAACTTCCGAAGCCATGGCCGGGGCAGCTTTGGGCCTGTCTTCGGCAAGCGACGGCATTATGGCGGATGAGGCTGAGGAGGAAAAATCGTTGGAAGTATCTGCTGATGCGGGCAATGGCGCGGTAGAGCAGGGCCCTGATGCGGCCGAGGCGTTCAACTACCGCGATGCGGAGGTGGCGCAGGCTTTCTGGATGCCCTCCGTCATCACCGACGGCGACGGCAACGTGACGCTCGACTTCACGCTGCCCGACGCCAACACCACCTGGCGCTTTCGGGCCCTCGCGTGGACCGCGGAGATGAAAGCCGGCAGCCTTGTGCGCGACGTCGTGGCCAATAAGCCCGTGATGGTTCAGCCCAATCTGCCCCGTTTCCTCAGGCAGGGCGACAAGGCCCGCGTGCTCGCCACCATATATAATAATAAGGAGGAGGCGTCAGATGTCACCTCTGTGGTGGAACTGTTCGACGCAACTACCATGAAGGTGACGTCCACCGTTGAATCCGTGCAGCATATCGAAGCCGGAGCTTCGGCAGTGGTGGCTATCGATATCGACACGCCTGTGGATGTCATCGCCGTGGGTTATCGAGTGCGGTGCACCGACGGCACTTTCTCCGACGGCGAGCAGGCTCTTATCCCCGTGGAGTCGGCAGAATGTGATGTGGTGGAGTCTCAGACTTTCTACCTCAATCCCGGCGATAAATCAGTGTCGATCCGGATTCCGTCCGATCCCGCAGGAACCTACACGCTGCAATATTGCATGAATCCGTCCTGGTCCATCGTGAAGGCGCTTCCCGGACTTGTGACCTACGACGCCACGACTGCTACGGAAGCTGTGCACACGCTCTTTGCAGCATGCACTTCGGCGGGTATAGTGAAACGCAATCCGGCCGTGGCCGACGCTCTCAAGGCTTGGAAAGACAAAGCGCCCGTGTCGCGCTTGGAGCAGAACGACGCGCTCAAGACCGTGGCGCTCAATGCCACTCCCTGGGTCAGGGCAGCTCAGGGCGATACGGAGAGAATGGCTCGCCTGAGCTTGCTGCTCGATCCCTCCAATGCCCGAAAGCAGATTGCCGCAGCCATAAGGACGCTCGGGAAGCTCGCCGATGCCGACGGCGGCCTGCGCTGGGGCCCGTGGAGCAAGGAGCCTTCGCAGTGGACCACATCTATGGCGCTTCACGACCTCGGACTGCTGCGCATGGCCGGCGATCTCCCGGCCGATGAGGCACTCGACCGCATGATGCGCAATGCACTGAAGTATCTCGACCGTGAGCTCGAGAAACACGCCGAGGGCAAAGTGGAGCCCAATATGGCCTATACCGTGGTGCGCAGCATGTGGAAGGATATCCGGCCGTCGTCATTCGGCGAAAAGGTAGTGGAAGCCACGTTGCGCAACTGCGCCAGCACATGGCGCAATGCGTCTACCTCGCGCAAGGCAAATATGGCCATTCTTCTCTCTCTCTATGGCCGCGACGCCGTGGCAAAGCAGATCATTTCTTCCATAAGCGAGTTTGCGGTTGCCACTCCCGCGCAGGGATTGAGCTTCCCCAGCGTGGCGGATATCGAGCAATACGCTCCGATGCTTATAGCCTTCGGGCGCATAGATCCGGCCTCCGCTCTGATCGACGGCATGCGCCAGTGGCTCGTGGTGCGCGAGCAGGCCACTGTGGGCCTCGGCGCCTCCGACGCCACGCAGCTCGTGGGAGCCTTCATGGCCGGCGGCACGCCCTGGCACACGGATAACGCGCCGGCCACCGTAACCCTCAAGGGAAAGCCTGTAGACTTGGGCGATGCGTGCAGCTATGGCGGTGAGGCCACCGTGGCGCTCGGCAGCAAAGCTGCCGGCAAGACGCTCACCGTGGAACCCGGCGCGGGCGTTCCGTCGTATGGCGCTGTGATCAGCAGCTACCGCACGCAGCCCTCGCAGGTCAAGGCTGTGGATTGCGACGGTCTCTCTATCGAGAAACGCATGATGCTCGTGGGCCCCGACGGTGCCACTTCATTCGCCACTGAGGTGCCTCTGGGCAGCCGCGTGCGCGTGCTTCTCACCCTGCACGTGGCGCGCGACATGCAGTACGTGAACATCGTGGACGACAGGGCCGCTGCCCTCGAGCCCGTGGTTCAGACTCCCGGCATGGTTGAAAGCGGCGGTGCGTATTTCTACCGCGAGAACCGCGATGCGTCCACCCGCATGTTCATAGGCTATCTTCCCAAGGGCACATATCAGATCAGCTACGACTGCACCGCCAACCTTGCCGGCAGCTTTGCCGGCGGACTGGCCACGGTGCAGAGCGCGCTCGCGCCTTCGCTCACGGCTCATTCGGCAGGAAGTGCTCTTGAGATAGTGCAGGATTGAAAATATCTCCCCGCTCCGAAAGGCAAATCATAGCCGGGGCTCCTACGCCGATTGGACGTATGGAGCCTCGGCTTTTACTTATTTTGTGATAAATCGTAAGTAAATTAGGTTAAAAATTTTCGATTTATATTAAATTTACTATAATCCGAACCATTTATGTATTTTTAACACTTGCTTTCGCTCTATTTACCGATGTATTTATAAATTTGCACTCCGAAACAACTGAATAAACCAACATATTCTCATTTTGCTTATGAAAAAACTATACGCAACAGTGCTCGTGGCCGTGATGGCTGTGGTGAGCGCATTTCAGGCGTCGGCCGAGAGCATTACGGTCAATGTCGACGACCCTGCTGCCGTAACCTTGACCTTGGCAGGCCAGACCCTGAACATTTCTGCCGGCGACAACGTGGTGGAGTATGATCCCAACGGCTATAACTCGCTTTACATCGATGCGAAGGATGGCTTCCGCCTCGTGGATGTGGTGTGCGTTGATTCTCCGGACTACAGCCCTTGGGTCAACAACGGCAAGAGCTGCTCTATTTATCTCGGTCAATCAAACGACGGCCGTAAGTATGAAGTGACCACCCAAGATCTCTCTTCCGTGCGCACCGCCACTGCTACCGTTACCGTTACCGACGACTATACTCAGGTACAGGCTTCGCGCAACAGCTCCGGCAAATTCGATCTCACCGGCGAAGTAACCGAGGTTAAATTCATCCCCGGCGAAGAATCGCCTTTCACCTTCAGCAGCAAGGATTATGGCAGTGAGCTCTATCTGGTGAAGCACAACGGCAACAAGGTTGAAAGCCGCTACGGTTCCTTCATTATCGACGTGGAAGATGGCGATGAAATCGAAATCACCGCAAGCTTCCCTGCCGTTGATGTGCCTGTGACCTTTACCGTGAGCGAGGGTGCCGAAGGTGCCATCGACTACGTTCAGGTCAACTACGAGAACGTCGACAACTACATGGACCCCGATTTCACCGTGCGTGCAGGTTCAAGCCTCGGTATTTCGCTGAATTCCAATAACTACGTGATTGAAGGAGTCTACATCAACGATGAGCTTCAGTACAGCACCTACTACGTCTCCTACAAGGTGGGAATGGACCCGGTGGAAGTGAATGTGGTGGCACATCCTTACGCCACGATCGACTTCACTGTGAATGTAGACGATCCCGCACATGTGAACGTACATCCCGGTTCCTCGAGCTATGAAACCGCCTTTACCCTTGTGGCCGGCAGCAACGAGCTCAGCGTGAGCGAAAAAGATCCCTATGTTTATATCAAGGCTGCCCAGGGCTATGTGATCAAGAGCCTCACCGATGCCGAAGGCAACCCCGTGACTCTTTCCTACAACGCCGTAAAGGTAAATTCCGGCGATGTCTTCAATATCGTAACCGAGGAAATTAACTACGACTCGAAATTCGTTTATTACGTAGACAGCACTGACGACCTCTACACCGCATATTGGAGTGATGAAGATAGTCGCGAAAGCTATACGGTGGAAGCCGGCTATACGGTGATTCCCTTTTCCTCATCCGCCAATGTCTTGCACTCGGTAGTTGCCAGCGGCGAGAATCCGTATTATGCCTACAAGAACGACGAAGAGATTGTCAACACCTGGAACAGCAGCTATTTCTCGCAGCAGACATATCCCGAACACGGCGATGTGTACAAGGTGTTCACCACCGGTGTGGCTCCCGAGTTCCATGCTCTGAGCTTCGAACTCACGGGCGAAGGCACCGATGATGTTAAGGTTTCCACCGACATCATCAACGATCGTGCTGATTTTGCCGCAGGTCTCCGTGTGCTCACCGGCACTCAGGTGGACATTGCTCTTCCCGAAAACGACGATTATGACTACACTGTAAGCCTTGACGGCGAAGAGCTCACTCCCGATGAAAACGGCGTGTGCACCTTCAATGCTTCGGCCGATCACAACGTGGTTATCAGCGGCATGTCGGGTATCAGTGATGTCGCTGCCGACCGCAATGAACCCGCCGCAGTCTACAACCTCCAGGGCATGAAGGTGCTTGATGCAGCAAACGCAGCCGCTCTCAAGAATCTCCCCGCAGGTATTTATATCACTAACGGCACTAAGATCGTGGTGCGTTGATAACTATCCCGAACACAGATTACTTTTGATTATGGCCGGTTGCATTGCTTTCAAGCCGTGCAACCGGCTCTTATTACTTACTTTGAAAACACAATGAATAACAGACTTATCGCTACTGCAGCACTTCTGGGCATATTTGCCTGCGCGAGCGCGCAGACTGATGCTCTCTCGCTGCCGAGCCGTGCACAGATGCGTCGCCATGGTATTGAAAATTCGAGCGCCGGGCCTGCTGCGGCGAACCGCATGCGTAAAGTTTCCGGCCGCGCGGCAGATGCTCAGTCCACTGTGGCTTTCCTGCTTCTTCAGGAAGGTACGAGCACGGAAGATCTCGCGGCCGAGGGCATGCGTGTGCTCACGATGCGCGGCGATATAGCCGTGGTGGAAGTGGCGTATGCCGATGTGGAGCGCTGCTCCCGCCTGCCTATGATGCGCTCTTTCCAGCTCCAGAGAGATCTGAAGCCCCACCTCGACAAAGCACGCGAGGCTACGGGAGTGGCCGATATCCATGCCGGCCTGGGTGGCCTTTCGAAGGCCTATACCGGCGCCGGAGTGGTGGCAGCTGTCGTTGACCAAGGCGTAGACCCGAACCATATCAGTTTCTGCAACCCCGACGGAACATCCCGCATCGGATTCCTTTCCCACCTGCGCTATAATGCTGCGGGCACAGGCATGGCCGAGGATTTCTACGGCCACAACGTGTATGAGGGTGGGGACCTCAAGAAATTCAAGACCGATGACAATTCCACCTACCATGGCACCCACACCCTGAATATTCTCGGCGGAGGCTATAAGGGAGAAGTGGAAATAGCCACGGGCATGAACGGAACCACTCCCGAAATTGTCAAGGTTAACAATCCCTACTACGGCGTGGCTACCGGTGCGGAACTGGCCGTGTCGTGCGGCACCCTTGCCGACGGCTTCATTGCCTACGGCATGGATCATTTGTACGGCTACGCAGACTACATGGGTATGCCCATTGTGTACAGTCTCTCGCTGGGCAGCAACACAGGATCGCACGACCCCAATTCCACCATCGCCCGATTCTTCGACGAGGTGGGTAAGGAAGCCATCATCTGCATCTCGGCCGGTAATGAAGGCGACCTTAAAATAGCTCTTAACAAGACATTTACAGCGGACGACAACAGTTTCCGCACGCTGATTCACCCCTATGCCTATCAGTATGATCCGGCAGGCGGCGACGATTTCACAAACAATACCATCCGCTACGGATCCATTGCCGTTTACTCCAACGATGAGACCCCCTTCGATCTTCAGGCCATCATTTACAACAAGGATCGCAACTATCGCGTGGCCAAGCGTATGCCCGTGGTGGGCAACGGCGTGGGCACCTACTATTGCAGCTCCACCGACTATCAGATGGACGAAAGCGATATAGTGGGCGATGCTACCTTTGTGCGTGCTTTCGACGGCTATGTGGGCGTAGGCGGAATGATCGACGAGGAGACCGGCCGCTACTACGGTCTGGTGGACTACTATATCATCGACACCGAGGAAAACCGCACCACCGGCACCTATGTGCTTGGCTTTGAAGTCACCGGTTCGGCCGGCCAGCGCATAGACTGCTACGGCGACGGCCTCACCACCTGGATGGACAACTACGGCTTGGACAACTTCCAGGACGGCAGTTGTAACGGCTCCATATCCGATATGGCCGTGGCCCACAATGTGATAGTTGTAGGCTCCTACAACACCCGCAATAAGTACACATCGCTCGACGGCTGGGAATCCACCTATGTGGGCGACGGCTTCGTGCCCGGCGGCGTGAGCGGTTTCTCTTCTTTCGGCACTCTGGCCGATGGCCGCAACCTTCCCACCGTGTGTGCCCCCGGCTCGGCTATCATATCGGCCATGAGCACGCCGTATCTGGATGCCGCCACAGCGAGCTACAACGATGCGAATAAGATAGGGTATTGCAACTATATCAACTCGGCGCGCTTCACCGATGCCAACGGTCGCATGCACTATTGGAAGCAGGAAATTGGCACTTCGATGTCCACTCCTTTTGTGGCCGGCTGCATAGCCCTGTGGCTTGAGGCCGATCCCACTCTCACGGTAGACCGCGTGCGGGAGATAATACAGACTACCGCCACCGTGGACGACGATGTGCTCGGAGCCGATCCCGTGCGCTGGGGCGCGGGCAAGTTCAACGCCCTCGAAGGCCTCAAGGAAGTGATCCGCACGGCAGATGCCGGCGTGAATGATGTGCTTGCCGAAAATTCCAACGACCGCCTCATCCTGACGGAAAGCGCACGCAACGTGTTCGACGTGTTCTGCGCCGACGGCAGTGGCCGCCTGTCTTTGCAGGCTTTCGCTCTTTCCGGTTCGTTGGTGGCATCGGTCACAGCCGATGCTGATCAGCTCACACTCGATGCGTCGGCATGGGCTCCCGGAGTATACGTGGTGAATGTGAATGGCCGCCACTCCACCAA
Source organism: uncultured Porphyromonadaceae bacterium (assembly GCA_947176585.1). Classification (GTDB taxonomy): domain Bacteria; phylum Bacteroidota; class Bacteroidia; order Bacteroidales; family Muribaculaceae; genus CAG-873. The sequence continues at coordinate 12,638 of CAMWRI010000025.1, forward strand.
GATTTGCGTAAAATAACCACAGTTTTAGTATGAAAATATTTATGAAGAGCATGTGCGTGGCGCTGGGAGCGCTCGCATTGTGCACCGGAAATGCTGGTGCACAGGATGTCGGCGAAACTCCCGCCGTCACCTTCCACACCAACATCTATGATACTTATAGCGAGACCAACTCGTTCCATATCGTGCTCGGTGCCACTGAGCCCACCTATTTCGACATCGACTATGGCTTCGGCCCGGAGGAGGTGCTGGTGGACGTAGCTTATTTCGATTCGGAGACTCAGGCCATGAAGGGTACGCCGGTTCAGTGCCGTGTGAGCTCCGAGGGTATCGTTAAGATCTATGGCGATGCTTCCAAGCTCGACTATTTCGACGCCGAAGGATGCTATATCGACTGGATCGACATGGAGCAGTGCACGAACCTTGAGATTCTCGACCTCCAGCACAACGAGCTGAAGCGCCTCGATCTCACTCCGTTCAGCAAGCTGGCCGCGATTTATCTCACCGACAATCCTTTCACTCCTGAATCGCCACTGATAATCGGCCCGGATAAGCCCGGACTGATGATTCTGGAAATCGACATCACCGAGCATATCGACCAGTCGTTCAATCTCAGCGACTATCCTGCGATGGTGAGCTTCGATGCCTACCACTGCCGCGACCTTAAGAGCATCGATCCCACGGGCTGCCCCGAGCTCCAGTCGCTCACGCTTGAGCTCACCGATGTAGCCTCGGTGGATGTGTCGCAGAATCCCAAGCTCAGGAGCCTCAATGTGTCGGACTCCAGAGTGACCTCGCTTGACCTCAGCAACAACCCTCAGCTGATATATCTTTTTGCCGAGCACACCTCCGCATCGATCAATAATGATGTGAAGATTCAGAATATTAATCTGGCTCAGGTGCCCAATCTGGTGCTTCTGCGCCTTGGCGGCAACGATCTCACCTCCGTGGATTTAAGCCATAACACACTGCTCGCCAATCTATACCTCAGCCACAACAAGCTCAGCTCTATTGATCTGGATGCCAATGTGAACCTGTTTTCGGTGGACCTGGCCTACAACGAATTGACCTTCGCCACTCTGCCTCTGCCCAAACAGGAGTGGGGTGAATACTATTATTACCGTGCCCCTCTCCCATGCGACCGCAGCTACCCCGTGGGTGGTGTGCTCGATCTCTCCGCCAGCGTGCTTCGCGCAGGCACCACCACCACCGTGAAAGTGATGCGTCGGCCCTTGGCCGCCTCCGAAGAGGAAGTGGATGAAAGTGCCTACACCTATGCCGACGGAAAGATTACTTTCAATCAGGCGTTTGCCGATTCTGTGTATGTGCAGTACTTCAACTCGGCATTCCCCGACTACAATCTCACCTCCGCATCTTTCATGGTGAAGACCGCCGAGGACTTTGGCAAACCCACGCCCACCGTTACATTCCGTCCTTCGTCGATAGCCGACGGCGGACTGAAATTTGCTGTTTCGGTGTGCGGTGCCACGGCTGACGTCCCCCGCACCATCCATGTGAAGTGCGGCGATGGTGAGGAAAAGACCTTCGCCGTTACCACCGACGATATCAATGCGCCCGCCACCTTCACCATTCCGGATGCCGTGGCGTCCAAAGACGTGGTGATAAGTATAGAAGAAGGCGATTTGCTCACTTCGCTCTATCTGGCAGATCAGCCTTTGACGAGCATTGATGTGACGGGAGCTGTGGATCTCCGCGTGCTCAGTATCAAGGACTGCTCGCTGCGCACCATCGACCTGCAGTACAACAACCTTCTTGAGATTCTCGATCTTTCCGGCAACCGTCTCGGCAGCCTGTCGCTCACCGGACCCATCGAGTTCTACGAGAAGCACCACCTCCACACCATCAACGTCGAGCGCAACCAGCTCTATAACTTCGAGATCCTGACCAGAGGATGCGTCAAGAACCTCGATATGTCCGACAACCGTTTCACCACATATCAGTTCACGAATTTCGACGAGCTGCGCAATCTCGACCTCTCCAACAACCGCATGACCGGCACCCTCAGCCTCACCTATCTTGGACAGGCTGAAAATATCGACCTCCACAACAACAGCCTCGACAGCCTCACACTGGTGGAGATGCCCAATCTGCAGTCGCTCAACGTGGCATCCAACAAGCTGTCGATACGCACTCTGCCGGCTGTTTCTTTCCTGCCCGACGGTTGCGAATACACCTACGCGCCGCTCCAGGAGTGGTTTATTGTGGGCAAGGCTCCCGGCATCAACCTGTCGTCGCAGTATCGTTTGATCGACGGCAGGGGCACGGAGTTCGTATGGAAAAAGGCCGATGGCACCGTGCTTGAAGAAGGCGTCGACGTGTCGTGTGTTGATGGTGCCACTCGATTCCTGAACCCATCGCTCGGACTGGTATATTGCGAGATGTCGCATCCCGCCTTCCCGCAATTGAGCGGAGAGGATGCCTTCCGCACCACCGAGACACTCGTGGTGGACGCGCCCACAACAGTCATTGCATCGTTCACCTGCACTCAGGGCACTGATCAGGCAAGCCTGATTTTCCGGTCCAGGCAGCCCACAGCCGTGTATATTGACTGGCGCGGCGACGGCACCGAGTATATCCAGTATGAGGTGACTCCCGACGAGCCTGCACCGTTTGAAGGGCAGACTGCCTACGCCGGTGCGCAGGTCAAGGTCTACACCTACGACTCGCCCGACGACATCACCGTATTTGATATATTCAATGTGCCCATGAGCAGCATCGATGCATCGCCTCTCACATCCGTAAACACTTTTGCCATCGAAAATGCGGGTCTCGACCAGGACCACATCATTTTGCCTGCTTCGCCCGAGCTTGAAGAGTTGCGCCTCATCGACAACAAGCTCACCGACATGACATTCGAGCAATATCCCGACCTGCGGTCGCTTGACTTGTCGTACAATGCCTACGAGAGCTTCGACGTGTCCAAGTATCCCAAACTCCAGGTGCTCTCGATGGCAGGAAACAAACTTTCCGACATCACGTTCGACAACCCACTCCTGTGGGGCGTGGATGTGTCGAGCAACGGTCTGGAGGAAGTGAGCCTCGTCGGCTTGCCGGTCATTCATCAGTTCTATGTGGCAAACAACAAGCTTTCCACCATAGACTTCACCCCCGCCGCCGCTACGCTCACGGTCACCGACATCAGCGCCAACTACTTCACCTTCGCCACGATGCCCGACGTCTCGGGTATGGCCGGACTCAACAAGTTCTATTATGGCAACCAGGCTCCCGTAGAAGTGCAGTGTGTGGACGGCCGCGTGGATCTCAGCGCACAGGCCAAGGTGGGCGACGTTGAAACGCAGTTCTACTGGTTCCTCGGCGAAGTGTACGTCGATCCCGAAACCGGCGGTGTAGTGGGAGAGATGCTCGAAGGCGAGGGCGACGACCCCGAGTACACTGTGGAAAATGGCGTGACGGGTTTCCACTACACGTTCTCCGATAAGGTCACCGGTCTGCTCCTGAACGCTGCTTATCCCAATCTGGCTCTGTTCACCAAGCCGTTTGAAGTAGACAGCACGGTGGGCATCACGGATGCCCGGATTGAGGCAGATCCCGATACCGTCGTGGATGTGTTCACCACCTCGGGCATATGCGTGCGTCGCGGTGTCCGCCTCGGAGATGCCCTCACAGGCCTTGAAAAAGGCATTTACATCGTGGGCGCCCGCAAGGTGTACGTAGCCCGCTGATATCCCCGCATTCTTGTCTTATGCGCGCCGCTCCCGCTCCCGGGGGCGGCGCGTTAGCTTTTTTTGCTTAAAGATGCACAGTGTGTCGCAAATAATGCGTAACTTTGCGTATCATGAAAATGAATACATTTTCCCTCACCATAAGCAAGCAGGCGGTGGCAGAATTGCCCACCGTGGAATTCAACGGCGCCATCACCATGGTGGAGACTCCGGAGCAGCTCGAGGCGGCTCTGGCGGATCTTTGCACCCACACTCTCGTGGGGTTCGACACCGAGACCAAGCCGTCGTTCAAGAAAGGTTGCGTCAACAAGGTAGCGCTCATGCAGCTCTCAACCGACACTCACAACTATCTCATCCGCCTCAACAAGCTGGGAATACCCGCCACGTTGCGGCAGTTTCTCGAGAATCCGGCCATCACCAAGGTGGGATTGTCGATTCACGACGATTTCAACGTGATGCGCCGCACCGAGCCCCTTGATCCGCAAGGCTTCATCGAGCTGCAGAATTTCGTGAAGGAATATGCCATAGCCGACTGCTCGCTGCAGAAAATCTACGCCATAGTATTCGGCCGCCGCATATCCAAGCGTCAGCGACTCACAAACTGGGAGGCACCCGCTCTCACCCCGCAGCAGCAGATGTATGCCGCCCTTGATTCCTGGGCGTGCCTGCATATCTACCGGTATCTGCTCGATGGTAAATTCGATCCGGCTTCGTCGCCTTATCGCGCGCCGGAGCCCGAACCCGCTCAGTCATGACCATGAGGAAAAGAATAAGGCGCAGTACCCTCATACCGGCCATTCTGCTGGTATATCTGGCCGTTATGGCCGCGCTGGGCTATCCCGAGTATGCCGCCGGTCGCCAGTCGGCGCTCTACTATTTCGGAATAATAGCCATCACGCTCATAGTGCTTGTGCTTCTCCACTTCAGCCTCAAGCGCCGCGAGCGGCTGCGCGAGGAACGCGAAAACGACATCAACAGCCACAAATAACCTAAACATATTATACAGCAATGGCACATAAAGCTCTCTTGATCATCCTCGACGGATGGGGCATTGGCAACCATTCCCACAGCGATGCAATCTATAACACTCCCACTCCCTACTGGGATCACCTGCTCGCCACTTATCCCCACTCGCAGCTCCTGGCCGGCGGCGAAGACGTGGGCTTGCCCGACGGACAGATGGGCAACTCCGAGGTGGGCCACCTCAATATCGGCGCAGGTCGCATCGTGTATCAGGACCTCGTGAAGATCAACAAGTCGATAGCCGACGGCACCATTCTTCAGAATCCCATGATCAAGCAGGCCTTCGAGTATGCCGCCACCACCGGCAAGCGCATGCACTTCATGGGCCTCACCAGCAACGGCGGCGTGCACTCGTCGCTCGACCACATCTTCGCTCTCTGCGATATCGCCAAGCACTACGACCTCAAGGACGTCTACCTCCATTGCTTTATGGACGGCCGCGACACCGACCCCCGCAGCGGTAAGGGCTTCATCGAGCAGCTACAGGCCCACTGCGCTCAGAGCGCCGGCACCGTGGCCAGCATCATCGGCCGCTACTATGCCATGGACCGTGACAAGCGTTGGGAGCGCGTGCGCGTGGCATATGATCTTCTCGTCAAAGGCGAGGGCAAGCAGGCCACCGACATGGTGGCAGCCATGCAGGAAAGCTACGACGAAGACGTCACCGACGAGTTCATCAAGCCCATCAACAACGCCACCGTCGACGGTACCATCGGCGAAGGCGACGTCGTGATCTTCTTCAACTACCGCAACGACCGCGCCAAGGAACTCACCGTGGTGCTCACCCAGAAGGATATGCCCGAGGAAGGCATGCACACCATCCCCGGCCTGCAATACTACTGCATGACCCCCTACGATGCCTCCTTCAAGGGCGTCTACATCCTTTTCGATAAGGAGAATGTGGGCAACACCATCGGCGAATACCTCTCCAAGCTCGGCCGCAAGCAGCTACACATCGCCGAGACCGAGAAGTATGCCCACGTCACCTTCTTCTTCAACGGAGGCCGCGAGCAGCCCTTCGACGGCGAAGACCGCATCCTCGTGCCCTCGCCCAAGGTAGCCACCTACGATCTCAAGCCCGAAATGAGCGCTCCCGAGGTCAAGGACAAGCTCGTCGAGGCCATAGGCGAGAAGAAATACGACTTCATCGTCGTTAACTACGCCAACGGCGACATGGTGGGCCACACCGGCGTTTACCCCGCAATCCAGAAGGCTGTGGAGACCCTCGACAAGTGCCTGCACGACACCGTTGAGGCAGCCCGCGCCAACGGCTACGAAGTAATCATCATCGCCGACCACGGCAACGCCGACAACGCCGAGAACCCCGACGGCACGCCCAACACCGCCCACTCGCTCAACCCCGTGCCCTTCGTCTACGTGACCGAAAACAAAGCCGCCCGCGTTGAAAACGGCCGCCTCGCCGACGTGGCCCCCTCGCTCCTCCACATCATGGGCGAGAAGCAGCCCGCCGAAATGACCGGCCACGACCTCATCGCCGACTGATCCGCCACATATCCCCCCCCGCACCGCGCGGCCGTATCCCCATGCGGCCGCGCTTTTTTATCGCTTCACAATGCATCCATGACGCAAGACGTGCCGGAGAGCGCGTCCCGAGCAGTAGCCGTGGCGGTAAGCGGCCCCGGGCCGCGCACCCCACGGTAAAAGAGCCGCCGCTCGCACAATTGCGCTTTTTATATGGCCTGCTCCAAGTTTTGAGACACCGTGATTCTACTTTTGCAATTATGAATCAGATTAAGCAATTGAAAATGATGCGTACGAGGCAAGCCTATTTCTCGGCCGTAGCGGAGGAATACGCATCCCTTCGGGATTTCATCAACGCACAGCACCGATGGCTTGCGATTATGGGTATTTCCCTGATTTATTCTGAAGATTGCATTAAGCTGAAAATTCACACGGGCAGCGAAACTTATGAAGAGTATCATCTAGTATACGACGACTGTGGTTTTGTGACAGTCAGCGATTTGGTGCGCGTCAATGGTGCCACCCTTATAGACCTCACTACCGCAGATAATGAATAAAACTAATATCAAAACTATATAAATATCAAAAAAGAATGACTACATTTGCAGATAATCAGGCATACGAACCTCAAAATAGATTATTGATGGCAACTTCCTTATCCGATAATCCGGAAACCGGCAAAACAGATTTTGTTGTAACGGAGCGTTACGTGACTGGTCTCGTGAATTTCATAAAAGATTCGGCCACTCCGCTTACTATTGCCCTGCAAGGAGAGTGGGGCAGCGGCAAAACCTCGCTCATGAATACTCTTTATGAGAAACTTTGTCCCCAAGACAAAGATAAGAAGAATAAATTTACCGGCGAATTTATAGGAATCACCATCAACACGTGGGAATACTCCATGCTTGCTACACCTGAGGTCACGGTTTTTAATATACTTGGCAGGCTCGTTAAGGAATTAAGTCCTGAAGATTCAAAGGCTAAGCGAAAATGGAACAAATTTCGTAAAAATATAGGTGGATTTATTTATCGGTTTGGTCGTGATCTTACGAAGTCTGCGGTTAATACAGCTACGTTCAACGTAGGAGGGGCTGTTATCGAGTCTGTTACACGTTCAGAAATCGAAAACGATGAAAATGACGATGTCTCTCTGTCTGAATTACGCGAGGCATTAGAGGTGGCTATTAAGGAGCGTCTTGGTCTTGATAGTAAAGATGATAAAAAAGTTTCAAAAAAAGACGGGAATGAACAAACCCCGAAGGGTATAATAATCTTCGTCGACGATCTCGACCGCCTTAATCCTCCGGTAGCAGTTCAGATTCTCGAACTGCTCAAAAACGTATTTACGCTTAAGCATTGCATCTTCGTGCTCGCCATTGACTACGACGTGGTGGTAAAAGGTCTCGAACCCAAGTTCGGAAAACTCACGGCCAAGAATGAACGCGAATTCCGCTCGTTCTTCGATAAAATTATTCAGGTGCCGTTCTCAATTCCGGTAAATAATTATCAACCTCAGGACTTTGTAAAAGAATCGCTGCAATCCATCGGTTATTTGAATAAAAATGATGATGAGAAGCCCTACCTGGACGTAATAAAAAAATCCGTGGGCAACAATCCCCGTTCTTTAAAGCGCTTGATAAATACCCTTTCTTTGCTCAAATGCATAAAATCTGTCGATGACGATAATAAACTACTCAATTTCATTATCGTAGCTATTCAGATTTGCTACCCTCGCGTTTACTCGCTTTTGGTGGACAAACCGGATTTCGAGAAGTGGGACTATAAGTTTGCCGTGCGCGAGGGTATAGCCATCAATGAAGATGATATTTCTGATTGGGAAGATGTGCTCAAGGTCGCATGCTCGGCCGACGTATACCTTACCAGACGCTACGATGATATTCAGGCACTGTTTGCGGATATAAAGAACGAATTGCCTAAAGGTAAAAGTATTGGCGAAACATTGCAGGGTATCATGGAAAGTACTTCTGTGACGGGAGTGAAAGCCGATACGGGAAATGAAGCGTTCGACAAGAAGCGATTTATAAGCAAGCTGCACGAGAGAGTGCGTCAGAGTATCAATCAGAAGCGGCCGGATATAGACGAAATTACGCCCAAAAACAACACCGGCAACGGCGGCTTTAACCTATTCACCGACGAGGAAGGACGCAAATACGGCGTTAAGTTCGTTCCTTCGTATAATCAGGATAAAGATGAGGTGAAGATGGCGGTGGAGATGAGCACCAGGATTACCCGTTCCATGCCCGAGATGAAGGACCTCGAATTGGAGGATATGCTGATGCAAACGGGTATGAAGAATGACTTGTCGAAATTTAACTATGTCGTGATGCGTTTGCTGAAGGACGGCTTGATTACGAGCAAGAACGGCAACTATGGTTCTTATGAGCAGGAATTGAAAGATATGCATAAGCAAGGACACATGTCAGGTGACATTACTCACGATGCTGAATACCAAATCTCGGGCAGCCCCAAATACTTCGAGGACGAAAAGGTGGCTAATGCTTTGGCGGATTTGATAATTGCGAATTATGATTTCCGTAAAGCTACGACGGCACTGAATATTTAAAGGGTGTAGCATAAAATGAGACACCGCCTTTTTATCTTTGCGGCCATAATTGTAACGCAAGATGAAAAATATACAGTTTAACCCCATTGCAGAGACCGCGCTCAACGATAAGCTGGTGAATCTCTATGGTTCCAAACTCCCCGGACTCTACGCAGCCGTCGAGCCCTTGTTTGATGATCCCGAAGCCGTCAAGCCGGCTCTGCCTCTACTGATTGAGCTCAACGATGACGAGTCGTACGAGAATGCCGATCTGCGCGTGATGATATTCGGCCGTGAAACAAACAACTGGAACGATACCCGGGAAAGAAGTCACTGCCCCTACGGCACCTACAATTTCAATCTTTCCACCTCCGAGGATGTGCTCTGTGAGATTAAGGGCAAGCACATTGATGGCGAGCCTGAGATTTATGGCCTGGGAGATATTTATTACGCTTATTGCTACGAGAACAACGGCGTGGGCAAAACCATTTTTACGCGTCGCTGTAATCAGTTGGTAAATATTCTCAGGGCGCGCATGGGAGATGCAGCGGTCGAGGCCGTGTGGAACAACGTTTCCAAGATTGGCTGCGGTGGCACGGATTTCGGCAGATGCTGCCGCAAGCCAACGGCCGAAATTCGCGACATCGAGCGCACTTATTTCAACGTCGTGGCCGAGGAAGTGAAAATCCTTAAGCCTGATGTAATTGTCTTTCTCACGGGATTCGGGGCCGACCGTGAGATCAAGGAAATATTCGGATTGCGCGACCGGGATTTCACGCCCGTGAAAGATGGTCTGTTCCTCGACCGTATCGACATTCCCGGTGTGCGTTATGCTGCCCGCACGATTCATCCGTCGCGTCAAAGCCGGGAGAATCTTTCGAAGCATTTCGATACTTTAATCGACGATATTATCAGCGTGGTTAAATGACTCAACTTAAGAAATATCTGTGGCTTATCGACACCATTAGCCGGCGTGGTGAAATATCGCATAAGGAACTTTCCGACGAATGGGAGCGCAATAAGGATTTAAGCGACTATAAGCCACTACATCGCGGCACGTTCAACCGCTGGCGCGCAGCTATCTACGACAAGCTGGGCGTGAAAATCGAGTGTCGTGCTGCCGGTGGCTACAAATACTATATCGCCAATCCCGAGGAAATTGACGAGAACCGGCTCAAGCGTTGGCTCCTCGACACATTTTCCATAGGTAATATCGTGGAAGATAATATCTCGTTGAAAGACAGGATTCTTGTTGATGAGATTCCTTCCGGCAGGTTGCACCTCACCGGCCTGATAGAAGCGATGAAGCGCAATTGCGTGGTGAAAATAGTGTATCATTCTTTCCGAACCGGAGAGACCTGTACTGCCATTGTCGAGCCATATTGCGTAAAATTGTTTGAGGGTAGGTGGTATTTACTGGCCCGTGCCTCGGGGGATGCTAAGCCGATTCTTTATGGCCTTGACCGTATTCAGTCTCTCGAAATCCGGGATGAAACCTTCAGGCTCCCCAAGGATTTCTCCGCCGCTGCGTTCTTTGAGCCGCTCTACGGAATAGTGTCGGAAGATGTGCAGCCACAGAAGATTGTCCTCCGTGCACATTCGCAGCACAGGCACTATGTGCAGTCCCTGCCGCTGCATCACTCGCAGCGATTGATCGCCGACCGCGGTGACTATGCTGATTTCGAGCTGTACGTGGCGCCCACATTTGACTTCATCATGCGCATCCTCCATGATGGCGCATGGCTGGAAGTGATGTCGCCCGCATCGCTGAGGCAAGCGATGAAAGGGTGGATAACCGATATGGCCGACCTGTACGAAGACGATTGAACTTGTGATTTTTTGTGGCTGTTCTTGATATTGAGACACCTGCCACTTAATTTTGCAGCGTAATCACAAACATTATTAGTTATGGCAATTTTCAGAGTAACAACAAAGCGCCTGGTAGTCAGCGGTGGTAAGCGACTTGAAGCAGGCATGACTGCCGATATCACCTACAACGGTAGCACCCTCCCGCTCATCTCAAATGTTAAATCCGAGATTCAGCGCCAGTTCAAGATGAAGTACAATGTGGATTTCCCCCTGGGCTACATCAACGGCAACGAACTGAAAATCGAGAAACTCTAAAGACCAGCATCCCATGCAGAGCAGCGGCAGCCGCAATGGTTGCCGCTGCTTTCGCATTCAAGAAGAAGCCGCGTTTCGCTGGGAAAATACGCCCTCTGCACGGGGCTTCAAAAAAAATGTAAATTCGCTACGTGAATCGCGCTTTTACATAATGCTGACGCACAGTGTTTTGCCATAAAATCGTCGTGAATCGCGTCACGCAGTGCGCGATTATAGGTTATATGCTCCTTGCTGTTTTGTAACTTTGCAGTGTAATAAGACCCCGTTCTACAATATTTGTTAAGGCTGAGGCG
>CAMWRI010000026.1 GCA_947176585.1 uncultured Porphyromonadaceae bacterium
ACGATATAGAGTTCAAGAATTAACAGGTTCTGAAACATAAATAAAGCAAAAGAGGCTGCGGAAATCCGCAGCCTCTTTTGCTTTATTCGTCGTCTTCGTCGTCTTCGTCGTCGAAGTCATCGAAATCGAAGTCCCAGCCGTCGCTCATATCGTCGGTGAATCTGGCCAAATCGCGTCCTTCACGCTTGGTGGGACGTCCCAGGCCCTTGCGCCGGTCGATGAAGCCGCTGATCTTCACCACTTCCAGCAGGTCGAGCTGCGATCGTGGAGTCACATTCTCCATGTATTCGGGCACGAGTTTGGCGCCGAGGCGGTTCTCCGTGAGAGCCCGCACGCGGAAACTGTAGGTGACCGGCGGCTTGCGCACATTGACCGTGTCGCCCACGCGCACCGTGCGTGATGGCTTTGCCAAAACATCGCCGGGAGGCACACCAAGCGTGACACGTCCTTTCTTGCAGGCTTCGGTGGCTATAGTGCGCGTCTTGAACACGCGCACGGCCCAGAGCCATTTGTCAATGCGAACTTCCTCTTTCATTTGTTGTTGAATTTGCACATGGCATTGCCGGGGCCAGCAAGCACGTATTCGCGAATGGCATCGCAGGCCACTTCGATGCGTGCCGGAAGCTCGGCGCGTTGCTCGGGGGTGAAACGCCCCAGCACATAGTCGATCTGGGCGCCCCTGGGGAAGTCGTTGCCAATACCGAAGCGCAGGCGTGCGTAGTTTTGCGTGCCCAACTGCTGCGCGATGCTTTTGAGGCCGTTGTGGCCGGCGTCGCTGCCGCGTTCCTTGATGCGGATGGCGCCGAAGGGCAGGGCTATGTCGTCGACAATCACCAGAATGTTTTCCGGACTGATGCTTTCCTTGTCGCGCCAATAGCGCACGGCGTTGCCGCTCAGATTCATGTAGGTAGAGGGCTTGAGCAGCACGAGCTGCTTGTTTTTCAGCCGCATGCGTGCGATATCGCCATAGCGCTCCGTGGCAAATGAAACATTGGACGCCTCGGCGAAGGCGTCCAATGTCATAAAGCCAATGTTGTGGCGCGTGGCGGCGTATTCTTCGCCGATATTGCCGAGCCCAACAATGAGGTATTTCATCTATAAACTCCCGATTACTTGCCGGCGGCGGCAGCTGCTGCGGCACCACGAGCGGCACGGGTGAGCTGTACTGCGCAAACAACGGCGTTCTTGGCGTTTACAAGTTCGAGGCCGTCGATGTGGATATCGCCCACCTGCATGGTCTTGCCCAGACCGAGGTGGTCGACGTTGATCACGAGACGCTCGGGGATAGCAGTGTAGATAGCCTTCACGCGGAGCTTCTTCATGGAGAGGGAGAGCTTACCACCGGCCTTCACACCTTCGGCGTGGCCTTCGAGCTTCACGGGCACTTCCATTACGACGGGCTTCTTGTCGTTCACTTCGAGCAGATCGATGTGGAGGATGGTGTCCTTCACGGGGTGGAACTGGATATCCTTGAGCACGGCCACACGCTTGTCGCCGTTGATGTCGAGCTCGATAGCGAAGATATCGGGGGTATAAACGAGCTTGCGCACAGCCTCGAGGTTAACAACGAGGTCGGTGGTGATGAGGCCTTTGCCGTTGCCGATTTCTACAACTTTCTCACCGGGTTTGAGAGCTTCGTTATAGGGGAGGTCAACGATTTTGCCGCCGTTGAGCACAACGGGGATTTTGTTTTCAGCGCGCAGGGCTTTGGTGGCCTTCTTGCCCAGATCGGTACGGGGCTGAGCGGAGAGCTTGAATGTCTTCATTTTACTTGCTTGGTTTTAAATGTGTTACTCAAAATTAAGTTTTGCTACTTAATTTCCCATCACACGGGATGCTAAAAAGCGGTGCAAAGGTACGTTATTTTTTTTATTTGTGCAAGCAGGCGCACTACTTTTCCATAAATACGAAATATACGGCGGCTACAAGGCAAACGAAAGCGGCGATATGGTTCCATTGCAGGCTTTCGCCCTTGAACAGCAGTACGGAAAAGAGTGCGAAGATTACCAGCGATATAGCTTCCTGAGTGACTTTGAGCTGCGCGAGGCTGAACGCTCCGCCGTTGCCGGCGTAGCCTATGCGGTTTGCCGGAATCATGAAACAGTATTCGAGCAGAGCTATTCCCCACGAAATCAGTATCACGATAATCAGGGGCGTGGATGAGCCGATAACTTTCATGTCCTGGAGCTTGAGATGCCCGTACCAGGCGAATGTCATGAACACATTAGATATAATGAGGAGGAGGATAGTGAGCCAGCCGTTCATTCTGAGTTTTTTTGATTACGGGTGCAAAGTTACGAAATTATTGGTCTTCTAAGGCTATACTTTGGTCCGAGAGTGTTAAAAATGAGTTTTGTTGATATTTTATTACGAAATTATTGCAGTTGTAACATAAAAGTATTACCTTTGCAACCGCAGCACGGATAGTACTCCCTTGATTATGTTTGACTCTATAGAACATATTACGGCGAAAGCCTTTTTTTGTGCGGTTTCAGTGGTGATACTCGCCACGTGCGGCACATCTCCGCGTGCAGCAGATAGTGTAGACCAATTGCCACGTGTGGAATGGTCGGTGTCGGTGAATGAGCCGATCACCCGTGATCACCAATTGTTTGGCAACGCGGCAATCGGAAGTAATGAGAATCTGCGTTCGATTCTTTATAGCGGCATGGGTGTGTGCAACGCTGCCGACACCACATCTGTCGGGTCCATATTGAGAGCGCGCGATGTTGAATTCTCGGAGTATGATCTTACTTACGGGTGGCTTGAGCTGGAAGACAGCACGGATTGCGACCTCGTGATATATAGCCGTAAGCCTCTGCTATCAGAGAATGTGGAGGTGGACGAAATTTGTTATCTGCCTGATGATGATATGAATGTGCTCGTGCTTTTTAAATTTGACGACGCAATGGCATGGCAGCATATCACATCGTCGTATATAGGAAAGAGACTCGCGATAGTAGTGAACGGCGAGGTCGTAAATGCACCTGTCGTTAACGCGAGCATCGAAAGCGGTAATTGCTCCGTGCTTTTGCCGCGACGCATAGCCTACAGATTTCTGCCCGGATGGGAGTGCCCGGACGCATAAAATCACGCAAAAATCAATATTAATGCGGAAAAATTGTTAACTTTGCGGAAAGTAATTTTCTGTGAAGTAAAACAACATCTCCATAAATAATGATTAAGAAGATTGTACGCTCGATGGTGCTACCTTTGGTCGTTCTGGTGGCTACGGGTATTACTTATGCGCGCATGACTGATGCCCAGGTGGTTCAGTATGCAAAGACTGCAAATGCGCAAGGCAAATCCAAAGAACAGATTGGCCGGGAACTTATGGCAAAGGGAGTGTCTAAAGATCAGTTGCAGCGGATTCAGTCGCAGATGGCTAATGCAGAGGCAGCCAGCAATGGCGCAGTAGAAACTACGGCAAGCGATTCGCATGATGCACTGGTGCGTGCTACGCAGGAACAGTCTGTATCGGCGATGGATTCCACGGCCGTTTCGGATATTCAACCGATAAGGGTATATGGCCAAGGACTGTTCCGCGACCGGAATCTGACATTCGAGCCTAATGAAAATCTTGCCACACCTCAGGACTATCGTCTCGGTCCCGGCGATGAAGTGGTGATTGATATATGGGGAAATAACGAAGACCATATACGCCTGTCGATTTCTCCGGAAGGTAGGATTATGGTGTCGCAGATAGGCCCGATTTATCTCAATGGCCTTACTATTCGCGAGGCAAACAACCTTGTCAAGGACATGTTTGCTTCCAAATATGCCGATGTGGCCGGCTCGGGTAGCGACATTTCGCTCACTCTCGGTCAAGTGCGCACCATACAGGTGGATATAATGGGTGAGGTTGCTACGCCCGGCACTTACAGAATATCTCCGTTCTCCACGCTTTTCCATGCGTTGTACCGTGCAGGAGGAACGACAGATGCCGGTTCGCTCCGCTCGATTGAAGTGATAAGAAACGGCAGAAAGGTGTCGAGCTCCGACCTTTACGACTATATCTTTAAAGGAAAGAAGTCCACTGATGTGCGTCTTCAGGAGGGCGATGTGATTATTGTTCCTTCTTATGAGCGTATAGTTACCATCGACGGTGAGATAAAGCGTCCGATGGCATATGAGATTAAGCGTGGAGAGACGCTGGCGGATCTTCTTGAGTATGCCGGTGGATTTACTGCGAATGCGTTTACGGAGCGTGTGAATGTGGACCGTGTGAGCAACGGTACCCATAATATGGCAATCGTGGATGAAGTCGACTTCAATACCACCAGACTGGACGATGGAGATGTGGTCACAGTGGGTGGGGCATTGAAGCGATACGACAACCGAGTTGAGGTGCGCGGTTCCGTGTTCCGCCCCGGATATTATGCGCTCGGTACGGAAGTGGGAACTCTTAGCGAACTGATCAAGCGTGCGGATGGCCTTACTGAGGACGCATTCATGAATCGTGCACAGTTGTTCAGAGAGAAAGATGACCTCACGACTGAACTCGTGAGCGTAGATCTCGCTGCTATTCTTGCCGGAACGGCAAATGATATCGAACTTAAAAAGAACGATGTGCTTGTGATTGCGTCGGTGAAAGAAATCGAGCCTAAAGCCGATGTTACGATCGACGGCGAAATTAATGTTCCGGGTTCGTATCCCTATGCCGATCATCTGACGGTAGAAGACCTCGTGCTTATGGCCGGCGGTTTTGCTCCGGGTGCATCCGAGGTGCGTATCAATGTTTCGCGCCGCGTGATTGACCCAGAAGCTACTACGCTGGGAGAAATGATAGCCGAAGTATACACGCTTAATGCAAAAAATGGCCTTGTGGTTGATGGAAATCAGGGCTTTGAACTTGAGCCGTTCGACATAGTTGATGTACGCCGTTCGCCTGGCTATGAGCCTCAGCGCCGCGTTCACATTTATGGCGAGGTTCCCTTCTACGGAGCTTATACACTGGAAAGGAGGGCAGAGCGCATGAGCGATCTTGTGAAGCGAGCCGGAGGTGTGGGTGCAAATGCCTATATCAAGGGCGCTCATCTCACACGTCAACTGTCGGAAGACGAAAAGGCCGCCCGCGATGAGGCGCTGAAGCTGGCCATGCAGAGCTCCGGCAGCGACTCTATTTCCATAGCCAAGGTCACGATGGGCGATACATATAAAGTGGGAATCAATCTCGAGGCGGCTTTGGCAAATCCCGGAGGTCCTGAAGATGTTGTTCTTAAAGTGGGTGACCATCTTTTCATTCCGGAAATGGTAAGCACGGTTAAGATATCGGGAGACGTTCTGTTCCCGAACACCGTGGCGTATACTCCAAATAAGAAGCTCAAGCATTATATTACGCAAGCCGGCGGTTATGGATCGCAGGCTAATAAAGGTAAAGCCTTCGTTGTGTATATGAACGGCACGGTTGCACGAGGCAAGAACGCACCTATTGAACCGGGGTGCCAGATTATTGTACCGTCCAAGCAGCAGGGCCACAAGATATCGCTGGCAGAATGGCTGGCAATTGGCACCAGCGCGGCATCTCTCGGCACTACTGCGGCTGCTATCACAAATCTTATAAAGTAACCAAATTATGTCGCAGGAAAAGCTCAAGGGCCCGGATATACAGCCAGAAGAACAGGAAATCGATCTTATTGAACTTGCCACGAAGCTCTGGCGGTCGAGAAAGACTATTTTCAAATGGGCCGGTTGGGGCGCTGTGATAGGTGTGATCGTAGCCTTCAGTATTCCCCGCGAATATACTGCCACGGTAACGCTTGCGCCGGAATCCGGTTCGGGTGGAGGAAGTGGTTCCGGCCTTTCCATGCTTGCCTCCATGGCCGGCGTTAACCTTGGTCAAAACAATGCTTCGGATGCGGTTTATCCCGGTTTGTATCCCGATATCGTTTCGTCCGTACCTTTTTCGGCGGGGCTGCTTTCAGTTGAGCTGCCGATGAATGAATCTGATAAGCAGCAGGCTACAGTAGAAAAGATTCTTGAAGATCATACTTCTTCCCCATGGTGGAGTGTTATAACAGGCGCTCCCGGTATGATAATCGGAGGAATAAAAGGATTGTTTTCCGAAAAGGCCGAGCCTGCCGACAGCGTTCTCGATCCCGGGCGTCTCACAGCGAAACAGACGCAGCTTGTTGAGGCATTGAGGGGCAGAGTAGGGGTGAGTGTAGACTCAAAGACTGATGTCGTGACCCTATCGGCCACACTGCAGGATGCCGTGGCTGCAACGGCTCTCGTGGACACCGTGACCCTTCGCCTTCAGGAATATATCAAGGCATATCGCACCGAGAAGGCACGTGCTGATCTGGCATACGCCCGCAAAATAAACGAAGAGGCTAAGGAAGATTACTATAAGGCTCAGCGCCGTTATGCGGAGGCCGCCGACAGAAATCAGGGCTTGTCAAATCGTTCGGCAGCAATCGAGCTGGAGCGCATGCAGAATGAAAGCTCACTGGCATTCAATCTCTACAACAGCACGGCGCAGCAAGTTAAACTGGCTGAGGCTAAGGTGCAGGAAAGCACTCCCGTCTTTGCAGTCGTCCAGCCGTCTACGGTTCCAGTGAAACCGTCCAAGCCTCGCAAAGCGATGATACTCATTGGCTTCGTGTTTCTTTCGGTGGTGGCTGCTGGTGCCTACGTGCTCTTCGTTCCAGGGCTGATAGCTTCGTTCAAGTCCGGGAAGGAGAAAACGGAAGAGGAGATGGAATCGTGAAGCTGTTCTGAGAGGAATGGCTTGAAATGGTTATTGTAAGGCACTGAGAGATGGAGCGACTGATGCATTATGTGTGGCAACATCGTCTGGTGCTTGCATCCGACATGGTCACCACGGATGGTGAGCGTGTGGAAGTAATAGACCCCGGCACCCTGAATCAGGATGCCGGGCCGGATTTTTTTAATGCCAAGGTTCGGATCGGATCTGAAATGTGGTGCGGCAATGTGGAAATGCATCTTCGGGCATCGGATTGGATACGTCATGGCCACGATGATGATGCGGCTTACCAGTCGGTGATACTTCATGTGGTGGGTGCTGAGGATTGTCGTATTGAAGTGGCGGGCGGCCGCGTGCTTCCGCAGATGATTATGCGTTGTGCGCCTGATTTCCACGAAAAATACCGCGCGATGGTTGATAAACCCACGGATAGGATTGCATGCTACAGCGAACTGTCGGCAACTCCGGGAATTTATGTGACCGACTGCCTGACGGCCATGGCTTTTGAGCGGTTATACGAGAAAGCCGACAGGATCGTGTCGCTGAGCAGGAAACTGATGGGGCAGTGGCATGAAGCGGTGTATGTGACAATGGCCAGGGCTTTGGGTTTCGGACTCAACAGCGAGCCCATGGAGCGCCTCGCGCTGTCTATTCCGTTGAGATTCTTGCTCAAGCACAGAGATGCCATCGAGTCGGTGGAAGGGTTGCTTTTCGGTCAGGCCGGGCTAATACCGCCGCCGGACCCGGAAGAGGAGGGTCATGTGTCGCTTATGCGTTCGGAATATGAGTTTCTGAGCCATAAGTTCAGGCTTGAGGCTCCCAAGGATATCATTTGGCGAATGTCGCGCACACGTCCACAGAACTTTCCGCACCGCCGAATCGGCGCTCTCGCGGCCATGATTCATGAGGGCTTCGGAATTGCATCTAAGATAGTATCGGTGAAAAACGCTCAGGATGCACGAAATTTATTCAATTACAA
This sequence comes from uncultured Porphyromonadaceae bacterium, assembly GCA_947176585.1. Lineage (GTDB taxonomy): Bacteria > Bacteroidota > Bacteroidia > Bacteroidales > Muribaculaceae > CAG-873. The sequence continues at coordinate 7,686 of CAMWRI010000026.1, forward strand.
AGCATCGTACTACTGGGGCGGCCGGTATCAGTTCGGGGGTAAGCCGTGGGTGAAATCCACTGATCTATTCAGCGTATCAAGTATCGATATATTGATTATCAATGTGGTGGCACCGGCGCTTTATGCCTATGGCCAGCTATATGGCGAGGCCGACAAGCAGCAGCTTGCTGTTGAATTGCTTGAAGATCTTCCGCCGGAGCGGAATCGTATAACAAGGCTTTTTGAAGAAGCAGGCGTTAAGTGCACGGATGCATTTATGTCGCAGGCGATGGTGCAGTTGCGTCGAAACTATTGTGAGCCACGAAAATGCCTGTACTGCCGTCTAGGCCATCATTTTTTGAGTAATAAAGCTAAATATCGTCCCGGAGAGGGTATAGTAAGATGACACAATTTCTTCAATCTTATCATTTGCTCGGCTTGGCAATAGGCCTGTGCACTTTTTTAATAATCGGCTTGTTTCACCCCTTGGTGATTAAATGTGAGTATCATTTCGGCACACGATGCTGGTGGTGGTTTCTCATACTTGGCACAGCCATGCTTGCAGCTTCTGTGGCCGTGGCGGATGTGTTTTGGTCATCGGTGCTTGGTGTCACGGCGTTCTCATCCTACTGGACTATTCTCGAAATCTTCGAGCAGCGAGAGCGTGTGCGCAAAGGTTGGTTTCCGGCAAATCCAAAAAGAAACACGCCCGACAAATAAAATGTCGGGCGTGTCGAAAGCGGTTCGAGATTGCTTTATTCAGCTTCTTCCGTGCCTGCAAATTCCATAAGGAAGGCCTTGATGAAATCGTCGATATCACCGTCCATCACGCCGCCTACATCGCTCGTTTGCCAGCCGGTTCTGTGGTCTTTCACGCGCCTGTCGTCAAACACGTAGCTGCGAATCTGCGAGCCCCATTCAATTTTCATTTTACCGGCCTCAACCTTTGCCTGTTCCTGCATGCGGTGCTGAAGTTCCTTGTCGTATAGAATCGAACGCAGTTGTCGCATGGCATTCTCTTTGTTCTTGGGCTGGTCGCGGGTCTCGGTGTTTTCAATCAGGATTTCCTCCTTTTCGCCCGTGTATGGGTCGGTAAACTGGTAACGCAGGCGCACACCTGATTCGACCTTATTCACGTTTTGTCCGCCGGCGCCTCCGGATCGGAAAGTGTCCCAAGAGAGCAGAGCCGGATCCACGCGTACCTCGATAGTGTCGTCCACCAGCGGGGTGACGAACACCGAAGCAAACGAAGTCATGCGCTTACCCTGAGCATTGTAGGGCGATACGCGCACAAGGCGGTGCACGCCGTTTTCGCTCTTGAGATAGCCATACGCAAAGTCACCCTCTACGTTGATCGTGCACGACTTGATGCCGGCCTCATCGCCGTCCAGGATGTTGGCGATGCTCGTCTTATAACCATGTTTCTCGCACCAACGCAGATACATGCGCATGAGCATCGAGGCCCAGTCCTGACTCTCCGTGCCGCCGGCACCGGAGTTGATCTTGAGCACGACACCCAGCTTATCCTCCTCGCGGCGCAGCATATTGCGCAGCTCGAGATTCTCGATCAGGCTCATGGCTGTGGCGTAGAGGGCATCAAGTTCAGCTTCTTCCATCAGCCCTTCCTTCACCATGTCCCATGCCACTTCAAGTTCACCGCATGCAGCATCCACTTCCTGGTATCCGTCAATCCATTGCTGCAGCTCCTTGATTTTCTTCATCTGGGCCTGCGCTTCCTTCGGGTGTTCCCAAAAGTCGGGCACGTGTGTGCGCAACTCTTCTTCTTCTACTTGTATTTTCTTGCTGTCGATGTCAAAGATACCTCCTCAGCGCCAACTTGCGCTCAAAAGTCTCTTTTAATTGTTCCTGTGTAATCATGTGATTTCAATGTTTTTTCAAAAATTATTTGCAAATATACGCAAAACATGCGTGATATTCAAAAATAATCACTAACTTTGCACCGCAAAACACAAACGGAGTGATGCTCGAGTGGCTGAAGAGGCACGCCTGGAAAGCGTGTAAGCGACAAAATCGCTTCGGGAGTTCGAATCTCCCTCACTCCGCAGAGATAACGCGCTGATAGTCAAGTGGAAATTTTGATTTAAAGCGCGTTTTATTTTTTTGTTGGGCCACCGAATTGACCTATAAAAAAACCTCGGAACGTTTCATTTTGTGCTGATTTGAACGGTTGTGTGCTATTCTGCAAGCAAAACGCAAGCAAGCTGCGTGCAAGGCTAAAGTTGTTTAACTTAGTGATTTAGGTGCCTTGCGCAAGCAAACCGCAAGCAAATACTTTTTGGGCTTGATTTTGCTGCGGGTCCGAGGAAAAAAGAATGTAGGCTATGGTCTCAACTCGTTTTTACCTTGACTGCCGCAATGTCGGCGAGGGCAAACCTGCGCCCCTCAAACTCGTGATAACAAAAAAGCGTGTGCGATCTCTCATTTCCCTCGGCATCTTTCTGCTGCCGTCTCAGTGGGATGCGTATCGGCAGATTGTAGTGGCTCATCCCCAGCGGCAGCTGTATAATACGATGCTGGCTGAACGTAAAGTGGCACTTGACGCCATGCTCCAGCGTTTGTTGCTTGAGGGCGGCCTGCGCAATCTGAGCGCAAACGAAGTGCGCGATCGTATTCTTGCGGAGTTATATCCGCAGGACTATGGCCCGAAGCCCATAACGTTTCTGGCGCATTTTGACAAATTCGCTGATGCACACTCTCCCGGGTCGCGTCGGTTGTACATGTTCACACGCGCACGGCTCAAGGCCTTTCTGGGTGATCGTCTGGAGGCGCTTAAATTTGAGGAGATGAATGTGGCGTGGTTGCGCAAGTTTGATGCGTTCCTCGCCCTGACGTCCCCGTCGCGTAATTCGCGGAATATCCACTTCCGCAATATCCGTGCGGTGTTCAATGATGCGATCACGGAGGAGTTGATCACTTGTTACCCGTTCCGAAAGTTCAAGACCACGCCGGAGCGCACGCGCAAGCGCGCACTTACTATCGAGCAGCTGCGCGCGATCTTCACAGCTGAAGTGCTCCCGCATGAGCAGCGCTACCTGGATTGTTTCAAGCTGATCTTCATGCTATGCGGCATCAATATCGTAGACCTGTGCGGGCTGCGCGGGCTCGTTAACGGTCGCGCCGAGTATGAGCGGGCGAAAACTCACCGGCTCTATTCAATAAAGGTTGAGAGCGAGGCGCAGGCTATCATAGACCGATATGCGGGGACTAAATACCTGCTCAACTATATGGACACTTGTGCAAATTACCGTAATTTTTACACGCGATTAAACACCAATCTTCACGCCATAGGGGCGCGGGTGGGAGTTCCGGGGCTATCAACGTACTGGGCGCGCCACTCTTGGGCGACTATGGCAGCAAGTCTCGATATACCTAAGGAAACGATAGCGGCCGGTCTTGGCCACGGTGGTAATACGGTGACGGATATTTACATCGACTTCGACCAGAAGAAGGTAGACGTAGCAAATCGTCGCGTGCTTGATTTTGTGCTTTACGGCAAAGTATAACGCGCAGCACTAAAATTGCCAGATCGAATAACTTACGCCGACACCTATATATGGCTGTGGGCCTTTGGGCCCTATACCGTAGCCGGCTTGCAGGCCGATGCTCCAGCGCTTGCGACGCGGTGATACGGTGATTACCTCACGCCGTGGAAATACTTGCATAGTGTCGAGGGTGATGCCATAACCGGATATTACGGCGCGATAGTTGGTGCTGTCGGTATAGACGTGCTGTTCTACGGGCACGGCCACTGTGGCGCTATCGGTTGTGGAAATGCTGTGGGCTGTGGAATCGCAGAGTTTGACAACCGGCAACCGAGCCACGCGTGTGGTTCGCCGGCGAATATGTGTGGGTGCCGGCATCGTGTCGATGATGGTGTCGTGATATACAACCACCTTTATAGTGTCGGCGTCCCGCATCATCCCCGGCTGGGTGCCTTGGGGGTTATGCCCTAAGATATAGCCTATGGTCACACACATAAGTAGCACGATAATTGCTATAAGGTTTCTCATAATCTGAGCACTTGTTTTTTTACGTTGGCGGGGTCGAGGCTTACGTGGACCCACGAGAAATTGTTTTCGTCTATCAGCTGGGAGAAGGGCAGGCCAAGGTCGAGCACGAGCTGGAACAGCCGACGATTGTCGGCGCGGTTGCCGGTGGTGATGTCGGCGGCCATACCTTGGAGGTGGTGCGAGTTTTTTGAGCCTCCCACGGCTTTGTTGAGCTCCGGGCAGCGGTAGCCGCTGGTGACGGTAATGGAACGGCCCCACGCGCGGCGCAGGGGGTCGAGCACGGTGTCCACGAGACGGGCCACGTTACGACGGGCTGCCTCGGGCATGGTGTTATCGATGGCGTGGCGCGTGGCGGTGGCTGAGCGTTCAAATTCTGTGAAGGTGAAGTATTGCATACGTGTGTGATGTGTGTTAATAGTCGCTTGGGGGTTGTCTGTCATGGCAGCCGCGCTTGTGGCATTTTTTTGCTTCGGCTTCGGCCAGCTGCAACTCCACTTCGTGGCGGCTGTGGATTTCTTCTACGCGGGCTTTCTGTTCGGCGCGCAGCTCTTCGTAGAGCCGATCTATCTTGGCGTCGCGCTCGGCGAGGCGTTTTTCGAGCCAGTCCACTTGGCGGCGTTCGTTTTCGTTTTCGGCGGCCACGACGCCGGCCAGTGAGTGGCGGTCGTTGATTTTGCGACTGCACCACCACTTGGCCAGCTCGATGATGCCTTGGATGCCGCCTATGCCGCCTATTATGGTGAGGATGTCGGCAGTGTTCATGGCGGGTAGGGTTATTCTGCCGTGATGCCGTACTGCTTTGCGCGCACGTCGGTGCAGAAGGTGTCGATGCGCGTCATCAGCGCGAGCTGTTCGTCGAGGGTGGGCTCACCGTAGAGGGTGCGGTGGTTGGCGCCCGGGTAGCTGCTGAACTCGGCCACGGGCGTGCCGGCACCGTCTTCGTCAATGCGTATTACGCGGCCGTTGCCGATGTTGGTTGCCTTTCCGTCGCTGATTGTCACGTCGGCTGCGATGTGCAGCCCGTCTGCGGTGTCCGCGATGCGGACCTGTGCGGAGTTGAAATTTTCGATTGTCATAATATTGTTGTTTTTAAAGGTTTGCTGTTTGCCAATTTCCATTTACGAGTTTCTGGATGCCGGCGGCGGAGACTCGCAGGCCATGAGTGCCGAATTTCATTGTCACCGCATCGGTTGCTATGGAGAGCAGGGCCTGCCCCCACACGGCGAGCAGGCCGTTGCGGCCCATCGTTGTCTGGTTGCCCGTGCTGTATTCCAGGGTGCCGTTCGTAATCACGAGGTCGGTATTACCGAATGGCGAGCCGTTCACAAAGTTCCAGTCGGGCTGTATGTCGTAGGCCCAGCGCAGCCGCATCGACACCTTGCCCTTGATGGGCGTGCGCAAATTTGAGATGTTGAGTGTGGTGCGGTAATCGCTGCCGTTCCATAGAATGCAACTGTAGGAAGCTATTACGGAAGTACCCACAAGCACGTCCACCACTACCGAGCTGGCAATTGTTTCGTTCTCGAATGTGGGGCCGAAGCTGCCGGAGATCGTGCAATCGCAATTGAGCACCGTGCCGGCGGGGCACTCGTCGGTGTGTAGATTCACGGCGCTGCCTGTGGCCGACGGGTAATAGTTGCCGTAGCTGTCGCTGTACACCATGTTGCTCACGGAGCAGCTTTTTTTCGCCAGTGTGGAATTAATGCTCTGGGCATCTATTAAAGGCGCAATGTCAACATCGCCGATATGCAGCGCGGTGTTGCCGCCGGCCAGCATGCTCAGGCCCGATTCGTCGAGCTGCACATTGTCGCCCACCTGCATCAGGCGCTCGCCTATGCGCACGGTGTTACTGGCGAAGTAGACTGTGCCGTCGTGGCGCAGCATGGTTTTGGCCGCGTTGTCGGCGGTCGAGACTGCGCGGTCTATCATCTCGCCGCCGGTCCACACCGCAGGGGCGTCCGAAGGTGTGGCGATGCCGTTCATTCCGGCCGTCACGTTGTACTTACCCTTTTGCCCGGTATAGCCCAGCCGCATGAGCGAGCCCAGGATGAGGCCGCCCTCGATCGAGCCGCTTTCCTTGAGCGCCGCCGTGAGATAGTCGATGTCGTGCGTGGATTTCGTCCAGATCGGCGCGTAGTTCGCTCCCTTTTCAACTTTCACGCGCTCGATGGTGGCGCCTGCCTGGGCGGACGATTGATAGATGTTGATGGTCGATAGGTCGTAGCGAAGCATCGTAATAGCCGAGCCTACGGTGGCTACTGCCGAGTACACGCCCGGCGCTATCTGCGCGAGGGTGGCGACGAGCGCCCCCTGGCTGAGAGAGGTTGCCCGGAGGTCGCTCACGCGCACCGCGAGGGAGTTGCCCGTAGCCACAGAACCCCACACCGTGAAGGTGTAAGTGTCGCCGGGCTTTAGGGCCTCATGGAGCGCCCAGCGGCCCAGCGGAGCATTGAGCGTGACAGGACCGGAAGAGGTGACGGTCCCCTCAGAGTTGCGCACGAGATTCTCGGTGGCCACGGCGCCATCCTGAATCACCGGGATGCGCTCGCGGTCGAGCGTGACGGGGCCGTCGTAGAGCTCTACGATTATCTGCGTGAGCGCGGGGTCGTTCGGCACGGGTATCTGGTACGAGCTTGTGGCGGCAGTCAGAGCTGTATAGTCGGTGTCTACGCCCACACGCATGTAGCGTATCGCCTTCTCGGTGGTGAGCCCGCGCATGGACGCACCCGTGGTCTTGTACTTCTGCACGGTGATAGTGGACGTAGACAACTGCCCCAGCGCATTGCGGGTGACGCTGCCCGTCGAGAGCTCCATCTGATACACCACGGCATCCTCGCCGAGCATCTCGGTGCTGTTTGGCGTCCACACTGGCGCGGTGTTCTTGCCGAGCTCGAGCTTCGGAGAGTTCACCCACACGCGGCCATTCTTCGTAACGAAGATGAATGCCGTGGCGCTTTCAGTATTGGCCGGCAGCGTCACCGTGAGCGTGAACTGCTGCCACTCGCCGGTCTTGGTCGGAATGGCGTTCGCATTATAGGCCTGTATTCGGTTGCCGGCGGCATTCATGGCGCCAATCTCTATTTTGACGCCATTGACGGTGTTGTCGATGGTGGAGAGATCGTCGCAATAAATCCACGCGCTGAGTGTCACCTGCGTTCCGGCCTTGAGTTGCAGCGCCGGATTCAGCACGGCGCTTTGCGTGACGCCGCGATAGGCGTTTGCCGTGAGGCCGCTCACGTCTATCTTCACGGAGTTGCGGCCATCCCGCGTTTTCGTGCTGTCGATGGTGGCCCCGGTACTAAGGCTCCATTTGTCGCTTCCTTTAGCGAATGCGGAGTTCAGCAACAGGTTCTCGGTGTAGTTCGTGCCGGCCGCTCCCGCCACGCCCGGCTTCACCTTATAAAGCGAGAGCGTGGTCTTCAACGTCACGCCGGCCACCACGGCCTGTACCACGATGGAGCCGCGGTCGGCCGTGAGGGCCGATGGCGTGACCACGCCCGCCGCCGTGACGGTGGCGCTCACGCCCGTGGCCTGCGCGATGGAGTAGGTGACACCGCTCGTAACCACCGAGCCGCCCTTGTAGACCGTAGCCTGCGACGTCTTGTAGCTGCCCGCCACGTTACCTGCGGCATCGCACGGCATCGGCATCATCTCGTCCGAGAGGTCGAGCATATACACGCTGTCGCCCGCCTCGCCCTTCAGGCGTGCCCATTCGTAGCTCGCAGGGGTGGTGGGGTCGGCCTGGTTATTGTCGGTGCATACGCCCACATAGAGCGCCCCCGCAAAGTACGTGGTCGAGAAACCGGTCACGCCGTCGGCGCTGTTGGCGTAGGCATAATGCACGTAGGTGCTCTTGCCGTCGGCTCCGGGCGTGCCCGGTATGCCGTCCGTACCGTCGGCGCCTATGCGGCCCACGCTGTAGCTCTTGGTGGCTGAGCCGTCGGAGTAGTTCACCACGGTGCGCGTCCAGAGGTATTCGCCCGGGGCGGGATTGGCCGCGCCGATTGAGGCAAAAGTGAATGCGCTGTCGGCGGGCTGCGCAGGGGTTGAAGTCTTCGCGTATGTGGTAGAAGTTGAAGTTATTTTTGGGGCCACCATTTCGGAGGCGGCCGGGGTCCACTGCGGGTCGGCGTTCGCACCGCGTTCCACCTTGATGTTCCAAATCTTGACGGTTCCGCCGCCCACCTGGATATAGACCGACTCCCTCGTGCGGCTCGCCAGAATCTCGGCTGGGAGCGTCACGGTCTGCACGCGACGGCCTTTGCCGCTCAGACCCGTGGAATTGACAGGAAGCCACACCCAAGCTCCGAGATAGACGTTGCCCGACGGCGTGCTTAAATACGGTTCAAGGCCGAAGCGGCGCGTGCTCTGGTCGGTCTTCGTGGTCACGTTTGTGTACTCGTAATCGTAGGAGATCGTGATTTTCTCCCCGGCGAGGTCTTTCAGGTCGATGCCGTCATAGTCGAAGCCGGAGGTGTACGTCACCGTCTTATCCACGGTGTCCTTGAGCAGATTTGGCGTATAACTGCTGCCGGCTGCTCCTGTGGCACCCGTGGCTCCATCAGCGCCCACGCGGCTCACGGCATAGCTTTTGGTGCTCTGGCCGTTGTTGTACACCACCTCCGTGCGGCTCCAGAGGTATTGCCCGGCGCTGAGCGTCGGCACGTCTGTGAGCGTGAAAGTGCTGTCGGCAGGCTGCGTGGCCGTGTGGGCCGTCGAGTAGCGCACCGCCTGCGAGGCTATCCCCACACTGTCGAGCACCGCCCCCAGCGTCTTGCCGTCCGATGCGCCGCCGCTGATGGTGGAGAGCGAGGAGATGCGACCGGCCACCGTGAGGCCGTCGCCCTGCCGGTACTCCAGGAACTGCACCGCGCCGTCCTCGCCCAGACGGAAGAATATACGGCCCGTCTGCGGGTCCTTGCCGAAGCTGATCACCGCGCGGCCTGCGAGCGTGTAGGAGTTGATGCCGCTGTAGAGCTTCACGCACGGTGCATCCGCGTCCACCGTCGAGAACACCATGGCGCTCTGCCTGTCCTTGTCGTCCCGGTTGCCCAGCTGGCACAATTCATCGCCGGCTTGCGGGGCATCGCTGCCCGGCTCGCAGTCGGTCTTGCTCAGGTCGATGTAGCCGTAATGGTTGCCGTCCGGGTCGGTGATAGCGTCCGTCACAACGGCCGTGGCCAGGCGCCAGAAGCGGCGGTTCGCCGCCTGCTGCGTGGTGCCCTCACGCGCGTTGAACACCTCGGCGATTATCTGGTCACCGGCCTCGATGGCCACATCAACGGCATCGCCGTCCTGCGAACTCAGGAACCAGCATCGCCACGCCGTGGCCGTCTCCTCCACGCGCACCGTCTTCACCCCGCCGCCCGGCGTGATGTACTGCTTGCCTGCGAGCACCCCGGCCTTGATCACCGTGAGTTCCTCGAAGAAAGCCCGCACGCGCACCCACAACCGCGCCACCTCGGCAAAGCTGTCGCCGTTTTCGTCCAGTCCGAGGGCCGCTCCCGATTCACCGGCCACGTAGTCGCCCACTTCCAGCCCTTTGTCGAGCTGCGCCTTTTCAACGGAGCGCAGACCCCGCGCCATTGTAATATGTCCGCGGGCAGTGTCATCGTGTTGCCGGCTCAGGAACTCCTCGCGCACGGGGCTGTCTTCGTCGAGGTCATGGGCTGTATCGGCATGGCCGGCGCGCACCTTTTCTGTGATGGTGAGCACCTCGATTTCGCCGGTCTCGGTGTTTTCCGTCTCTACGTTGCGGGTGATATAGCTGTAGCCGTCGCGGTCGTCGCTGATGCGGTCGAGTGCGGCCTTGTTTTCATGGGTGTGCCCCTCGGAGTTATCGGAGGACGGCGCACCGGATGCGTTGACGGTGACGGAAGCGCTCCCGGCTGTCGATGCTCCGGCGCCCAGTTCGCGCAGCCGCTTGCTGCGAGGCATGGCGGCGCGCGGTGTGGTGGTGAGTGTGAATTTTTTAGCCATTATTCTTTATCGTATTCGTCTGGTCTTAATTCGGTGATAGTGGCGGTGCTCACGTCGGCTATCACGTCCTGAGTGTCGGCGGTGAGCATGAAAATGCGGTCGCCCTGGTTTGCCTCCGTGTAGACGGCGAGCGGTCCGTCGGCAATTGTCATGTCGCCGCTGAGGCGGGTGCGTCGTTCGGCGTATTGGCTGAAGAGCGTGCCGATGAGCAATTCTTCGGCCTGCGTGGTGCGCCCCGCTCGGCTCAGCTCGGTTATCTGCGAGCCGGTGGTGGCGTTGAAGTAGGCACCGCGGGCCATGGGCACGCCCTCGGCGGCGGTACCACACACGGTGTCGATTTCGATGTCTTCCTTGGCGTCGGGGTTGATTTCGGCGCTGTATTCCACATCTTCATCACTGATTTTCGTGTCGTAAAGGTTATTATTGACCACTTCAATCTCGGGGAGCTGGCACAGTGCCCAGCTGTATTTGCTCCACAAACCGTAAGAATCGATTATGCGATCGGCTGGGATGTTTTCGTTGCCGTCGCTGAGCACCCAGCCCGTGTGCACGTCGATCCATAGCTCTCCACCGGCGGTGCCGAAGGCGGGATAGGGTAGCAGCTGGCCGTCTTCGCTGTTGGCGAGGGAAGAAAGCAGATAACCGCGGTGCGGGTTGATAGCAGGGCGATTCTTTTTCCATCCCATCACGCCGCTTTTCTCCTGGCGGTCGTCGGAGTTGTAGTAGGCCAGATAGCCCCACGCCGTGGATACTGCTCCCGTGTCCTTCACCCATCGGCCCATGGTTTTCTCTGCCGTGGCCACGCGGTCGTTTTTCACGTCCTTGCGCAGCACGTCGCGGTTATCCCAGGTATAGCTGTCGAGAGTACCGGCGGGGCGGAAGTGTATCGATACGGGCACGTACACAAAATTGCCGCGCAGATTCCACTTTTTCTCCCAGTCTTTGCAAAAGTCATTGACATCATCCCAGGCGGCCTCGAAGGGGTTAATGCGCGGGTCGAGCATAAGGTTGAGGGCCACACGCACGGCCAGCCGGCCACCGTCTTTTACCACCGGCGGCAGCTGCACCTTTTCGGTACGAAACACCACCCCGCCCGTGCGCGCTATCGTGCCCTTCATCACGTCCATCGAAATGCCTTCACGGCGGTAAAAGATCAGATGCCGCGACGGCCACACCAGGGCCACCCCCTCGCTCTCCTGGCCATCGTTTTGCGGCACGATCTTGAAGAATCGTGCTTCGGGATCCGGAATCTCGACGTGCTCGCCTTTAGTGGAGGTCCATAGCGTGAAGCCGCAATCCGAGGGATCGAGCCGATGCTGCACATCGTCGGTGGTGTGGTAGGAGTAAATGCGGCAGTCGCCCACGACCTCGCCGCCGTCAACGTCCAGGGCGGTGCGTGTCGGGTCTGTGTCCTCTGTCCAGCAATCCGTCGGGGCCAGGTTGCCGCTTTGGGCATAGGGGCTCCAGGTGATGCGAGCGTTGTTGTACACGCGGTCGGTGCCCATTGTCTGGCGGTCGCCGTCCCACTTAGCCTCAAGCTGCGGAGCCATTGAATAAAGCGCGTTGAGGTCGTGGATCCACACCTTGCCGGCCCTCTGGATAATCCGCAGCCCCAGCGGTTGAAGCACGCCCTCCAGCACCTTGCGCAGGGTCATGGGCTCGCCGTCTTCATCGTAGAAATTGTCGCTGCGCACCCGCAGTGCATCCAGTTCCATAGGCGCTCCTGCCGGCGATAGCGAGGTGCTTATGAGGCTTTCGTCGCGCACGGTGTTGAGCCCTGCACGGCGCAGGCACTCATTCACGATGCTGCGCAGGGTGGTCATGCCCATGAGATCGTATTTCAGGCGGTCGAGGATGCCGAAGTCCGAGAACGTGAGCGATACCGGGTAGCGGGCCGCCCGTTCGTAGGGCTCTTCGTAAAATTCCGGGTCGAGCATCCCGCTCCAATAGAGCGCGCCCTCGCGATATACGTCCATGCGTATCGTGCCCGGGGCCACCGTGTAGAGGTCCTGATAAGTGCGGTCTCCGGGACTTTCTATGCGCAGCGTGGCCGTGCTGCCACACACCACATCATCCTTCGCCGCCTGCTCCCATTCTATCACGAGCGCCTCATCGGCCTCGAAGGTGAGCGAGCCCACGGCCGGCCATGCCTGCTCGGCCTCCTGGAATATTTCTACGCGCCACACTACGCCGGCGCGGCTCAGAAACTCGCCCATATATTTAAGATACATCGCCATTAGCTACGATTTTTGAGGTTATTCTCCAGTGTTATCAATCCCACGAGGTCGCGGCCCTTGATGCGCAGACGCACCTCGTTGGTGCCAAAGCCGTATGCCGGCTGCAAGAGGTCGCGCAATTTATTGAGCGGTGCCACCACTTCGGGATTGTGGGAGGCTCCGGCGTATTCGCCGAAAATACCCAGTGTGGGACCGTAGGCAATGCCGCCGTCGGCGAATTTTGGCACCGCTGCCATAGCCGCCAGCACAGCGGTAACGCCCGCGCCTATGGCTATGATATTAAATGGTGGAGGCAACGCAGCGGCCGATGATGAGACACCCGATAGCGCCTCGGCCCACTGGGCGCTCGTGAGAGCGAGAATCTGCGGGAGCACCTGCGACACGGCTCCCACCACCTTGGCGCCGTATTCCAGCCATGCACCGGCTCCCTCGCCCACCACGTCGCCCATGCTGCTCATGGCCGAGCCCACATTGGCCAGCGCGCCACACACGAGCTCCTGCTGCGTGCGCAGCCCTTCGAGCTTTTTTATATACCGGTCAATGGCTTCTCCGGCCATATCGAAGGGGCCGCTCTCAGGCACGATCGCCGAGGGGTCGATCGTGGGAATCGCCGGGAGCAGGCTCTTGGGGGCTTCGAGCTGCTTCACCTCCTCGCCTGCACGCCGCCCACGGTCTTTGCCTGCCCGCTGCTGCAATCCCAGCTGCTCGCGTAGCACTGCGATGTATTGCTCAGTGAACTCGCGCTTCTTCTTCAGGTCTTCAATCTGCTCTTTATCGTCAATGCTCACCTTCTTGAGCTGACTATCGAGCCAACTCAGATTGTTGGTGTAGTCCTCCAGCGTCTTTGCGTCCTCTGTCCACTTGGGCTCATTATTTCCCGGAGCGCCCGTTGAGCCTGATTTATCGAAAGAAATGCCGGCGAGTTCCAGCGTCAGGTCATTGAGCTGGGCGGTGTCTTTTTCAATTTCTTTCTCCAGGATAGATTGCATGGCTTTTTTAGTATCCTCCGCCTTAATCTCGGGGAGCACCCTTGCGGGAACGGTAACCGGCGGCATACTTTCCGCCGCGGCCTCCACCTGCTGCTGCATGTTCAGGCTCATGCGCCTGCTATTGCCGCGGCTGTTATTCAATAAAGTTTCGGCCGCCGGGAAGTTGGAGCGCTCGCTCTTGCTCGTAACCGGTGCGGGGGCCGGCGTGGGGGCTAAATCTTTAGCCGGGGAGGCCGGCTGTTCAGGAGCCGGAGCAGATGCCCCGGAGGGTGCGGGCACGGTGCCTCCCATATCAACCAAGCGCTGCTCCTTTTCACCCAAGCGAGTGGCCAGGGCTCTTATGCGTGCTTCGAGTACCAGCTGGCGGCAATATGCCTCGCTGTTTTTCTTGAGGGTCTCGTACCATTCAGATGTGGTTTTGTAATAGCCCATGGTCTCGCCGTAGGTGTTGTTCATCTCTGTCACGAGCTTTTTCTCCTGAGCCTTGGAGCCATGAAATTCTTTGAGCTTCGCGATATGAATATCGAGTAGAGCACGGGCATTGGCAATCTCTGAATTTTCGGCCCTTTGCTGCTGCTCGCGCTCCATCGATGCCTGCTTCGCCTTATCCTGGGCTTCGGCGAGTTTCTCGGATGCCTCGGCAGCATCGCCAGCCTTGCTGGAAAACAGGTCAAACGCCGTAGACAGAGCTGCAATGGCAATACCGATGCCTGAGACCACCAGAAGACTTCTCATGCCCATCGAAAATGAGCGCACCGCCACGCCGGCGGTCTTTGCCGACGTGCCCATCGTTGCCGTGCTCTGCGCTGCTGCGTTAGCTACTACCGAGGTTTTGCTGAGCTCAGAATTTACTTGCCTCTGAGAAGCCCACCAAGTTCTAATAGGTCCAATTAAGGTTTTTATTGCTGCTATTATTTTCAATACCCCTCCGGTTGCTATTGCAGCTTCATACGCCATTGTTAAATATGGCATAACAGCTTGAGCGAGCCCACCAAGTTTTTCTTTGACATCGCCTATCCAGTTGGCAGTCTGCTGCATCTTACCCGCATCAGTTTTGGCCATTTCGGCGTTCATACCACCCACCGAGGCACTCACTACATCGCAGAGCACCGCTGCCCGCTGAGCCTCATCGCCGTATTTCAATATCTGCTCCTGTGCTTCATCAAAGGTATAACCATAGCGTTTGAGGGCGCCCGTCTGACCGTCCATCACCTTGCCCAGCATCGTGGCTATCTGAGCCGCATTTTCCTGCGAGGCATTCATGCCGTATTGCTGCACCAGCATATCGTTCATCACCGGGATGAGCTGCTCCAGGCTCTCTTTTTGGCTCAGATAAGTGGCTAATTCTTGAGCACCCGCCAGCTGCACCTCGTCGCCTACCACCCCGAGCTCTTGCTGCGCCGCGCACAGATTCTTTATGCTCTGAATCTCCTCCTCGGTGGCGCTCATGGTGTTACGCATATTCACCGCAAGCTTGGTCTCAGCCTCAATCTGTGCCGTATATGCTCCGGTGAGCTCACCAAGCACTTGATGAATCTCACCTATAGCATTAACAACGTGGTTTATAGTATTACCGATAGCCGCATAATTGATAAAACTTTTATGCAATTTTTCAGTTTCGGTAACGGTGGCCCCCATAATCTGGCGTAGGGCATCGGCATCCACGCAGAGCTGCTTGAGCCCATCTGTGCCCTCCATTATAAATCCTATAGAAATTGTACTGTTTGAGGCCATCTTTTTT
>CAMWRI010000027.1 GCA_947176585.1 uncultured Porphyromonadaceae bacterium
AGCTACCACTGCTCCACCCCGCGATGTTTTACGGGTGCAAAGGTAGAGAGTTTTGATGAATCGCGCAAGTGCTTTAACCTACTTTAACACTGGCCGAGCCCGGCGATGACTATTCGCAAATTGTCGGGTATAAGGTAACGGGCCGACACCTCAGCTATCTGATCGGGCGTGATAGTGGCTGTAACTGATTCCTGCTCGCTGAAGTAGCCGGGGGGCATGCCTATAGTGGCAGCTGTGAGATAGTGGTCGCCGGTGGCGATTGCATTGTCCAGAACGGAAGCGAGTCTGGTCTGCTCATAGAGCCGCATTCGCAGCAGTTCGTCGGATGTGAGTGGAACGGTGGCCATTTTCACGAGTTCGCCGCGCAACTCATCGAGAAGCTGCCCGGTGTACTGCGGTGCACATTGTGCGGCAATATCCACATAACTGCCTTCCTGAACGCCGCAAAGCGACGAAGATATGCCATACGTCAGACCTTTGTCCTCGCGTATATTCTGCATGAGACGGCTTCCGAAAAATCCGCCGAGCGCAGTCACCGCAAGTCTCAGAGGGATGTAGTCTGGGTGGGAACGGGGCACGGCGGGAATCATAGCCTGCACGGCACACTGCTCGGCACCATCCACCTCTATATCCTTTATCTGTGGCTCCTGCGGCGTGAACGGCAAGAAGTGGACGGGCACCGAAGTCCCTTGCGGCAAATCTGCCGCAATCTGCGCGACGCCCTCCTCAAGCGAGTCGCTGACGCCGCCGCTCAGGAATATTTCTATATTGTCGCGGCATAGCAACGCGTTCAGATAATCCAATGTGGCATCCTTGCTGATAGCGGCAAAATCTTCCGGAAGAACTTGCTGCGCGAAACGATGTTCACCTCCGGCTATGAGAGCCAGGGCGTTACGCTCGGCGATATCATCTACGCGCGAACGGTTGTAGGCGCACTGTGCCGCAAGCATCGACTTGATTGATTCCAGACGTATGTCCGGGAAATCAGGAGCCTCGAGAATAGCTGCGAGAAGCGGTAGCAGTTCAGCGATATAGCGGGACGGAGCGGTAAGATCCAGGCGTGTGTAATGGTCGGTGCACCTGCCGGCGATTGAAGCGCCGTGAAAGTCAATGATGTCGGCTGTGCGGTCCACGTCGAAGCGTTTTGAACCCTCCGGAAGTACTCTTGCGGCGGCTTCCGCAAGGGCGCGCGAAGAAGCCTCGTTTTTACCGCCCCGGGCAAGGATGCATATGCGCGCCATGGGGCATTGCCTGTCGGCTACAATATGCAGCCTCACTCCGTTTGCCTCATAAACCTTTTCCGGAGGTAGCACGAGGCGACCGAATGGCGAAACCGGCGGTGCTACGCGGCGATCAAGTTCCTTATTCATGGCTGTCAATCATGCTTTGTGCCTCGGCCAGATCGGCCGGAGTGTCGATTCCTACCGTTACCACCTCCGACACTGCCGTGCGGATACGCATTCCCGCTTGCAGCCATCTTAGTTGTTCGAGACTCTCGGCTTTTTCGAGAGCACTTTGAGGGAGATCGGCGATGCGCGCAAGTGCTTCCGCGCGATAAGCATAGAGCCCCACGTGTATATAATATTGAGCCAGCGAAGGCCAGCTTTCCTGCTCATGGCCTCGCACGCATGGGATCACTGAACGCGAGAAATATAGTGCGTAGCCGGCTTCGTCGCGCACAGCCTTAACCTTGTTGGGATCCGCAAGCTCGGCATATGTGCCCCTGAATGGGCGCACGATCGTGGCGATGTCTGTGCGCGGATCAGCGAAACAATCGGCGAGCGCACGAAGTTGTTCGGTGCTGATGAAGGGTTCGTCGCCCTGTATATTCACCACCACGTCGCCGGCAGCTCCCAGAAGATTGAACGCTTCGCGCACCCGGTCCGTACCGCTCGGGTGGGATGGGGAAGTCATCACAGCCACGCCCCCGAAGGATTCTACGGCATCGGCTATCCGCCGGTCGTCGGTCGCCACTGCCACGCTGTCGAATACTTTGGTAGCTCGCTCATATACCCATTGCACCACGGGCTTGCCGCCCAACATGGCCAGAGGTTTGCCCGGAAAGCGCGACGATGCATAACGGGCCGGAATTATTGCCGTGATTTTCATTCAACTGCCTTTTTTTGTTTTCTGAAATAGCGCGGCACAAGGAATGCGCCGGCCACGAGATATACATAATATGAATACAGGCGCCATATAATAGCCAGCACGAGAGCCATGCTCACGTTGCCGATAAGGTCGCCGTAGTAGTTTGAGAAAAGCCATTCGCTCACGCCGCTGCCGCCGGGAGTGGGACTTACCATAAGCACCACCCACACCACGAACTGGCGGCCGAACACAAGCAGACCGTCGGCCGACGGAACGAAGCCCCAGAACAGTGCGTTGACCACGAGGTAGCGCGAAAACCACGATACCACGGTTGCTCCGAACACCTGCATCCACCAGCTTCGCGTGCATCCGCGCACATGGGCTGACGTGGCTATCATATTATCGGTCATGCGCTCCACGCCTCCCAGCCAGCGGCGCAGCCACCGCACCGAAAAAATGCGCCTGAGAGTGCGTGCCACAGTCTGCGGCTTCCATATGATTCCTGCGTAAAGCAGCCCGGTATAAAGCACGATGGCAAAATAAACCGTCCAGAAGATTATGCGAACGCTTCCCAATATCGCACCGCCGTGGCCAAAAAGATCATCTAAAGGAAGCAGAAGCACCAGGATAGGGCAGAATACCACAAAGAACAACTCGTCAAGCAGCAATGTGGTGAGAGTAAGGGTGGTGGCCCGCCCAAAAGATATTCCTTCGCGAGTGAGATAAAAGATTGCCGCCGGGCTCCCTCCCACTGCCGATGGAGTGATTGCGGAGGTGAAGGCACACATCAGGTCTACCTGAAACGCGTGTTTCCACGACAGATCTCCGTCCGTGATAGCCCTGAAGCGCCAGGCCAGACCGAAGTCGCGGCCACACATCGCTATCGCAGCCAAAAATAGGCACGCTATCATGCGGGCATCGAAATGGAAGCCCTTGAGCGCCTCGGGATTGAACTCACGGGAGAACATCCACGCCACAACGCCTATGCCTATGGCGGTGGCGAGGGCCACTTTCCAGCCGGTCTTTGACAGCTCGGACTTGCTCATGGCATTATTTGGCGGCTTCGAGAGCCTCTATCAGCAATGTGGTGGCTTCCACCGGATCGGTGGCATCTGCAATAGCCGACGAAACAGCGATGCCGCTTGCTCCGGCCACAATCATTTCAATAGCGCCTTCAGGAGTGAATTCCCCTCGGGCGACTATTGGGAGCGACATATCGGCCTTGCGCACGGCACCCACTATCGATTCCACCTGAGCCACGCCTAATCCTGACGGCAGCGTGGCGTAGTCGATGTCGAGATTCTGCACTTTAAGTATTTCTTCGGCTTTGCCCACCTCGATGCCGATTATGGCCTCGGCGCCAAGTTCTTCGCGCAGGGCAGCCGCCTCGGAGGCTTTCTGGCCTCTGAGCTGAACACCATGCAGCCCTATCTCACGCGCCACCTGCGGGCGGTCCACTATAGTGAGAAACGAGCCGGTCTCGAGGCAGAGATCCTTAAGCTCCAGTGCTGTGGCACGCACGAAATCGTCCGATGCTGCGGGCAGGTCGAGTTCCACCCAGTGGCAACCGCCCTCTATGGCCATCTGTGCCAGCTCGGCCACAGAGTATTTGTCGTTAATCGTTGCAATAAATTGTAGCATGATGCAAATGTACAAAAATATCAGTTGTTTTCAATTGTCGGCGCAGGATTTTTTCAACCAGTCGGCGATCACATAGAAGCTCCCCCCCAGAAAGACTTCGCCGGATTGCCTGCGTGCGGTGTCTACTGCTGAGATCACAGATTTAGAGGCCACAGCCCGAAGCGAGCGTGCCTGCAGCATTGCAGCTAGCTCTGTGGCCGGGATAGCACGCGGCGTTGAGGCCTGCACGCATATATAGCGTGGATTATGCGGAAGCATGGCCACGATACTGTCCACGTCTTTATCGGCGCAAAACCCTATAATCACAGTGATGTCGCCCCTGCCGGCGAGATAGGCCGCCGTGTGCTCCCATGCTGCCGCGTTATGACCGGTGTCGCACAGCACGCCGTCGATGATTTCCCATCGTCCGTGCAGCGTACGCGTAACATTTCCGAAAGCCCTGCGCACTGCTTCGTCCGATATATCGTATCCCAAGCCCCGCAGTTTATCGAGGGCGCATATGACGGTGCGCACGTTCGCAAGCTGAAAACTGCCGCGCAGAGCCGTGCTGAAAGCACCGAACGGAGATTCCGTCACGGCTACCGACGAGTCGCGCTCGGAACGCACCGCTATGTCTTTCCTGTCGCATGCATATACCACATCCGTGCCGGCGAGGCGGGCCTCCCGTTCGAATACATGGCGCACTCTATCGTCAGCTTCACCTGCAACCACCGGCACTTCGCGCTTGAATATGCCCGCCTTTTCGCGAGCTATCTCTTCTATGGTATTTCCCAGCAGGTCTGTGTGGTCGAGCGATATATTGGTGACTACGCTGAGCACCGGAGTGATGATATTAGTGCTGTCGAGCCTGCCGCCCAGCCCCACCTCGACCACAGCCACATCCACATGCTCGCGGCGGAAGTGCTCGAAGGCCATGACAGTGGAGAGCTCGAAGAATGATGCTCCGAGGCTCTCGAGTGCTGCAGCGCGGTAACGCTCCACGAAATCCACCACCGCCTCATGCGATATATAATTGCCATCCACGGCTATACGCTCGGCGAAATCGCTTATATGGGGCGAAGTGTATAACCCTGTGCGGTAGCCGGCTGCAGAAAGGGCTGCCGCTATGGTGTGGGCGGTTGTGCCTTTTCCGTTCGTACCGGCTATGTGCACGCAAGCGAGCTGCCTGTGCGGGTCGCCGAATGCGCGCGAGAGTGCGAGAGTGCGCTCGAGCCCGGGCTTGTAGGCGCCGCTGCCGCTTCGCTCAAATGCCGCGTGCTGCTCGAAAATATAAGAAGTAGCCTCCCCGTAAGTCATGAATCAATCAGAAAATCAGCCAGCCAAGGAACCCTGCGGCGATAATTATCAGAATGGGGTGAAGACGGGTGAAGAGGTTCACCGCCAATGCGGCGGCGGCGAGTCCGATGCTCCATGCCACATCGTGCGAATCAGTACCGAAATTGGCGCCGTTCATGAGCAGCAATGCCGCCGATGCAATGAGGCCAACGACCACCGGGCGCAGTCCGGCCATCATCCCGGCTATAAATGCACTGTCGCGGTGGCGGCGAATATAGTGGCTCGCATAGCGCACGAGAAGAAACGACGGCAGAATCACCACCAGAGTGCACAGAATCGAGCCCAGGAGGCCCCACAGAGGAGAGGGAAAGCCGTGTGTGGTGGGTGCCACATATCCGATATATGTGGCGGAATTGATGCCGATAGGGCCCGGAGTCATCTGCGATACCGCCACGATATCGGTAAATGTCTTTTCGCTAATCCACCCGGGCGTTACAATCTCGTTTTCAATCAGAGCCAGCATGGCATAGCCGCCTCCGAAGCCGAAGAAACCTATCTTGAGGTAGCTCCATATCAGTCTCAGGTAGATCATTGTCCTGCCTCCTTTCTCGCAGCCAGTGCGTTGCGGCTCCTGCGCATAAGCAGCCAACCGATAATAGCGGCCGCTGTAATATAGAGTATAGGATTCGACACCACTGGCAGCTTGGACCACACTGCCAGCGCCACGACCACAGGAATCCATAGCGTGCGCCACGTGAGATGAGCGGCCTTGGCCGATGTGATCACCGGCGCCACGATAAGGGCAACCACCACCGGACGGATGCCCTTGAAAATTGCCGTGAGGGTGGGGCTCGACGTGATGCTCTCGGGATTGAGGAAGATGGCTATCGCAAGGATTATGAGAAAAGACGGCAGAATAGTGCCGCACGCAGCCGCAAGGCTGCCGCGAAGACCGCGGAGCTTGTCGCCCACGGCCACCGATATATTCACGGCTAGAATGCCCGGCAACGACTGCGCCACTGCCAGAAGATCAAGAAACTCGGCGCGGTCAATCCACCCGCGCTTGTCCACTATCTCCCGTTCTATCAGGCTAATCATAGCCCAGCCGCCGCCGAAAGTGAAAGCTCCTATGCGGAAAAAGGAGCTGAACAGCGCCGGCAATAATCGTTGAGAGTTTTTATTTTTCATAAAACGCCTGTTGCATTTGCTCTGCAAAAATAGCTAATTTGGATTATTTTTTTCAAAAATACGCTTCCGAAATTGGTCGTAAATTGTAAAATCGTTAAATTTGCAGAAATATCATACTACTTTACTTTATGACAGATCAAAAAGACCTTGGATTCTGGAAACTGTGGAACCTCAGCTTCGGTTTTTTCGGCGTGCAGATCGCTTATGCTCTGCAGAGCTCGCAAGTGAGCCGTATATTCAGCACCATCGGAGCCGATCCTCACGACCTGAGCTATTTCTGGATTTTGCCACCCCTCATGGGGCTTATAGTGCAGCCCATCGTGGGCGCTGCGAGCGACGGCACGTGGAATCGCCTGGGACGCCGCCTGCCTTATCTCGTGGTGGGTGCTCTGGTGGCTATCGTGGTGATGTGCTTCCTTCCTAATTCCGGTTCGCTGGGCCTCACGGTATCGCAGGCGATTATTTTCGGTCTCATAATGCTGATGTTTCTCGACACAAGCATCAATATGGCTATGCAGCCGTTCAAGATGCTTGTGGGTGATATGGTGAACGAACGCCAGAAGGGCCTTGCCTACAGTATTCAGAGCTTCCTGTGCAACGCCGGCAGCGTGGTAGGCTACATAGCTCCTATCGTGCTTGCCATGTTCCTGAGCAACACGGCTCCTGCCGGAGAGGTACCCGCCACCGTAACGGGCGCATTCTATATCGGGGCTGCAATACTGCTGCTGTGCGTGATCTATACTCTTGTCAAGGTTAAGGAGATGAATCCCGCCGAATATGCTGCATTCCACGGCATAGAGCAAAAGCCTCAGGGAAAGGAAGAAAAGAGCGAGAGTATGCTTCGCCTGCTGATGAAAGCTCCGAAGGTGTTTTGGACGGTGGGAATCGTGCAGTTCTTCTGCTGGGCGGCTTTCCTGTATATGTGGACGTATTCTACCGACGCTATTGCCAGTCACGCCTACAACGCTCCTTCATATCAACGCATAACCGGAGTGACTATCGACGGTCGCGAGTACTCCGACAAATACATTTTTGACGGCGATAATCCGGTGATAATGGATGGCAGCCTTGTGATGGCGGGCGTGAATATCGACGGCAATTTCCTGGCTCCTTCCGTGGTGTGCATCAACGGCGACACCATCATCGCTTCGGGCGCTCCCGTGATGGCCGACGGAATCGTCAAGGTAAATGCACATAAAGGCTGCTTCGCCACCGCCGGCGACGTGGTTGTGGTGGACAGCACCCCGATAGAAGTGAAATCCGGAGCCGAGACAGTTTCGGCACTGCAGCGCGTGGCTTCCGGTACGGTGCTCACGATGGCCCACATAGCGGCCCGCGACAATTCAAGCGGTGAATATGTGCTTGACCAGACATCGCAGTTGCCTGCTGTGCACAGCCCCGAGGATGTGACCCTCAATTACGTGACAGTGCTGAACGCCGCGAGCAAGCAGTATCAGGACGCCGGCGACTGGAATGGTGTGCTTCTCGCCATCCAGGCTATAGCCGCCGTGATTTGGGCTGCTGTACTTGCTACTTTCCGCCGTCGCAAACCGGCATATTCCATAAGTCTGCTTATTGGAGCCGCCGGCTTCATCTCGGTTTACTTCGTGCATTCTCCCGGCTGGCTCTCCGTGAGCTACGCTCTTATGGGTTGCGCATGGGCCGCTATGCTGGCGATGCCCTTCACCATACTCACGAATGCCCTTAGCGGAAATCATATCGGCACCTATCTGGGCCTGTTCAACTGCACTATTTGCGTGCCGCAGATCATTGCTGCGCTGTGTGGCGGCTTCGTGCTCGGCCTTTTCCCTGCCGGAGCCAACGGCGCACCGCAGACGGTGTGGATGCTTGTGGTGAGCGGAATCCTGCTGCTTGCAGGAGCAGCGGCCGTGTGGAACGTGAAGGAGACATTCGGCAGCAAGAGCCATTAAAAAAATTTGTGATTGTTGGCGGAAAGCGTTAAATTTGCATCGTAATTAGTAATACAACATTATATAATATATACTGATGAAAAAAAGTGCACTCCAGAAGGCCCGCGCAGCCTATCAGCCCAAACTCCCCGTGGTGCTGGCAGGTGCTGTGCGTGTCGTTGAAGGCAAGCCCACCCAGAGCGTGGCCGACCAGGAAGAAATCAAGGCCTTGTTTCCCCACACCTACGGCCTGCCCGAGCTGAAATTCGAGAAAGATCCCAACCCCGGCCAGAACAAGCCCGTGAACGTGGGTGTGATCCTCTCCGGCGGCCAGGCACCCGGCGGCCACAACGTGATCAGCGGCCTGTTTGACGGTATTAAGAAAATCAACCGCGACAGCCATCTTTACGGCTTCCTTATGGGTCCCGGCGGCTTCGTGGACCACAAATATATTGAGCTCACTGCTCCCATTATCGATGAGTACCGCAATACCGGCGGCTTCGACATCATCGGTTCCGGACGTACCAAGCTCGAAACGGTCGAGCAGTTCAAC
Source organism: uncultured Porphyromonadaceae bacterium (assembly GCA_947176585.1). Lineage (GTDB taxonomy): Bacteria > Bacteroidota > Bacteroidia > Bacteroidales > Muribaculaceae > CAG-873. Next base: position 8,656 of record CAMWRI010000027.1, read on the forward strand.
AGCGGCCTTGAAATCCTCAAGGAACTGGGTATCACCGCTCTCGTCATCATCGGCGGCGACGACTCCAACACCAATGCCGCTGTACTTGCCGAGTATTACAAGGCTATTGGTGCCGGCGTGCAGGTGATCGGTTGCCCCAAGACCATCGACGGCGACCTCAAGAACGAATGGATCGAGACTTCCTTCGGCTTCGACACAGCCACCAAGGTGTACAGCGAGGTTATCGGCAACATTCAGCGCGACTGCAACTCCGCCAAGAAATACTACCATTTCGTTAAGCTCATGGGTCGCTCGGCCAGCCACATCGCTCTTGAATGCGCACTCCAGACGCAGCCCAATATCTGCATTATCTCAGAAGAGGTAGAGGCCAAGAACATGACCCTGCAGGATGTGGTGAACGGCATCGCCGACATCGTTGCTGCACGTGCGGCCGAAGGCAACAACTTCGGTACCGTGCTCATCCCTGAAGGCCTAATCGAGTTTATTCCCGCCATCAAGAAGCTCATAGCCGAGCTGAACGATATGCTGGCAGGCGACACTGCCGTCAGCTCGATGGAGCGTAAGGACGTGCGTGCATATGTGATCAGCAAGCTCAGCGCTGAAAATGCAGCCACCTATGCTTCCCTCCCAGAGGAAGTGGCCCTGCAGCTCAGCCTCGACCGCGACCCCCACGGCAACGTGCAGGTTTCGCTCATCGAGACCGAGAAACTGCTCAGCGCCATGGTGGCGACCCGTCTGGCCGAGATGCGCAAGGAAGGCAAGTACAACGGCAAGTTTGCCGCTCAGCACCACTTCTTCGGTTATGAAGGCCGTTGCGCAGATCCCTCCAACTTCGACGCCGACTACTGCTACGCTCTCGGCTACAACGCCGCAATGCTCATAAACAGCGGTGTGACAGGCTATATGTCGAGCGTGAGCGGTCTCACCAAGCCCAGCGTTCAGTGGGTGGCTGGCGGTATCCCCGTGACCATGATGCTCAACATGGAGCGTCGCCACGGCGAGATGAAACCCGTGATACAGAAGGCTCTTGTGCGTCTGGACGGCGCACCTTTCCAAAAGTTTGCCGCTCAGCGCGATCAGTGGGCAGTGAACACCTGCTACGTATATCCCGGCCCCATCCAGTACTTCGGACCGTCCGAGGTGTGCGATCAGCCCTCGATGACCCTGCTTGCCGAACAAGGCAAACTTTAATGATATTGTCTCCGCAGCTCCACTGAAGGCGCTGCGGGGATAAAGACCCGAATCACAGCTTGCAAAGCCTGCCCGGGGGAGCACTTACGCTTCTGGCAGGCTTTTTTATTTGCTCCTGCGGCTGCAAATTCGAAAATAATAGCTAATTTTGCACCATGCGCAAGCTAATGGTCATAATAAATCCGGTGTCCGGAACCACCTCCAAGAAAGGTGTTGCTGAAAGGATTGAAGCCCGGCTCGCAGAGGCTGGCTTCGACGTGCATGTGGAGTACACTACTTGTGCGGGCGATGCCACGCGCCTGGCTGGGAAGGCTGTAGACAGGGATTTTTATGGTGTGCTCGCATGTGGCGGCGACGGCACGGTGAACGAGACTGCACGCGCGCTGTGCAATACGCCTGTGGCTCTGGGTATCATACCCACCGGGTCAGGCAACGGCCTCGCGCGCCATATCAGTATCCCCGTGGATGTAGACGGCTCGCTGGAGATAGTGGCATCCGACAATGTCGTGAGCTGCGACTACGGCACCGTGTGTGGTAGACCTTTCTTCTGCACCTTCGGCGTGGGATTCGATGCGGCTGTGAGCGATCATTTCGCGCGTTGCCACAGGCGTGGATTGCTCACATACCTGCAATGTGCCATCCAGGAATTCATCCACTACGATTCCGAGCAATATACCATTGAGATAGATGGCAAGGAATTCACGCGTGAAGCATTTCTTGTGGTGTGCTGCAACGCTTCGCAATACGGAAACAACGCGTTTATAGCGCCGGATGCCAGCATACGCGACGGCGTGCTCGATATCACCGTGGTGCATTCTGGCAATACGCTGCAGAAAGCAGTGGTGGGCTTCGATATGATGGCCGGTTTCATTGGCAAAAATTCGCTGGTGGAGACGGTGCGCGCCCGTCGGGCCACTATCGTGCGGTCGGCACCCGGTCCGGCACATATCGACGGCGAACCTCTGACCCTTGGCGAACGCCTTGAAGTGGAATGCCACGCAGGCTCCCTGCGCATATTCACCAATCCGCATAAGGAAGCATTTACGCCGCTGGTCACGCCTATGCGGATGATGCTCAACGATCAGGCCCTGGCATTGAAGCGGCTATTCGCCAAAAACTGACAGCGGAATACAATAAACGGGCCGCGCACTCGTTTAATTGTTGATGAAAATTTTCCGCCCGTTCACACTCGTATTTCTTGCATTAATTGCATTGTGCGGCTCTGCTCGCGACTTCAACGACAAGTTGATGAACCGCCCCTATGCCGATTCCCGACGGTTTCATCTCGGTTTTTCGGTGGGCACGTTCGTCTCGGGCCTCAATCTCACCCACAATGGTCTTATATCTGAAACGGACGGCAGCCAATGGCGCTTGGAGCAGCCCGGTTATCAGCCGGGTTTCTGTGTGAACGGCCTTGCCGACTTCCGCCTGAGCACCTATTTCTCGTTGCGCGTGTCGCCGGGAATGTACTTCGGTACGCGTGACTTGCGATTTCTCGACCTCACTACCGGCGATACCGAGCGCCAGAGTGTGAAGAGCACCTTTATCGTATTGCCTGTGGATATCAAAGCAGCAGCAATGCGATATCGCAACGTGCGACCGTATGTGGTGGGCGGCGTGATGCCCGCTTTTGATGTCTCTAAGCGCGGTCGCGACCTTATAGTGCTTAAAAATAGTGATATTTACCTGAATCTCGGCTTCGGATGCGACTTCTATCTCCCGTATTTCAAGTTCATCCCCGAGTTGAAATTCTGCCTCGGGCTCACCGATGTGCTCAAGCACGACCGCCCCGATCTGGCCGAGGATCCCGCCTCGCAGCGCTTCACGGCATCGCTCAAGAAAGCCACCAGCAAGATGGTGGTGCTCACGTTCTACTTTGAATAGTCGCCATGATTCGTTTTGTACGCTCGATATTTCTGATTCTGGCTGTGGTATCATCAACCGCGGCTGTGGCACAGACAGATCCTCTGTTGTCGCAGCACTTTGCTGTGCCTTCGCTCTACAATCCGGCCGCGGCAGGCTCAACGGAATTGCTGAGATTGCGTGCCGGCGGACGTCTGCAGTGGGTGGGTGTGGAGCACGCTCCCACCACATTCCTGGGCACGGCCGATATGCCCCTCACGCTCTTGGGCAAGCGTTTCGGAGTGGGTGCCACCGTGATGCACGACAGCGAGGGACTATACACCGGTCTGCGCGCCGGAGTGCAGGCCGCCTATAAAATCAAGATTTTCGGCGGTACGCTCTCGGCCGGAGTGCAGCTCGGTCTTTTCGATGAGGGATTCAAGGGCTCGGAAGTCATTCTGCCTGACGACGACGATTTCCATCAGGGCGCCGACGACGGCATTCCTACCAATGATGTGCACGGCACGGCTTTCGATTTCGGGGCCGGCATATATTATTCCCATAAGTATTTCAACGCCGGAATTTCGTGTACGCATCTCGGAGCTCCGGTTATCACGCTGGAGGCATCCACCGGCGGCTCATCCTCGGCCGGCAGGGCCGGTGAGGGCATGACGGGCAGCAAGGTATTTGAGTTCCGTGCGCGCCGCACTCTGTATTTTCAAGGCGAGGGCAATATTCCCGTGAAAAATACGTTATTTGATATATTGCCATCTGTGATTGTGGCATCCGACTTCACTTTCACCTCGGCTGTGATCAATGCGCGTGCCCGCTACCGCAAATTCCTGAGCATTGGAGTGGGCTACCGCTGGAATGATGCTGTGACGGTGACGCTCGGAGCCGAGTTCCGCAATTTCTTCGTGGGCTACAGCTTCGACTACTCCACGTCGGCAATAGCCAAGGCATCCTCTGGTAGCCATGAATTATTTCTGGGCTACAGCCTCAAGATTAACAATGGCGACAAAAATAAGAACAAGCACAAAAGCATCCGCATAATGTAATCACAACATAGCATGAATACATTCCACAACATACTCTTAGCCGTTACGGCCTCGGCAGCTCTCATGGGGGCTGCTTCATGTGCATCCGGTGCACACGGCGGCAGCGGCGGCGAAGTCACCGGGGTGGGGGGCACGGCCTGGGCCGAGCCTACACCATACGGCATGGTTCTCGTAGACCGCGGCTCGGTGCAGATGGGACCGCAGAAGGACGATTCGGCCTGGAATATCAAGGCTAATCCACGTGGTGTTACTGTCGACGCCTTCTGGATGGACGAGACTGAAATCACGAATGCAAAGTACAAGCAGTTCGTGTTCTGGGTGCGCGACAGCATTATCCGCGAGCGTCTTGCCGACCCCGCCTATGGCGGCAACGAAGATTTCAAGATCGAGGAAGACCGCGACGGCAATCCAATCACGCCTCATCTCAACTGGAACAAAGCAATTCCCTGGCGAAATCCCAACGAAGACGAGCAGCGGGCCATCGAGAGTGTCTACCGCATCAATCCCATCACCGGAGTGAAGGAACTTGATGGTACGCAGCTCAACTACCGCTACGAAGTGTACAACCACACGGAGGCCGCCAAGCGACGCAACCGTCTGGATCCCGCCCGCCGCAATTATAATACTGATCTGCCCGTGCCCACCGATATCCCCGTGATAAGCAAGGATACCGCATGGGTGACAGACTACGGCGAAATCATGCGCGAGACCATTACCCGAGGTCTCACCGGCGACTACGACTTCCTCAACACTTATATCGTGAATGTGTATCCCGACACTACGGCTTGGGTCAACGACTTTGAGAACGCCTACAACGAGCCTTACGTGCGCATGTACTTCGCTCATGGCGGCTACAGCGACTACCCGGTAGTGGGTGTGAGCTGGGAGCAGGCAAACGCATTTGCCAACTGGCGTACGGATTTCCTCAAGCGTTCGCTGGGCAAACAGGGCGTATATATCGAACCATACCGTCTCCCCACCGAGGCTGAATGGGAGTATGCCGCCCGCGCAGGTGTAAGCGAGAATATGTATCCCTGGGACGGCGATCTCACTATGAGTGAAGACAAAGGTTGCTTCTACGCCAACTTTAAACCGCAAGAAGGTAACTTCGTGAAAGACGGACACGTGATCACATCGAGAGTGGGCACATATGCGCCCAACGACTTCGGCCTGTACGATATGGCGGGCAATGTGAGCGAATGGACCTCTACCGCATATACCGAGAGTGTGGACCGCCTTACTTCCGATCTAAATCCGGAATACCGCTACGATGCAGCCAAGGAAGATCCCTACCGCATGAAGCGCAAGATTGTGCGCGGCGGCTCGTGGAAGGACGTGGCCCACAATATCCGTTCCGATCTCCGCATGTGGGAGTATCAGAACGAGCAGCGCTCCTACATCGGTTTCCGCTGCGTGCGCACCCAGATTGGATTTGCCAAAGGCACTAAACAAAACAACAAAAAAGCAAAATAAGAGCAATGGGAAAAGTAAAGCAATACCGTAATGTCATCTCTGCTTTCATCAGCAGCGACAACGGGCAGCGTTTCTTCAACTTTGCCTACAGTATAGGCGCTGCAATCGTGATATGGGGCGCGCTGTTCAAGATTCTTCACCTGCCGGGAGGCAACGCTCTCCTTTCTATAGGTATGGGCACGGAAGTGCTTATGTTTATCCTCACGGCTTTCGATCGTCCTGCCCGCGAATATAAGTGGGAGCAGGTATTCCCGGTGCTCGAAAGCGGTGATGAGGCCGACAGGCCCGCAATGGGCGGTGGTCAGGTAGTAGTGGCCGGAGGTGTGGCTTCTCAGTCCCCGTCTGCAGCGGCTGCCGTGCAACCTGTAGCTGCCGACGGACAGGCTCCCGCTGCCATGCTCGAATCCATGGCCTCTATGGCTGATGAACTCGCGCGACTCCGCGCTACCACTCAGGCGCTGAACGAAGTGAGCGAGACTCTTTTGGCCAGCTATAAGGCCATAACCGACAACTCGGCAGGTATTTCGGCCGCCAGCACCGGTTACGTGGACCAGATGAAAGCCCTTGACAGAAATATTGCGGGCCTCAACACGATATATGAGATTCAGCTCCGCAGCGTTTCAGGCCAGCTCGATGCAATCGAGCGTGTGAACAGCGGTATAAAGCGCATCAGCGAGATGTATGCCAAGGCTTCCGACGCGGGCGCGGATTATTGCGAGGAGTCTGAGAAAATGGCACGCTATATGCAGCAGCTCAACAATGTGTATGAGCGCATGATCACGGCAATGACCGTGAACATGTATCATGCCCCCATGCCCGGTGCTCCCGTGGCTCCCGCTTCACCCGCAACCACTCAGCAGCAATAATCAATGGGAGCACACAACACAAGGCTCACACCGCGCCAGAAGATGATAAACCTGATGTATATCGTCCTCACGGCCATGCTCGCGCTCAATGTGTCGAGCGATGTGCTGGACGGTTTCACTCAGGTGCACGACGGTCTCAACAGGTCAAACAGCAATGTTGACAGCCGTAATGCCGCAATATATCATCGTCTTGACCTGCTTGCCGAGCAGAATCCTGAAAAGGTGGGGCCGTGGCTTGAGAAGGCCGACGAAGTACGCAACCGCACGGCCGGCATAGTTGCCACGATAGACAGTCTGAAGATGGCTATCGTGCGAAAAGCCGACGGAAAGAACGCCGACCCTGACAACATTATCAGCCGCGACGACCTCGAGGCCGCTGCGGTTATAATGCTCGCGCCCGGCAATAACCGTGGTGAAGCTCTCCGCCACAGCGTGGACAACTATCGCGAATATATGGCCGAGCTTATGGCTGATACTGCCAAGGCTGCCAATATACGTGCAGCTCTGAGCACCGAACCCATACGCCGTGCCGGCACCCTGGTTCCGCAACCTTGGGAGGAAGCAAAATTCGACCAGCAGCCCGTAGTTGCTGCGGTCACGCTGCTCACTAAGCTTCAGAACGACATTTTATATGCCGAAGGTGAAGTGCTCGGACAGCTTCTGACGCAGGTAGACGCAGGCGACGTCAGGGTAAACGAACTCAATGCCTACGTGATGCCGCAGTCGCGCCTCGTGATGCGCGGCGGCAAGTACAGCGCCAATATCGTTCTTGCGGCCGTGGATACTACCCAGCGTCCGGTTGTGGTCGTGAACGGCACGCAACTTGGCAACGACCACGGCGTGTATGAAGTGAATACAGGTGCCACCGGTAAGTTCAGCTACAGCGGTTATCTTGAAGTGCCTCACGGCGACGGATCGACCACGCGTCATCCCTTCTCGTCGGAGTATACCGTAATCGAGCCCATGGCCACGGTATCGGCATCGATGATGAACGTGCTTTATGCCGGCATCGACAATCCTGTGGGTATAAGCGTGCCCGGTGTGGCCATGAATGATATTTCCGCCACCATGACTAACGGTACTCTGACGCGTAACGGCGACCACTGGACCGCCCGTCCGTCCGGAGTGGGCAAGGATGCCGTCATCACCGTGACAGCCAATATGGACGGTCGCCCCACCACGGTGGCCACTTCTACCTTCCGCGTGCGCAAGCTGCCTGATCCCACTCCATATATATCCTATAAGGATGCTCAGGGTAATGTAGACAGCTACAAGGGCGGTAAAGGTTTTCCAAAAACTCTGCTGCTGCAGGCTCCGGGACTTGAAGCCGCCATCGACGATGGCCTGATTGACACGAAGTTCAAGGTGTTGAGTTTCGAGACCGTATTCTTCGACTCGATGGGCAATGCCATACCCGAAGTGAGTGACGGCGCGCAGTTCTCGGCTCGCCAGAAGCAGTCGTTCCAGCGTCTGCAACGCGGAAAACGCTTTTATATCTCGCGCATCAAGGCAGTTGGTCCCGACGGTATCACACGCGACCTCTCGCCCATGGAAGTAATTGTAAATTAGCAAAACGTCATATATGAAATCATATAGCTGCAAAATAATGCTCGTTGCCGGAGTGATCGCTGCTTGCGCCGCTTCGATAACCGCACAGGACAACGCTACCGGAGTGACACGTCGTTCCGGCTCTGATCGCACACGTCCCGGACAGCAACAGGGCTCGGAACTCTCGAGCCGCGTCAAGAACTTCTTCGATGAAGACGGCGCCGGAAATCTGAGCGATGCCGATGTGCAATGGATGCGCGTGATATATCGCCAGATAGATGTGAACAAAGACGGAAACGCGGCTCTGTACTTCCCCGAGGAGCCTATCGAGGGACAGGAGAACCTCTTCCGCATCATCATGCGCCTGCTGGCAAATAATCAGCTTGCAGCATATGAATATCTCGACGGACGCGAAGTATTCACCGACCAGTACCGTGTGAAGGTGCGCGACATGCTCGACCGATTTCACATTCTCTACACCGATGCTAAGGGGAGCACCGAAAAGAATCCCCGCTTCGTGATCGAGGAAAGCGATGTGCCCAGCAACGAAGTGCTCTCCTACTACGTGATTGAACGCTGGCAGTACGACACACGCCAGAACCGTCTGCGTCCGCATATCGAGGCCATATGCCCGGTGCTTCACCGCGCCGGCGACTTCGGCGGAGATGCAGTGCGTTATCCCATGTTCTGGATCAAGTTCAGCGATATTCGTCCCTGGCTCGCGCAGCAGACCATCTTCGTGGACGACAACAACAATATGCCCACCTGCACCTACGACGATTTCTTCACGTTGGCCATGTATGACGGCGACATCTATAAGACGCGCAACTTGCGCAACCGCTCCCTCATGCAGCTATACCCCAATGCTGAAGAGCGCAAGCTGGTGCAGGACAGCATCCAGGCCAGCCTCGACAGCTTCGAAACCAAGCTGTGGGTGCCGTCGCGTGAGGAAGTTATAGCTGCGCGTGAGGCGCGTGAAGCCGCAGCAAAGGGCGACACTGTGACGGCAGCCCCCGAGAAGAAGCAACCACGCGCCACGCGTTCCACACAACGTTCCTCCAAGAAGCCCGCAGCCCGCAGCGCAAAGGTTAAATCCTCCAAGCCCAAAAGCTCAGGCACGTCCTCAAACAATGCCGCGCGCAGTGTGCGCCGCCGCAAATGATTGCCGCAGCGCTTGCATTTTAGGATAAATAGTATTACCTTTGCAGCGCTGAACGATATTCAATGCGATAGTAACTCAGTTGGTAGAGCGTTAGCTTCCCAAGCTAAAAGTCGCGGGTTCGAGTCCCGTCTATCGCTCCGAAAAAACAGCCGGTGAAATTTCACCGGCTGTTTTTTTGCCCTTATGAGAAACCGCTCAGTCGCGGCGGAAGATGTCGCGGGTATATACCTTCGAAGCCACGTCGTCGAGCACCGGAGCATAGCGGTTTGCTATGATGGCGTGAATCAAAATGTGTCTTTGCGGCGGATTTTTATGGAGATCATTTCAGGCTCAATAGTAGCATTATCAGGAAGAAGAAGGGCAAGATGACCGCCGCCACCAGCTCCAAGCATTTTCCATGCGAGAGCCTTGGACGAGTATTTGTCAATATATTCCTGCACACCTGGCTGCATCATAGCCGGGAACATAGAAATCTGGGCATGGAATGAATCTTTGAATGCTTGGGCAAAAGCGTCGAGGTCGCAGTTGAGAATGGCATCCCAAGCTCTGGAGGCGGCGTTGGAGAGGCGACTTACTTTTTCGTGGTTGATATCTTTCCCTTCTACAACGGAGCAACCGGGCCTACGTGGAAACATAGGTACTATTACGATATGCTCTTCAAGCCAAGCCAAGATTTTTTCGTCATGGCATGATTCTATACGACTGGGCCAGTAGTGACCATCATAATAATGCCTATTCAGTCCGGACATACATATTCCTATAGCATCTTGTGCGCCTGATACGTGACCTTTATTCTCCGGATCATTCTCAAAGCAAAAGAGTAGGCGCGCCATCATCTCTTCATTATAATTCGGAAGCTCAATAGGCCAAATTTTTTTAGCTGCGTTGCGCGTAGATGTGGACATTCCGCCGCGTTCCATAAATTCGTATGTAGGTTCGATGGATATAGTAAGAGCCCAACCTCCGCCAAATTGGCTTACGTAAGGCTGGTCTATCCATGTGCCTGCGAGATCGATACGGTATGGAAGATACGACGCCATATTGTCGCGCAGTGCTGTGGTTGAACGTGCTACGAGGCCCGTGGCAGGCTCGCGTTTGAGCACTACGTATTCAATACCCCTGTCTTCGCAAAAGCGACGCTTGGTGTCGTTGGCTCCGTCTGAGTTAACGACGAATACATCGGGCTTTACTTTTTCGAGCGTATTAACGAAGTCCATCATTCCCGAACCGGAATTTATAAAGGCGTCCGTCACATATCTGATAGCTTTTACCATAAAGAGGCGTTCTTTTTCCGAATAAACCGTCTTACGGTTCTTAAGTTCGCTGATGGTCTTATCAGAACCTATACCCACGTACAGGTCGCCATATTGTGAAGCTTCACGGAAGAATTCCACATGCCCCGAATGAAGCATATCATAGCATCCGCTAACAAAAACTTTCTTTTTATCCATTTTCAGTTAATGAAGAATTATATAGCACCCACAATCCATATCCCAGCACAATTGCAAAGCAAAACATGGGTACAATAAATGATATTGAGATACCGAAACGGTCAGATAGAAGAGCTTGAACAGGGGTTATTATCGCACCACCCAGAATCGCCATAATCAGACCTGATGCACCCACCTTAGCTCTATCACCAGATATTCCTTCCAAAGCTATGCCGTAAATTGTTGGAAACATCAATGACATACATGCGGATATTCCAACCAAGGTTATGATTGCTGCCAATCCGTGTGAGAATATCACCATCGCCGTACATATGATGGCTCCTATACTTGCGCCTATAAGAAGAACTATAGGTCTAACGAATCCCATCAGCCAAGTGAAAAGCATTCGACATAAAGTGAATGCGATAATTGAATATAGAAATACCATGGATGCCTCATGTTCGAGTACTTTCATTTCGTGCATGGTAAGACGTATTGTAAACGACCATACCCCCGTTTGAACTCCGACGTAAAAGAATTGTGCTACTACACCGTATTTCCATCGGTGGTTTTTCATTAACTGTAGAAAAGTGGTGCGCAGTCTTGAATCCGATTGGATATCTTTATCACGTGGCATCTTTACGCACGCAATTACCACTAAAATTATTATCAAAATTACTCCAATCGTCATGTAAGTACCAGAAACAGCGTCCAGCTCCATTTTCTGGAGCGATCGAAGAATCTCAGGACTCATAGTGGCTCTCTCTGACGCGTCCGCCACATGTAGTTCAGATAAAATAAAGTGACGGCTTATGAGAATACCGGCTACTGCTCCAATAGGATTGAACATTTGGGCGATGTTGAGACGTCGGGTCGCTGTTGTTTCTGGCCCCATGGACAAAATGTAAGGATTCGCGGTGGTTTCGAGAATGGCACATCCACCCGCCATTACATAAATAGCAAACAAAAAGAATCCGTAGGAGGCAGCCTCACCAGCCGGATAAAAGAGCATGGTGCCTGACGCGTATAGCAACAAACCAAGCAATATTCCACTCTTATATGAATATCTGCGGATGAAAAGCGCTGCCGGCAACGAAAAACAGAAATAAGCGCCGTAGAACGCAAACTGAACGAGTGACGTTTGTAAGTCGCTCATCGACATTATACGCTTGAATGCTGCCAGAAGCGTATCGTTCATATTGTTTGCTACGCCCCATAGCAGGAACAGCAGGGCTACCAGAGCGAATGCAAACTTAGGGGTAGTTTTTTTTGTAATCACTTTACGATTCCTTCTCGTAGATATTCGGCAAGATTGGTGCGCACCTGCTCGCCGGCGCGTTCGGCGGCCACTTTGGCCATGTCGGCGTCCACCATGAGATTCACGAGCTGCTCGAAGGTGGTCTTTTTCGATGGATCCCAGCCCAGCTTGCGCTTGGCCTTGGTGGGATCACCCCAGAGGTTCACCACGTCGGTGGGACGGTAGAAATCCGGCGATACCTCCACGAGTACGCGGCCGGTGGCCTTGTCGATACCTTTTTCGTGCGCACCTTCGCCCCGGAACTCCAGCTCTATGCCGGCGCGGCGGAACGCATGCAGGCAGAATTCGCGCACGGAGTGTTGCTCGCCGGTGGCAATCACGTAGTCTTCCGGCTCGGGCTGCTGGAGGATGAGCCACATGCATTCCACGTAGTCGCGGGCATATCCCCAGTCTCGCAGGCTCGAAAGATTACCCAGGTAGAGCTTGTCCTGCTTGCCCTGGGCTATGCGTGCGGCAGCGAGGGTGATCTTGCGCGTAACGAAGGTCTCGCCGCGGCGCTCCGATTCGTGATTGAAGAGGATGCCCGAGCAGGCAAACATGCCGTAGGCTTCGCGATATTCCTTCACGATCCAGAAGCCGTAGAGCTTGGCCACGGCGTAGGGAGAGTAGGGATGGAAGGGAGTATCTTCGTTCTGGGGCACCTGCTCTACCTTTCCGTAGAGCTCCGATGTTGATGCCTGATAGAAACGGCAGGTGTCCGCCAGTCCGCACTGCCTGATGCCTTCGAGCAGGCGGAGCACGCCGGTGGCATCCACGTTGGCCGTGAACTCAGGCGAATCAAACGACACCTGCACATGGCTCTGCGCCGCAAGGTTATACACCTCATCAGGGCGCACCTTGTTGAGCACCTTGATGATCGACATTGAATCGGTGAGGTCGGCATAATGGAGATGAAAATGCGGCTTGCCCTCGAGATGGGCGATACGCTCGCGGAAGTCCACCGACGAGCGGCGGATTGTGCCGTGCACCTCGTAGCCCTTATCCAGGAGCAGTTCGGCCAGATAGCTGCCGTCCTGTCCCGTAACGCCGGTGATCAATGCAGTCTTCATATTATATTGCGGTGTTTTGGTTGTATTTCGGTTCTATAGGCCTGATTTTTCAAGACCACCACAAAGATATAAAAATATTTGCGATACTCGGCCCAAAACGCTATTTTTGCAGAAAAATAACACTATGAGCATCCTGAAACCCAATGTGCCCGTGGGGCTGTGCAGCGACCACGCAGGCTACGAACTCAAAAACATCATCGAGGGCTGGCTTGAATCGCAGAACATACCCTTTGAGGATTTCGGCACCTTCAGCGCCGATTCGTGCGACTATGCCGACTTTGCCCATCCCTGCGCTCTCGCTCTTGAAGCCGGCAAGGTATATCCCGCCATCGCCATCTGCGGCAGCGGAAACGGCATAGGCATTACCATGAACAAGCACCAGGGCGTGCGCGCAGCCCATTGCTGGAACGTGGAATTGGCCCGTCTCGCCCGCGAGCACAACGATGCCAACTGCCTTGTGCTCGCCGCCCGCTTCATCGAGCCCGACGTGGCCCTCGCCATCGTCGAAGCATTCCTCAACACCGCCTTTGAAGGCGGCCGCCATGCTCGCCGCGTGGCCAAAATTCCCGTACAGTAAGCTATTGCAGACTAATAAACAAGCAGCTGTCCGTGTTTTATGGACGGCCGCTTGTGCTGTAGATATCAATACGATTTTGCACGCAATGGCGCATGGGGGAAGGTCAATTACCTTAAAAGTCAATAAAGCAGGGGCACGCCGGCACAGCAGGCATGCCCCTGCTTTAATATGAAATAGACAGTGGGCTGCCGCGCCCCGGTAGCGCGGGCGGCACGTCTGTTTCTTTTTCGTTTGGGATTATGGAGGCGGAGCGTTTTCAGCAGTTGCGAGGAAGCGCTATTGTCGAAACTTGCGGAAGCGGCCCCATGGTTCAGGTGGGA
>CAMWRI010000028.1 GCA_947176585.1 uncultured Porphyromonadaceae bacterium
GCCGTCGATGGGGTTGCGGCGGGCGCGCTCGGCATCGAGGGTGCGGATATATTCATATTTGCGCTCCACGAGGTCGAAGTTGTCGAGGAAGCGTTGCTTCTTTTCCTCATTCTTGCTGGTGATGTCGGCGCGGGCGAGAATCATCAGGTCGTCGAGGTCGTCCTCGGCGTAGTTGATGAGGCGGCGCACGGCGCTGTCGGTCACTTCGTCCTCCACCAGGGCTATCGGGCGCATGTGCAGTTCCACGAGTTTCTGCACATAGCGCATATTCTCGCCCATGCCCAGGCGCAGGCGGCTGAAGATGCGCGGCACCATTTTGGCGCCTATGAAGTTGTGGTTGTGGAAGGTCCAGCCTGTGCGTTCGTCGTAGCGCTTGGTGGCGGGTTTGCCTATGTCGTGGAGCAGGGCGGCCCAGCGCAGCCATTCGTTGTCGCTGGCGGCGGCCACGGTGTCGAGCACCTGCAGGGTGTGGTAGAAATTGTCTTTGTGGCCGCGGCCGTGCACCACGCTGATTCCGGCCATAGCCTCGAGTTCGGGGAAGATGAGGGCCAGCAGGCCGCTGCGGTGGAGCAGGTCGAGCCCCACCGAGGGCCGCGGCGAGCGCATGATCTTGCACAGCTCGTCCTTGATGCGCTCCACGGTGATGATCTCGATGCGGGAGGCGTTGCGGCAAATGGCGTCGAAGGTGTCGGGAGCGATTTCGAATTGAAGCTGCGAGGCGAAGCGCACCGCGCGCATCATGCGCAGGGGATCGTCGCTGAAGGTGATGTCGGGGTCGAGCGGGGTGCGGATGATGCGTGCCTTGATGTCGTCGATGCCGCCGTAGAGGTCCACAAGCTCGCCATACGTGGCGGCGTTCACGCTCAGGGCCATGGCGTTGATGGTGAAGTCGCGGCGGGCGATGTCTTCCTCCAGCGTGCCGCTCTCCACAATGGGGTTGCGCGAGTCGCGGTTGTAGCTCTCGCGGCGGGCACCCACGAATTCCAGCTCGAGCGCCCCGCGCTTGATCTGGGCCGTGCCGTAGCTGCGGAAGATATTCACGTGGCAGCGGCGCCCCAGGCCGGCGGCCACGGCCTCGGCCAGCTCGATGCCCGAGCCCACGGTCACGAAGTCGATGTCCTTGCTGTGGCGGCCGATGATGAGGTCGCGCACGTAGCCGCCCACGGCGTAGCAGGGGCGCCCGATAGCGTCGGCTGCCGCACCCACGGTGCGGAATATGGGATCTTTCAGAAGGTGGGCGAGATTCATTTTTCGAGATCTATGATTTCTTCCGGCGCGCCGGTGATGCACTCCATGGGTCCCTCGGAACGCACCACATAGGTGTTCTCGATGCCCACGGCTCCGGTGCCGGGGATTACAAACTTTGGTTCCAGGGCTATGCACATGCCCTCGCGGAGCACGTCGCGCGAGCGCGGCGCTATCACCGGAGCTTCGTTTATCTCGATGCCCAGGCCGTGGCCCACGAATCCCGCGTGCTGCCTGTGGCCCATGAAGTATTGCTCCAGACCGGCCTCGCGGGCCATGGCGATGGCCGTTTCGTACATATCGCGGGCCTGCACTCCGGGGCGCCCTGTTTCGGCCAGACGCCGGCAGATGTCGCGGCTCACTTCGTGGGCACGCTCGGCCTCCGGCGCGATGGCGCCCAGGCAGAAAGTGCGGGTCATGTCGGTCATATATCCGGTGAAATCGCCGTTCATATCCACCATCACCGTGGTGCCGGGGCGGATCACCGAGCCGTCGGCACCCACGGGCAGCGAGGGGTCCATGCCTGCACCGCCCATCGCGAAATCGTAGGGCGAGGGGGCGTCGGCGTTGTCGCCCGTGAGGATACTGCCCATGAACAGCTCCATTTCTCCGCCGGCCACGCGGAACTGCCCCAGGCAGCCCTCGAGGCGCGAGAGGCGCTCGATCTCCACCTGCAGCTCGATATCGCTCATACCGGGGCGATAGAGCCGCGGGATGCGGCGGTACACGGCTTCGTGGCGCACGCCCGAGAGGCGCATCATATCGAGCTGCACGGGAGTCTTGACAGCGCGCACGGCGCGGAGCGCCCCTGTGGCACTCACGGCTTGCACATCAGGCCACTGCGCGGCGAAGGCCAGGCGCGCACGCTCCACTGCGGCGTAGCTCGCGGCATCCATCTCCAGAGCCAGCCGCCCCGCGGCAGGGCATTCGGCGGCCACGCGCGCGGCAAAGTCTTCGATCTTGCGCTCGGCAGCCACTCCCGGGCCCTCGAGGTGCACGCAGCGGCGCAGTCCGTAGAGCGCGGCGCCTTGCGCGGGCACATAGGCGTAGCCGGCAAACACGCGCCCCGTGAGCCAGTATAGGTTGGCGTTGTCGGTCACGAGCATGCCGTCGGCCCCGGGGGCCATGGCCTGCTGCAGCCGCTCCAGGCGCAGAGCGTACTCGGCGTCGGATAGCAGTATAAGGCGTTCGGAAGTGTGGGTCATACGAGGGTAAGTTGGTCGAATGAGTCAATGCGATGCTCGGCGCCGGTGGCCTGCCCGAAACCGTAGGCACACCACACGGCCGGCACCCCGGCCTCGTGGGCCGAGTCGATGTCGAGCTGTGTGTCGCCCACGTAGACGGGGCGCTTCAATCCGTGGCGCTCCACCATCAGGGCGATGTTGCGGGCTTTGCTCAGGCCATTGGTGCCGTGTGCGGCGCTGTCGTCGAATACGTCGCCCAGGCCGGTGAAGCCGAAGAAGTTCACAAGGCCCGATGCGCCGCAGTTGCTCACGAGATAAATGCCGGCTCCGCGCTCCCGCAGCCGTTCGATGGTCTCGCGCACGCGCGGATACAGCACCCCGCCGCGCCGCGGCACGATCTCGGCCTCCAGCTCTTTCATGCGTGCCATGAAGGCCTCGCGGTCGTAGTCGCCGGGGATGAGGGCTTCCATTATGGCGTCGAGAGGCTTGCCCATTTGAGTGAACAGCCTGTCGCGGTCGATGGCGGGGCAGTCGATCCCGAAACAGGCGATAGTGGCGTTCCACACTTCGCAATAG
Organism: uncultured Porphyromonadaceae bacterium; assembly: GCA_947176585.1. GTDB lineage: Bacteria > Bacteroidota > Bacteroidia > Bacteroidales > Muribaculaceae > CAG-873. The sequence goes on from CAMWRI010000028.1 coordinate 3,006, forward strand.
CCGTCCACGGCATCCCACAGGGTGCCGTCCATATCAAATATGTATGCGTCGTAGTTCTTCATATATTGAACTACAAAGATAGCAATACATATTCAGAGACAGGCCGTTTTTAAGGGATTTTTTTTCGCCGCGCGTCCAGAATCACCGTCGACGGGTTCAGAATCACTGCATGCGGAGCCACATAGGTGCACTCCACCCCCGCTGCATCGCGAAAGCTGTACCAGTCGGCGCGGCTTTCCGTCTCGCAGCCGTCAGGGGTTGTGATCACGATATCCGGACGGTGCGTGCGGGTGCTTCCCATGTCCCACCCGCCGCGGTATATGAGCATGCCTTCGTGCAGGAGCAGCATCGTGTCGCTGCAGGCATGCCCGTCGTGCCGGCTGTCGAAGCGCTCCAGGCTCGCGGGCAGGATGATGCGGCCTTCAAGGCCGTAGGTGGTGTTGAGCACCTGATACGACGGCTTGTAGAAATCAATGCCGGCGTGTGGCGCGGTCACGTCGTAGAACACCGCTCCGCGCTCCAGCGCTTCCGCCGATTGCCACAAGGCATCCACCTCGGCAGTTTCGGCCGAGAGGCGTCGCTGCACATTGATCGCCGCCGCGATATTCACGATGCACAGCGCGTACACCGCCCCAAACACCGCCATCGCTCCCCGCCGCGGAATCTCCGCAGGGCGCACGAACGTGGCGAGCGACAGCAATCCCGCCAGCGAAAACATCTGGCTGAAAATGCCCGTGCGCGGTCCGGCATAATATTTAATGTATATAGGCAGCGTGATCACGCCGAAAGCCAGCAGGGCCAACTGGCGCGCCAGCACCGCGCGCGAGCCCAGCAGCATCCTGCGGTATCGTCGTAGGGCCAGGGCCGCGGCCATTGCGGCCAAATACAGATAGAAGAAGCAGTTGAACCCTATCAGATGAATCATGCGCCACCACGCGCTGCCGCGGTTCCATATGGGCTCCCTGAAATCCATAGAATCCCAGAACGCCGGCGACACCGCTATGCATGCCATTCCCGCCGCGGTAGCACCCAGAATCACCTTAGCGCGCCGCGGCAGCTTGCCGCCGCGCACCGCCGAGTAGACCGCGAGCGCTCCCGCCAGCGGCACCGCCAGACCCTCGTGCCACCACGCAGCCGCCAGCGCCACCGCCGCGGCGGCTAAAGCTCCGCGTCGCCCCGTGCCGTAACTGTTTTCATACATCACAAACGTGGCCAGCCCCAGCAGCAGCGCCGGGAAATAATTCATGGAGAATATGATGCTGAACATATAGTCCATCCAGGGAAAAGCGAAGCAGAACCCTGCCGTCCATAGCGCAGCCCCCACCGAGAGCGGCCTGCAGCCTATGATGCGCGGGCCCGTCGCAAGTATCCCGAAGCAGCATCCCGCCATCGCGGCAGCCCACACCGGGCGAGGCATAAAGCCCAGAAACAGCGCCGACGCGAGATTGCCCGCGCGTCCCGTGGATACGTGCCACAGCGCCGCCACCTGATCCCATGCAGATGCAAGCGCGCGCAGGCTCCACGGTGCGCCATCCTGGCCGCCCATATACCAGTGGTCGTCGGCACACACCGGGTAGATAAGAAACATCACACCCAGCATAGCCGCCACCACTGCACAAAGAAATATGTGAATCGTCTTCAAAATATTATGATACGGGCATTATTGTTCATTGATACAGTGCCTCACACAAATGAGCGCCACAAAGTTAACAATTTTCCCGTTCCCCTCCAAACTACCGCACCATCCCTGAAGTCTTCAGGGACTTTAAGGTTCTTTACGGCTTTAATGGCTTTAATTTGAGGATCTTAATCAATTATCAGCGGGCGATGAAGAAGATGCCGAGTTGCTCGAGGCCGGAAACGGTGTCGACGCGCATGAGGTGGTGGAGGAGGAGGGTGTCGGCCGGAGAGAGCGTCACGTCGCGCAGGATGGTGTCGGTGAGCTCGTAGGTGAGGCCCATGCCGTGGCCGTGCCACGAGCCGAATACGTCGGCGAGTTCTATGCTGGCGGCCACGGTGTCGGCGGGAAGTATCACTTCGAGCCACAGGTTGCTGTAGGGGTACTCTACGGAGTGGCGCACGGTCACGGCCACGTCGCCGCGCACGGCGGCGGTGTCGGTCATCTCGTGGAGCGGAATGCGCAGGGTGTCGGTGAAGCGCCAGCCTGCGGGCTCGATGGAGCGGAACGCGCTGAACACCACGCGCCCGTGGTCGTCGCCACGGCAGCCGGCCATCAGGAGGCACGCCAGAGCTGCGGCTATGGAGAGGAGCAGTGTGCGCATGGGCCTATTGCTTGGGCTTGTTGTCGGCGCCGCCTTCGCCTCGGGCGCCGCGGTTGCGTGCTCCGCGCGAGTTGCGTCCGCCGCGCTTTTTGTGCTCGCCGCGAGGTGCTTCGGGCTGCTCGCCGCCTTCAGCGTTGGCGCCTGCGTTTGAGGCTGCGCCTCGCTTGGAGCCGCCGCCATTGCGGCGCTTCTTTTTCTTGGCCTTGTCGAAGCGGGTGAGATCGTCCTGTCCCAGAAGGTCGCCGTAGGCGGGTGCTTCCTTGGGGCGCGACTGCTGCTCGGCGCTCTCGAGGGTGAGTGGCTTCTCGCCGGCTTTGTTGAGGGCGATTACTTCGAAGGCTCGGTCGGCGTCGATGGTCACGAGGTTCACGGCCATGCGCTTGTCGGTGCTGTAGGTGATCTGGCGCTTGAAGATGTCGGTCTTGAAGTGGAAGTAGGTGGCGTCGGCGGTTTCGAGGCGTATTTCCTTGCTTGGGAGGCTCTTCACGGCTTCCACATATGCGTCCACCTCGAAGTTGAGGCAGCACTTGAGCTTCGCGCATTGTCCGGCCAGTTTCTGGGGGTTGAGCGAGATGTCCTGATATCGGGCGGCGCCGGTGGCCACGCTCACGAAGTTTGTCATCCAGCTGGAGCAGCACAGGGGGCGTCCGCAGGGGCCTATGCCGCCTATGCGGCCTGCTTCCTGGCGCGCGCCTATCTGCTTCATCTCGATGCGCACCTTGAATTTCTCGGCGAGCACCTTGATGAGCTGGCGGAAGTCCACGCGCTCGTCGGCGATGTAGTAGAAGATGGCTTTGTTGCCGTCGCCCTGGAATTCCACGTCGCCTATCTTCATGTTCAGGCCCAGGTCCTCGGCTATGCGGCGGGCACGGATCATAGTTTCGTGCTCGCGGGCGCGGGCCTCGCGGTATTTCTCGAGGTCGGCGGCCTTGGCCTTGCGGAACACTCGCTTGATCTCGCCTTCGTTCTTGGCGCGGCGGCGCAGGCGCAGGCGCACGAGTGGACCGATGAGCGTGACCTGCCCTATGTCGTGGCCCGGCGTGGCCTCTACGGCCACCATGTCGCCCGGTTCGAGGGGCAGGTGCGTGGAGTTGCGGTAGATGCCCTTGCGGGTGTTCTTGAACTGCACTTCCACGAGGTCGCATTCGCCGGCGGGGATATCGGCCAGCCAGTCGTAGTCGGTGAGCTTGCCGCGGGGCTCGCTCCCGCAGCCGGAGCAGGAGCGTCCGCACGCAGCCGCCGAGCAGCCGCTGCAGCCGTCGCAGTCTTTTTCCTTGCCTGTCATCACTTGGCGAAGCTAACGGCGCGGGTTTCGCGGATAACGGTGATTTTCACCTGTCCGGGATAGGTCATTTCGTCCTGTATGCGGCGGGCGATCTCGGCCGAGAGCTTTTCGGTCTCGGCATCGTCGATCTTGTCGGCGCCCACGATCACGCGCAGCTCGCGGCCTGCCTGGATGGCGTAGGTCTTGAGCACGCCGGGATAGCTCAGAGCCAGCTGCTCGAGGTCGTTGAGGCGCTTGATATAGGCTTCGACAATCTCGCGGCGGGCACCGGGACGGGCGCCGCTGATGGCGTCGCACACCTGCACGATGGGAGCCAGCAGGGAGGTCTGCTCCACTTCGTCGTGGTGGGCGCCTATGGCGTTGCATATCTCGGGTTTTTCCTTGTATTTCTCGGCCAGTTTCATGCCCAGGAGTGCGTGGGGCAGTTCGGGTTCCTCGTCGGGCACCTTGCCTATGTCGTGCAGCAGGCCGGCGCGGCGTGCTTTCTTGGGGTTGAGGCCCAGTTCCGAGGCCATGATGGCGCAGAGGTTGGCCGTCTCGCGCGAGTGCTGGAGCAGGTTCTGGCCGTAGCTGGAGCGGTATTTCATCTTGCCCACGAGGCGGATCAGGTCGGGGTGCAGGCCGTGGATGCCCAGGTCTATGGCTGTGCGCTTGCCGGTCTCCACGATTTCTTCCTCCACCTGCTTGCGCACCTTGGCCACCACTTCCTCGATGCGGGCCGGGTGGATGCGGCCGTCGGCCACGAGCTGGTGCAGGGCCAGGCGGGCGATTTCGCGGCGCACGGGGTCGAAGCCGCTCAGCACGATAGCTTCGGGCGTATCGTCCACGATTATTTCAATACCCGTGGCGGCCTCCAGGGCGCGTATGTTGCGGCCCTCGCGGCCTATGATGCGGCCTTTGATCTCGTCGCTGTCGATGTGAAACACCGTCACGCTGTTTTCGATGGCCGTCTCGGTGGCCACGCGCTGGATGCTCTGCACCACGATGCGCTTCGCCTCCTTGTTGGCCGTGAGCTTGGCCTCGTCCATGATATCGTTGATATATCCTGCGGCGGCCGTCTTGGCTTCGTCGCGCAGCGATTCCACGAGCTTCTCGCGGGCTTCGTCGCTGCTCAGGCCGCTGATGTGCTCGAGCTGCTCGCGGGCCTGTGCCACGAGCTTGTCCAGCTCTCCGCGGCGCGCTTCCACGGCTGCCTCGCGGGCTTCCACGGCCGCTGTGCGCGATTCAATTTCGTTTCGTGCGCGCTGGTTCTCGCTCTGCTGCTGGTTGAGCTGCAGCTCGCGCTGCTTGAGCTTGGCGTCGCGCTGGTCGGCCTGGCTCTGGCGGCGTGCGGCCTGCTTCTCGGCCTCGGTGGTGATTTTCATGGCCTCCTCGCGGCCTTCGAGCTCGCGGGTGCGCTTGATGTCGTCGGCCTCGCGCTCGGCATCGGCCACTATCTCCTTGGCCCGGGTGCGCGCCATGCTGCGCTGCGCGGCCAGGGTGATGCCGCAGGCAAGAGCGGCGGCCACCACGGCCAGGGCTATCATCATGATTATGGTTGTCATATCGTTAAGCGTATTCTATATTTGAGATTAGTATTCAGATTCTATTTCTATAAAAAAACAAAAGCGCACCGGCAAGCGGCCTCGGCGGGAGTACCGTGCAGGTGCGGGCAGGGTGGGATGTCCGATTCGTTGCAGTGTGAGCCCCGGCCTCTGTCGCGGGCTCAATCGCGGGTGTCGCCCATTTCGGGCTCCAGTATCTTGTCGAGCTGCTTTTCGAAGCGGTCGACCACGTCGGCCTGTGCTTCCAGCAGTTCGTTCTTGCGGTAGTAGAGCTCGGCAAAGGCCAGTGCCACGCGAGCCATCACCTCTGTGGGCGATTGCCTTCGTCCGGTGTTGCGCCATTGGTCGTAGAGCTTGTTCACGTGATATTCGGCCCGGCGATAAATGGCTTCTTCCTCGCGCTTGATGGTGAACCTTATGGGTTCCACATCGGCAATCTTTATTGTTATGCGTAGGGTGTCGGTCATCAGTCAGCAACGATTCGGGGCATCGGTGGAGCGCTCAGTCGTTGAGATCGGCTATGCAGCTGTCGATATCCCGCACCAATTCCGCAATCATCTCCCGCGCTGCGGCCAGCTCGTCGCCGGATGCCGCCACCGTGTGGCTCACCGTGAGATACTCTATGCGCAGCTCCAGGGCTTCACGCTCCCTGCGGCTCCGCTCCAGCTCCTCGTTGAGCCTGGCCACCTCGCTGCGAGCTTCCTCGAGACGTTTCTGCATCAGAGCATACTTCTCGAACACAAGCGTAGTCTTGGCATTGACACGCTCAAGCTGTTGCTGAAGGTCGAGGGCCATGATATTGGAATTTTCACAAAATTACATCATTTTTCTCACCCACGCAAAAAAATCTCAAAAAAATCCTTATGTGAGTCGGTTAAGATGTGGTGGAGAAAACTCGCGCAGAGGCGCAGAGAAAAGTGTAAGATGTTGCAAATAAGGCAGTACGGATGCTTTTCAAAGCGTCCGCCGGTAAAAAATATCTATATAACGCCGGATACAAAAGGACAAAAGGGGCATAAGGAACAATAGTTTTTTGTTTCTTGTGTTTCTTTTTTATGCCACCGGGGCACGAAAACTCGCGCAGAGCCGCAGAGTATCAACCCCGGGCCGGAGGTCCGGCCTTTTGTTAACCCCGTGCGGGCGCCCGGGGCAAAGCACAGCCGCAGTATCTGCCCCGGAGGGGGTGTACAATCCCCCGGGCGCTGGTAGTGTCTGAGCTAGTTGAGGCATGGGGTTGACAGAAGTTCACCTCCTCCGGGGCTGTCTCCCGTGGGTTACCATCCACCCCGCGCGTCCGCACGGGGTTAATAAAATTCAGAGCCTCCGGCTCTGATGCTTAATATCTTATAATTATGCTCTCTGCGGCTTTGCGCGATTTTCCTCGCGATCAGAAGAGGGCGAAGCGGCGGAGCAGGGCGGTTTCGGCTTCGGGGGTGAGGGCGCGGCGCAGGCGCTCGCGGGTGAGGTTGTCGAGGTGCCAGGCGCGGCGATAGGCATGCCATTCGTCGGCGAGCATGGCGTTGAGGCGCTCGAATCGCTCTTTTATCAGGGATGTGTATTTTTCCATAATTCAGTGGTTTTGTTTGTGGTTAAACGCCGGGTTTGATTCTAAAGTTCACCCCCGGGCGGCTCATCAGGGATGCCTGCAGGCGCTCCATGGCCAGGGCGGCCATTTCGAGATGGGCGTCCGAGAGCGCCGGCCATGTGTTGATGAAGAACATGTGGAGCACGCGGTGGGCCACGATGTCGCACACGGCACCTTCGAGCGGCAGGCTCATCGAGGGGTCGACTTCGTCCACGAATTCAAGGTCGGCGGGTTCGCCCTGCAGCTCCGCGCTGTCGAGAAACGGCGCGAGCTCGAAGCACACGCTGCGCAAGGCCGCTCGGGCGCAGCTTTCGAGCATAGGGGCGTGGTCGGTGGTGAGCAGCGGCGGGCAGTCGCTCTCGCTGCCTGTCGCGGCCATCGCCGATGCGGCCAGAATGGAGTCGGCGATGGCCTTGAAGCTGATGTGGACTATCATGACCGGCTACTGCGTGGACGGTGCGACGTGTGGCGCTCGAAGAGCGGACGCGCGATGCGCATTCCCTCTGCCACCGAGATTGCAAACGATGCCGGACGCTCGCGGGTGAGCACTTCGCCCACGGCCTGGAGTATCGAGCAGTCGGAGCGCAGGAGCTCGGCCTCCACCAGGGCCGCGAGATGCTGCCACATGCAGCGCGCCGGGGTGGTTGGAGCGGGTGTAGCGGCCGTGCGTTTCATGCGGCATAGCTTGTCGTAGGCATAGATGGTGTCGATGTAGAAGGCCTGCGGGCGGCAGGCGATGGCGCGGCGCACCACATCCTGCAGCGTGGGCGTGTGCCCGGAGTCGTGCATGGTCTTGTAGATCAGGTTGCAGCAGCGGGCGAAGTCGCGGTTGCGCTGCTCTTTGTTGTGGTTTTTAGACATAACGGATGAAAGATTTATAGATTGTAGTTGTTGTTCCCGGTGCAAAGGTATAACAATAATTGCGCATATGCAAATATTATTGCAATAAAAATTGCGAAAATTCAACAATTTTTCATTTTCATGTCGCGCTGGCGCGTGAACGACTCGAAGCTGAGCAGCAGATCGTAGAGGGCGATGGTGGCGTTGCGCACCTGTGCCTCGTAGAGTCCCTTGCCCGTGCGGGCGCCTCCGGTGGTGCGTCCGAGCAGAGCGTCGCCCACTCCTGAGATATCGTCGAATATCTTCATCTGCAGCGACAGCAGCTGGTAGGCGCCCGTCTGCGCTCCGGAGGTCACCACCTGCGTGGGCATGTCGCCCTTGCCTGTGATGGGGATGATGCCGTCGGCCGCGGCCCACGTGGCGGCTACGTCTTTCCATTTCACGCCCGCGGGCAACTGGCCGGTGGGAAACAGCAGCACGCCCTTGGCCGAGCAGCTCATTATGTGGTCGATGATGGTGATCAGGCGGTTGATGCACTGCTGCTGGTCGAGCAGGTCGGCCACGAACGAGTGCACTTCACCGTCGGTGAGCGGGTAGAATTTCACGGCGAAGGGATGCGAGCCGTGGCCGAAGGGCGAGGGGTAGGATGCGAGCAGCGAGCCGTCCGGAGCGAGCCAGCGGCACTGCCACACGAAGCGCATGCTCTCCGAAGCCCGCGCCGGATCGATGGCGTCGAGAGTCCATAGCTCTATGGCGCGCCACTTGCCGGCTGCTGCCGGAGCAGCGAAGTCGGCGTCGGCCACTCCGCCGGCGGGAAGCTCCTGCGAGCTGTAGATGTGGCGCAGGCGGGCGGCGCGCCGCAGGTTGCGGCCGGCGAAGCGGGCTATAAGTTCGGCGGGCGAGAAGTCGTGCACCATACCGGCCAGCTCGATATCGAAGCCGCGTGGATCGCGGAAGGCGTTGACGAAGAAGCGCTCGGGGCTCACGTTGTCCACCCACACGCCTTCGCCCTGCACCCTGCGCTCGGCCACCACGCGCTGGATGGCGCAGCCGGAGATCAGGAATTCCTCGAGCATGCGGCTGTCGAGCTCGGCCAGTTCGTTGCGGGCCGCGGGCGATCCCGGCGGCGCGTCGTAGCTTTTCTTCTCGGCGGCTTCGGAACGGAAGCGGCCCACCACGGTCTTCACCAACTGGCGGATGAGATTGTTTGTGAGCGGGCGTCGTCCGCTGGCAATGGCCTGCTGGGCCTCCGTGCCCCCCTGCGGGGCCGGATCGCTCCACTGGTCGCCGTAGGTGAAGCGCTTGCAGCGGAGGCGTGCGGCCCTCAGGGGTGCCGCGGCCAGCCAGGCGTCGCGGGCGGCGGATAGGAGAGCGAGATTTGTCGTGTCAGTGTTCATCGTAGATTTCTGTGGGGATGGTTGATAGAAGGGAATCGTCGAGGGTGTAGACTTCGGGGCCGGGGTCTGTCACGGCCAGGGCGTAGTCCACGAAGTCGCCTGCCTCGAAGGGCAGCACGTGGATGCGGCGCCCGTAGAGAGTGCACAGCGGATGGGCGGGCCCGGGTGCGCTGTAGGGGTTGAGGGCCAGACGGTGGCGGCGCGGCTGCTCCTGCGGGCTGCACGGCACGGCGTGGCATTTCCAGCCTGTCACGTGCACTTCCAGCAGGCGGCGCACGGTGTCGGGCAGCAGCCCTGCGGCACCTTCGTGCCATTCGCAGTAGTCCACGTGGATGGTGCGGGAGGCATCCGTGGCGGCCAGCAGGTGGAGCGGAGCGGTGTCGAGCAGGTGCAGATACCAGGCGCGCATCCGCGGCTCTATCACCGCATCGGCGTCGATGCCGTCCACGCGCTCGATCGTGCAGTCCACCCTGGAGGGCTCAAGCCCGGCGGCCTTGCGCCAGAGCTTGAGCATTTCGGTGCGGGTATAGGTGCGTATCACGGCGGATCACAGATCTTCGCCCGTGGAGCCGCCGGTGGCAGCCGAGCCTATTACACGCATGTGGGTGCGGGGGTAGCGCAGCACCAGGCACGAAGCCTCGGTGATCACCACGGCATCGGTGTTGCGCTGGCCGCTCGTGCGCAGGTCGAGCTTCTCCACCGAGAAGGGAGTGTGGCAGTACTTGGTGATGTAGTCCGGATCCAGCACAAAGCCGTCGTAGCGGTGGCCGCACTGGTCGAAGATCTCGCTGTGGAGCAGATAGAGCGAACCGAAGTTGGAGCGGATCTCCTTGAGCTCGATGCCCCACTTCACCACTGTCTCGCCGGCGGCTACGTTCTTGGAGTAGTCGAGCTTCGACAGCTGCTCCACAAGGCCGGTGCCGGCTATGAGGATCTTGCGGCGAGAGCCGTTGTTGCCGGTGAAGGCATCGCGGCACAGGTCCACCAGCACCTCGTGGGTCACGCCGCTGCGGGGCACCGTGAAGGTGTGGGTTGTCTGGTTCCAGATCCCGCCCGTGAGAAACACCTCCTGCTGCTTCTCAGGCTCGGCGATGCGGGCCCGGCACCCGAAGAGGAAATTCTTCTCCATGCCCAGGCGCATGTCGATGATGGCGGCCTCCTCCTGATCCGAGAAAGTCCAGCCCGCCTCCTTGTCGATGATGCGCTGCATGGTGCTCTGCTCCACCTGCATCTTGAAGATCTGGCAGTTGTTGCTGTCCTTGCGGGGGCAGGCCGTGAACTGGGCAGTCTGCACGTCCAGCTCGGCCGCGGCGCGCCCCATGCGCACCACCTGCGAGCCCTTGGCTATGGTGGTCACGGCCACTCCGGAGCGGTCGGCCGGCAGATTGGTGACGATGCACTCCACTCCCCCGCCGGCTGCGGCCGTGGGCTTGCCCGTGACGTAGAGCTGCACGGGAGTGCGCTCCGTGCCGTCCACGATGAAGGCGCCGGGCAGGATAAGAGTCTCGCTGATGTCGAAAATCTTATCGGCATCCGTGTGGAGCGTGATGGCCACCGGGTCGTCGGTGTTGGGCACCTGCACCACCACGGCTTTGGTGGTGCGGGCATCCGTGGCCTTGGTGTCCACGCTGTAGTATTCCACCACCATCGAGCGGGTAGCGCGTGCCCCGGCGCAGCGGGAGATCTGGTCGACGGGCGTCGACATTGGACGGATGCGCACGATGCGCTCGTCGATGCTGTTGCGCAGCAGGCCGGGGGCGAGCTGGCGCGCCAGCGAGGTTGTGAGGATGTTGTCGTTTGCGGTTGCGTTGTTTGCAGTACTCATGATTTAAAAGATTGTAGATTGGTTTGTGAATAGAGTTGATTAGTCCCAGAAGCTCCGTCGGGAGTGGGAGAGGAAGGTGCTGTCGGGCGAAGGCTCGGCGGCAGGGGCGTCGGTGGCTCCGGAGGCTGTGGAGCCGTACATGGGTGTTTCCTCCGCCGGCTGCGCGGCCGGAGCGGGAGGGGGAGTGATGTTGGGGTTGTTTTCCATAAAGATTGAATTAATAGTGGTTGTTTTGCTTATGCGATGCAAAGTTACGACACCCGCAATCCCTTTTAACCTATAATCGCGCACACGCCGACGCGATTCAAGGTGAAATTATCGCAACGTGCTATCATACAACTTATTGCAAATGCTCGATTCAAGTACCGAATTTTCATTTTTTTTTGGCGGCCCCGCAGCGGCCTTTTTTTTTGCCCGGCCGGCCGCGACAGACAGGGACAACAAAAAGGCCGGGCCTCCGGCCCGGCGCTTATGTTGATTTACTTAAAGATGCCTCTGCGCGGTGCGTCCTCTCACTGCTGATTCAGCGGCGTCATGTGGTAGCCCAGGGCGTTGAGCTCCATGGTCATGCCGGCGAGGTAGAGCTGATGGAGGGCAGCGATGTAGCAGCCCAGGGCGGCTTCGGTGCCGGGTTCCACGTGCTCGTGGCTCAGGAGGCTGTAGACGCGCGAGGCACATTCGGCCACGAGCTCCGTCACCTTCTCGGCGGCTTCGTCGCGGTAGCCCAGGAGGTCCTGCACCACGGCCTCGTCCATATTGTCGTAGCCGCGCATGTCGCGCAGCTTCTCGTAGAAGTCGGTGCGTGCGGCGTTTTTCTCCCAGTCGGTGTCCCAGTAGAAGGCCATGGCCATGCCTATGAGCATCATCCAGCCCAGCGACACCACGGGGTAGTTCTGAAACTCGCGGGCCCCGTCGGGCATGTATGCGCGGGCCACAAGGCTCCATTTCTCTTCCACGTCCGGGCACTCCGGTATGTGCTCGTCGAGGGCTTCCTTATGCTGCAGAAATTCGGTGAGGTCGCGGCGCACTTTTTCTTCAAAGGCCGCCACCATTTCTTTGTTGTCCATAGTTATATTAATTATAATTTATATTCGTCGTATTTGAAGAGAGGGGTGGAGAGATAGCGCTCGCCGGTGTCGGGCAGCAGGGCCACGATGGTCTTGCCGGCGTTTTCGGGCTTGCGGGCGAGCTCCACGGCAGCCCATAGGGCGGCGCCGGAGGAGAATCCCGTCAGCAGTCCCTCGCGCCGCGCCAGAAGGCGCGCTCCGCGCATGGCGTCGTCGTCGCTCACGGCCACCACGCGGTCCACGAGATCGGCATGATAGTTCTCCGGCACGAATCCGGCGCCTATTCCCTGAATCTTGTGGGGACCGGCGGGACGGCCCTCGAGCACTGCCGATGCCTCGGGCTCGACGGCCACGATCTCGATGGCGGGATTATGCGCCTTGAGGGCTTCGGCCACACCCGATACGGTGCCTCCCGTGCCCACTCCGGCCACGAATATATCCACCCGGCCATCCGTGTCGCGCCATATTTCCTCGCCGGTGGAGCGGCGGTGGGCGGCGGGATTGGCGGGATTCTCGAACTGGCCCATGATGATTGCTCCGGGCGTCTCGGCCTTGATTTCTTCGGCGCGGCGGATGGCGCCCTTCATGCCCTCGCTGCCCGGGGTGAGCACTATGGTGGCGCCCATGGCGCCGAGCAGGTTGCGGCGCTCGATGCTCATTGTCTCTGGCATCGTGAGGATCAGGCGGTAGCCCTTTACGGCGGCCAGCCATGCCAGGCCTATACCGGTGTTGCCGCTCGTGGGCTCGATGATGGTGCCGCCGGGCTTGAGCAGGCCGCTGCGTTCGGCGTCTTCAATCATGGACAGGGCCGCGCGGTCTTTCACGCTGCCTCCGGGGTTGAAGCACTCGGCCTTTACCAGCACGCGGGCATCGAGATGCTCCGCGCTTTCGATGTTCTTCACTTCAATCAGGGGCGTGTTGCCTATGAGCGAGGCCACGCCGGGATATATCTTTTCCATCAGTTATTTTATTTTGAGGTGTTTACTGCTTTGCTTTGGAGGATGCGCGAGCCTGCGGGCACCGATTCCGTGAGCCACACATTGCCGCCGATCACCGAATCGCGTCCCACGGTGATGCGGCCCAGCACCGAGGCGTTGGAGTAGACCGTCACGTTGTCTTCCAGGATGGGATGGCGCGGCACGTTCACGGGGTGGCCTTCGTCGTCGAGCGTGAAGTTGCGCGCGCCCAGCGTCACGCCCTGATAGAGCGTCACGTGGTTGCCTATCACGCATGTCTGGCCTATCACCACGCCGGTGCCGTGGTCGATTGCGAAGTACTCGCCTATGGTGGCCCCGGGGTTGATGTCTATGCCGGTGGCCGAGTGGGCCATCTCCGTGAGGATGCGCGGAATCACGGGCACGCCCAGCGCGAGCAGCGCGTGGGCCGTGCGGTAGTGAGTCATGGCCGTCACCACCGGGTAGCTCAGGATAATCTCGCCGTAGTTGTCCACGGCGGGGTCGTTGTTGAATATAGCCTCCACATCGGTGTAGAGCAGGCGTTTCACCTCCGGGAGCATGTCGATGAATCCGGCTGCGCGGTTCGAGGCCACGGCCTCGGTGTTGAGCTCGCCGGCGCAGCGGTGGAAGTGGAGCGCGCTGGTGATTTCGGCCACCAGCAGTTTATAGAGCCGCTCCACGTTCACGCCCATCGAGAACCATCGCATCTGGCTGTCGTTGCGGCGCGAGTCGAAAAAATCCGGAAAAACTATGGCGCGCACCAGGCGCATAATCTCTTTCAGGCCCTCGATGGAGGGGAAGGGGCCTTCGCCGTCGGGCACCATGCGGCTTTCCTGCACCGTGGGCTGCGCCAGGATGCTGATATTCTTGAGCAATATGTCTTCTACGTTCTTGTGGTCCATAATATAAATAGATGAAATTCTGTGTACATATATAACACAAACAGCCGCTCCGTGGTTGACTCGGAGCGGCTGTTGGCCTAAAGTATTTATCAATTTTATCTCACACGGAATTTCTTTCCGTTGCGAATGTAGACTCCGGCGGGGAGATTAGCTGCATCCACGCGGATGCCCTGAAGATTGTAGACGGGTGCGTTGCTGTCGTCGCCGTCGGCCACGATATCGCGCAGCAGGGTGTGGCGGATGATTTTCACCACATTGGCACCATCGGCGAGATTAAACACGTGGCTGCCGGCATCGTCAGGCTCAACGGCATCGTCGTTGACGGTGAGCTCATAGTTGTCGTCTCCGGCATTGACCTTCACGGCCACTTCGTCGCCTTTGAAGAGCTCCAGAACTGCAGCGGGGTCAGTCACGGTCACAACCTTATTGTGCACGGCTTCCACTTCAAGGCCCTCATCGATATCGAAGCTCAGGGAGGCCGTCTCGGGATCGTTCTCTATGTAGATGTGCACCACGTCGTCGCCCTGATAGTCAACGGTGTAGGTCGTGGACCATTCGCTTGCCTTTTCTATGCGCGTGTGGTTGAGGTAGACTCTCGAAACGGGTCCCACTCCTGTGATATAGCCATTTATGATTGCGGGCGACTTGGCAAGTGACACATCATATACCGTATAGCCGGTGGCCGGTTCGGGGAAGACGATGGAGTTGTCGAACGCGCTCGAGGAGTTGATGTAGTCAAGCAGGTCGCTGTTGTCTACGTAGAGTGCCGTCTTCTTGTCGTAGACCACTTCTCCGAGCTCCACATAGATGTCGCAATCGCCGGTGCAGCTGTAGTAGAACGAGCTTTTGTTGAAGCTGATTTCGGAGTCGGGCTCAGGTTCTACCCTTACGTCGCTGATATAGTAGTCGGTGACGGGAGCCACGGTCAGCTGCACGTCGTAAGGCTCCTTGAGCCGGACGGTATAGACGCCGTCCACGCACTCGGCGGGATCGCCGTAGAGACCTCCCTTGAGCACTCTGGCCTTATCGGCGGGGGTTACGTGTACGCGCGCGTCAAACGTGGCAAACGGATGGGCCTTGAAGCTGTGGGTGGCATCGTCGGAAGCGGTGAAGCTGTAGGAATAGAGACTCTGGCAAGGCACACCGTCGATGAGGAATTCATCTATCTTGTAGTTGGACGTGTCGAAGTTGTATTCAATCGGAGTGCCGGCCTTGAGGGTGTAGCTTCCGGAGCTGATGTCGATGTCTTCGTAGGGTATGCCGGCCCTCACACGCAGGAAGTCGAAGTTACCGCTTTCCGATATAAGCGTGTAGGTCACGTCTTTGTCGGGGAACGCCACCTGCACGTCAATCACGGCTCCGTCTTCTGGGGTGACGCGCCATTGGCCGTAAGATTCCTCCACGGTACCTTCCGACACCGTGACCTTATAAATTTTCTGCTGGTAGTTCTTTGTGCTGAACGTGAGAGGCAGTTCGTCCGTGGGGTCGTAAAGCACCACTGTGGAGGGCTCGGTGAAGGATATGAAGCCGTTGATCATGTAGCGTGTCATGTTGATGTCGTCCGGCCGGTCGATGTTCACCGTTACGCTGGCCGTGCGGCTCTCGCTTTCCGGGCATGTGGTGATTGTGAAGGTATCGCCCTCGATGCCGGTCTCCACGAATATCTGGGTGCTCTGCTTGTTGGAGATGTAGTAGTTCGAGCCGGTGGATTCTCTCACACACTCTTTGAGGAAAAAGCCGTCCTTTGCCGTGATCTGGATGGTGTGGTAGTTCTGAATGGAGAGCGTGTTGTCGCCGTCAGTGACGTCGAGGATATTCTCGACAGCGACACCTGCGGAGCTGTCGTAGTAGGTCTCGGCCACCTTCAGGCGCGAAGCATCGTCCAGAACGAGGTGGAAATTCACGTTCTCCTGGGCCCACGCCGCAACGCAGCCGCAGAATACGAGCATCATCAAAAGTAAAGATTTCTTCATGTTAAGATGACTTTATGAAATAGATAATAAATGGTTGTAATAAAAACTTACGGGAGGAAACCCTGATGCGAATTTGCTACAAATTTAATTATTATTCTTGCATTTCGATAATATTTTCACGAATCACAGCCTAAATCTATTGAAATGGCTCTAAAATCTATTGCTCCGGCAGGTGCGTGAGCTGATTTATGCTTACCTTTGCATGATATTAAAAACGACTTGAACACAGTTATGACAAAACACTTCTTAATTGCCACCGCAATTTTTGCGTCGGCCGGCACATTAAATGCCGCTGAGCCGTTGGCTATAGATTTTGCGCCGGTTTCCATGCAGTATATGTGCAAGCCGGGGGCACTTCCCGATACGGATGTTCTCGTGTTCAACCTCTCGGAGAACGAGTTCTATCCGGACCACTCACCCAACGGCGCCGGTTGGACTCTGGCCCTTGAGGCAGTGGGTCCCCTGAGCAACACGGAAGTCAATGAAGACCCGGGAGTGCCTGTGGGCACCTATACCGTGGGCTACGGCTCCGATGCAACAGGCAAATATGTTCCTTTCACCCTGCGCAGATATTCTGAAGCGAGGCTCACTGTTATTAGTAGCCATGGTATCTATACCGACGTTTACGTGATAAACGCCGGAACAATGGAGCTTAAGGAGGAAGACGGGAAGTATTATATTTCCGGCCAGCTCCATGGCTCCGCGGGCGACGAAAACGATCCCCTTGAGCTCGATATAACTATAGTGCCCACTGAGGTCGACCCGCAATACACTTTCTTCGGTTTTCCCGAACTGGACCACAACTACACGATGGAAAATCCCGGCCTTGTGGGATCCTACACCGTCAGGAACTACCGAAATACCTACTACTGGGGAGAATACAATCTCGAGTTCTACACCACGCCGCTCGACGACACCATGACCGTGGCCGGAGCAGGCGCAGTGATGCGGGTGATGCTGTGCACCGATGTGCTTGACGTGGTGAATGCTGATGATATCACGGGAGAGTATGTGGTGAAGAGTTATCTCAGCAACTATTTCTCGCCTTTCGAGATACGCAGCGGTTTCCTGATGGAACGCGACCTGGTTTTCGGAGCGGTGCAGGGGTCGAGTGTCGTGCAGTACGATGAAGAGGGCTTCCCAATCAAGGGCTCGTATGCCGTTGAGGGCACGGCAAGAATCACGCACGCGGGCGAGGGCGACAACTTCCGCATAGATGTGGCGTTTACCAATCCCTTCGGCGACGACATTTACTGCAACTACGAGGGCCCGTTGCTGGGCTGCGTGCGCGACGCTCCTGCCTTCTCCGGTATAGATGAGGTGATTGCGGTCGACGAATCTCCCGCAGAATACTATGATATTACGGGACGACGCATCAGTAGCGCTCCTGCTGCCGGAGGCTTCTATATCACGCGCCGCGGCAATAGCGTGAGCAAGAATATAGCAAGATAGGAATCAGGGAAATTTCTCCTGCGGGTCGTTGTGGCTGCAACGACCCGTTTTTTTTGATTCCGCGAAGGATCAGAGCGAGTAGATGAGCTCGTCCAGCGACTCGTCCTTGGCGAGTGCCATTTTCTTGCGAATGCGGTAGCGGGCCGAGTTGGCCGAGGCTTTTGAAATGCCCAGCGCGAGGGCTATATCGTCGGTTGTCTGGCCTATGCGGATGAGCATGCACAGGTTTTCGTCGCCGGTGGTGAGGCCGGGGCAGCGGGCTTTGAGCCGCTCGATAAATCCGGGATATAGAGCCATAAACGAGTGGCGGAAGCGTGCTATATCGTCGGCCGACATTGACGATGGAATCAGTTCGCTCCAGTTCTTGTCGGCCTCGGTGGCCGTCTGAAGCTGCTCGATGCGTCTGTTGAGTGCTTTCTGGTTTTCAATCAGGGAAGTGATTTGATGCGAGTCGATGGCGCGGCGGCGCAGGTGTAGTCGGTGGCTGAGCACAAGATAGAGGCCCGCCCAGAGAAGGAGAGCCACGCCCAGCACACAGGCAATTGTGAGCCACAGCACGCGCCCTCGCTCTTGGGATATTTCTTGCCGCAGGCGGTTGTTTTCCTGTTGGTGGGTTTTTACGCGATATTGCAGGTCGGAGGCAATTGACTGATAGCGCGCGTGGCGCATGTCGATGGAGTCGATGAGGGCAAAAGTTTCCTTGTAGAGTTCGGCGGCATCGGCCAGTCGGCCAGCCCGGGTGTAGACGTCGATGAGCCTGCGGTCGGCACTCAGCAGCAGGGCGGGTTCCAGGTTTGCCGACATGGAATCACGTGCTTCCTCCATTATAACCACTCCGGATGCATCACCCGTGAGCCAGCGTGCGTAGCCCAGAGCGAGTTTCTCTTCCCATGCTCCGCCGCTCTCCGGTATATATGCCTCAAGATCGTATATGGCCGCTTGAAGGCTGTCGTTGCGTGTGCCGGCCTTAACTGTGAGAACGGCCCGGCGCGCTCTGATGTAGCGGCGAAACACATCCACGTAGGGCGACGTGAAGGTGTCGACAATCCTTTCTGCCGAGTCAAGATAGGCGAAGGCCGAGTCGGCGCACCCCTTGCCGTTGAAAATAAAAGCCCTGAAAGTAAGCAGGTCGGTGAGCAGGAAGTCGTTGCCTCGCGCCACCTCAAGGGCGCGGCGGTTGGCCACGAGAGCCGAGTCAAACATCTCCACGCTGGAGTAGAGATTGGCTTTGTTGCCGAGCACATAGACTATATCCCGTGCATCAGAATTGTTGTTGTCGAGCGTGTCGTGGGCCTCGTTGAGAAAATCCATGGCCTGGCTGTAGCGTCCCATTTCGCAGCATAGGTCGGCGGCCTGGGCCAGCACTTCGGCCGAGCTCCATCTGCCGCCGTGGCGCATGGCATGCAGGGCGCGCTGTTGCATGTCGTAGGCTGCCGCTGCATCAGATTCGCTCAGCAGCCGGGCTATCATGTGGGTACACACCATTTCCTGCGTTCGGTCAGTATCGGGCGGCAAAGCTGCTGCTGCATTAAGCAGCGACTGATACGACGGCTCTTTGCACAGGTAGGCACACAAGGCGCGATACGACATTATATACTGACGGTGCAACGTACCGGGATTGGCTGCGAGCATCGAGTCGAGAAAACTCGCGTAGGAGACAACCGAATCCGCATTTACGGCGTGATAATAGGCCGTGCGGTAGAGCATGCCGTCGTCGGGATTGCCCGCACGCAATCGTTCAAGGCATGAATTATAACTCTCGCACGACGGCAGCCCGCTGATGGAATCTGTGAACGCCGCCACTGAATCAGCTGGCGCGGCTCTATGGCATGAATGCAGGAGAACGAAAATAAATGCTGTGACAATAAGATTTCTCATCGCTATGCAATTAATCGGCAAAACTACCAATTTTCGCCCCTACTTTTCAAATGAAATTGGCTGAATCTATCAAATTATCTATTAAAATACTCCGTCACGAAGCGAAAAAGGCCGCCCGCAGGGCGGCCTTTTCGGATGTGTGTGTATTTTTTATAGGATTAAGGATAGATGATTTCTTAGTATCTGGAAAGCATTGCCTGAGCC
>CAMWRI010000029.1 GCA_947176585.1 uncultured Porphyromonadaceae bacterium
GTAAAAGAAAGACCGCTAACTCATTGAGATTAGCGGTCTTATGTGGTGCCACCAGGAATCGAACCGGGGACACAAGGATTTTCAGTCCTTTGCTCTACCAACTGAGCTATGGCACCTTTTTGCGAAATGCGTTGCAAAGGTAGGGCTTTTTTTTTGACCTTGCAAGTTTTTTCGCGATTTTTTTCGATAGTGTGCGTTTTTTAGTCCGCCGGGCCCTGAAAAGCCCGGCGGACCGGAAGGATTAGGGGACTGTAACTACTTCTATATCAATAGCGGCTGGCTTCAAGCCCGGTGCGGTGGCCTTGAGGGTGAGGATGCCGGGGTGTTCGGCGCTTCTCACGATGGCTGTGGCGGCGCCGCTGAAGAGGTCCATCTCGGGCTTATGGAAGGGCAGCAGGCAAGTGGGATCGCCATTGGCGGTGGCCTCGAATATGCCGGCGCCGGAGGTGGAGAATTTCACGCGGCGAGTGTCGCCGGGCACGATGTTGCCTTCGCGGTCGGCCACCTGAACGGTGATGTAGGCCAGGTCGTCGCCAGAGGCTTCGAGGGTGGGGGTATTGGACGATAGCACGAGGTGGTGGGGCTTGCCGGCGGTGCGCACGGTCTTGGTGGCACGGGGAGTGCCGGCCTCATCGTAGGCCACAACGGTGATTTCGCCCGGAGCATAAACCACATCATCCCATATCAGGCGGTAACGCGACTGGAGCGTGGAGTCGTTTTTCTCACGCTTGCCGGCGCTGCGGCCGTTTACGAATAGCTCGGCTGCGGGGTAGGAGGTGTACACCATCACCGGGGTAATCCGGCCTTCCCGTCCGGGCCATGTCCAGTGTGGGAGCACATGCAAGGTGGGTGCGGCGGTGTTCCATTGCGAACGGTATAGGTAGTATCGATCCTTGGGCAGGGATGCGAGGTCGATGATACCGAAGAGCGAGCTGTGGCTGGGCCATGCATTGGTGTCGTAGGGTGAGGGCTCGCCTAGATAGTCGAAGCCGGTCCACACGAACTGTCCCAGCACCCAGGGCTTTTCGTCCATCAGGAAGTCGATGTCGGGAGTGTTGGACCAGAAGCACGTTTCGTTGTCGTAGCTTGAGCTCTGATTATCGGGATGAAGCACCTGGTTGTGCTCCACGTCGAACGAAACCGGGAAGTGGTAGACTCCGCGCGACGACACCGTTGAGGCTGTTTCGGAGCCCAGAATCAGCCTTTGCGGCAGCTTGCCATAGAATTCTTCATAATACTGCGGCTTGTAGTTGAAGCCGGGGATGTCGAGTGCGGCGGCAAAACCGTTGTCGATCACACTGCCTATCTGGTCCATGCCGCAGGTTACGGGCCTCGTGGCGTCGAGAGCCTTCACCCGGCTCTGCAGCATCGTGAGCTCGTCCATACCCACGGGCCCCCACTGGCTGGGCACTTCGTTGCCAATCGACCACATAACCACCGACGGATTGTTGCGATAGTGTTTCACCATATTGGTGATGTCGCGCTCTGCCCATTCGTTGAAGAAGCGGCCGTAGCCGTTGGGCGATTTGGGACGGAAGCCCCAGTCGTCGAAAGGTTCCACCATGAGCATCATGCCCATCTCGTCGCACAGCTCCACGAGTTCCGGCGCAGGCATGTTGTGGGACGTGCGTATGGCGTTTGCGCCCATATCTTTGAGCAGCTGTACCTGATGGCGGAGCGCCGAGCGGTTCACGGCAGCGCCCAGCGGGCCCAGATCGTGGTGGTTGCACACGCCTTTGAATTTAGTGGGCACCCCATTCAGGAAAAAGCCTTTTTCGGGCACATATTCGAGCTTACGGATACCGAAGCGCGTGCTGTAGCTGTCCACCTCGCCACCATTCACGCTCAGCCGAGTCACAGCCGTGTAGAGCGCGGGATTCTCCGGGCTCCACAATTGAGGGGCGTTCACGAGAAAATTCTGCGAGAACTTCTGCCCGCGGGCCACGTATTGCGATGCGTTGCTTGCCACCACGCTGCCGTCGGGAGCCACAATGTCGGTGGTCACATCCACGCGCTCTCCTGCTCTTGCACCCGCAATCTCCATCTCCAGATGCACCGATGCTTCCTCAGTATCGGCCTTAGGCGTGGTGATATACGTACCCCACACGGGGATGTGCACGCGGTGCGTGTCGATCAGATGCACGTTGCGGTACAGGCCTGCGCCGGGATACCACCTTGATGCGCGCTCGAAGTTCTCGAGCTCCACCACCAGCTCGTTGCTGCCGGGGCTCACTGCATCGCCGAGATCCACGTAGAAAGAATTATAGCCATAGGGCCACATGGCCACTTCGCGGCCGTTCATCTTCACGCAGGCATTACTCATGGCTCCGTCGAAGAGCAGGGTAATGGCGCGCCCTGCGGTGTCGGGCACCTCAATCGTGGTGCGGTACGTGCCCTGTCCGATGAAAGGCAGACCGCCCGTGCGTCCGGTTTTCTCCGTTTCTTCCGTTTCGCCGTTCTGCTCCACGGCCACCACCTGCAAGTCGTTGGCGCGGTCGAATGGCCCGTAGATGGCCCAGTCGTGGGGCACGCTCACCTTTTGCCACTCCGTAGCAGCATCGGGTCGTCCTTTCGTGAATTCCCAGCCCTTGTGCAGCGTTGTGGTGGTGCGCCCGGCTTGCATGTTGAAGGCAATAGCGCCTGAGAGCGCTATTGCCAGTGTAAGGATATATTTGTTCATTGGAAACTGTCTGTACGATATTATTCGGTCTTGAATGCGTCCAGCGCCACAGTGGGTGCGTCATTGTCGAAGCATCCCAGGGTGTAGCCGCCGTTGTAGCCGGCCGGAGCCTCAGGCTCCCAGTAGAATATGCCCTCAACATCGGTGGCCATCATTGCCTCGATCAACTGACGGCAAGTTTCGCCCTCGTCGTAGGGCATGCCTATCTCGCATATCATCACCGGTTTGCCATACTTTTTCTTGAGATGCGCGATGTTGGCTATGCAGTCCACGGCCACCTTGGTCCAGCCTCCGGTCTCGCCGGCCATCTGGGCCCAATAGGGGTATAACGACATGCCAATCATGTCGTAGCGCCCGCCGTTGGCTTCAAGCAGGTCGAACATCCGGTCGTAGGGCTCGCGGAAGTTGCCGCCGTCGAGATGCACGATAGTGATGCACTCAGGGAATACCTTCTTCACCGCATCGTGGCCGGCGTTGTTAAGCGCGGTGAGCTGCACGGGGTTGTCTACCGACCCTGCCGGCAGCATCATGCCCGGAGTGGTCTCGTTGCCTATTTGCACCCACTCCGGTTCCACTCCGGCTGCCTTCAGGGCCATGAGCGTTTCCTCCACGTGGGCGCCCACTGCCTGCTCCAGTTCCGGCTGCTCCAGCGAGGTCCATGCTGCAGGCATCACTTGATGCCCCGGGTCGGCCCACGTGTCGGAGAAGTGAAAATCAATCATGACCCTCATTCCCAGATCACGGGCGCGCACGGCCTTGGCCACCACATCCTCTATACCGTTCCAGCCCTGCTCGGGGTTGACCCACACGCGCAGGCGGATAGCGTTCACTCCGCAGTGGTCGCGCAGCAGCTGCATACATTCCATCGGGCGATGGGCGGAATCCGGCGTGCAGAATACACGTCCCTCGGCTTCCATCTGCGTGAGCCAGCTCACGTCGGCGCCTTTGGCAAAGCCCGGCTTCAAGGCCAGGGCCCGGTGCCCGCCTGCCATGCAGGCGAGCACCAGAACGGCCATTGCTATGAATTTTCTCATGGTTGCATCAGATGTTTTCCTTGAACACATCCAGTGCTTTCGTGGGGTGCCCGTTGTCGAAGCATCCTTTCGTGTAGCCTTCTTCGGCCGGAGCTTCAGGTTCCCACCAGAATATGCCGTCCACCACGCCGGAAGCCGTGCAGCCGGCATAGAGGCTACGCATCATTGCGTCAGCAGTGTCAGCCTCGCGGTAGTCCATTCCCACTTCGGCGATCACCAGGCGCTTGCCATAGGTGGTGGCCAGGGTAGAGATGTTCTTCAGGCAGTCGTCCACGGTCTTGCTCCAGTTGGAGGGGTCGGGGTATAGCGACATGCCTATTACGTCGTAGCGCGTTCCGGCAGTCTTCAGCTTGTCGAACATGCGGGTGTAGAGCCACAGCTGATCACCGCAGTCAAGGTGTACCACAACCTTGGCTTCGGGGAACACTGCCTTCACGGCTGCATAGCCGTTGTCCACGAGTTCTGCGAAGTGGGCGTCAAGGTCGCCCAGGGGCAGCATCATGCCGCCGCGGGTCTCGTTGCCTATCTGCACCCATTCCGGCTCCACGCCCACTTGTTTCAGGGCGCTCAGCATTTCATCCACGTGGGCGGCCATAGCCTCCTTGAGCTGCGTCAGGTCCATTTCGGCCCAGGCGGCAGGTGTGATCTGCGCACCCGGATCGGCCCAGGTGTCGGAGAAGTGGAAGTCGATCATCACGCGCAGGCCCAGATTATTGGCACGGCGTGCCTTGACCACGACGTCGTGTATGTCGTTCCAGCCCTGCTCGGGGTTGACCCACACGCGCAGGCGGATTGCATTCACCCCGCAATCGTCGCGCAGCAGCTCCATGCATTCCTTTTCAGTGCCCGCTTCGTTGGCGAAGGTGTAGCCCTTGTGCTCGAGCTCGGTCACCCAGCTCACATCCGCGCCATGGGCGAATTTGCTGCGGTCGATCACCGTCGTGGCGGGCTCCCAGCCTTCGGGATGTACCGTCACTGGGCTTTCCTCAGTGCAGCCGCAGGCCATGAGCATGGCACCGGCGGCCATTATATTCATTATTTTCTGTTTCATTTCGAGTAAGAGTATGTGCCTTCGCACAGGTTAACAGTAAGGGTGTACGTGCCGTTCTCAAGATCATTGTCGCCGTCGAAGCCGTCCTGGTGCAGCCGCAGTACGCCGTTGCCGCCGCCGAAGGCGATATTCCAGTTTTCGTTGATTACGGCCTTCACGCCCCATGGGGTGTTGGCGCTCTTTGTCACAGTGGCGGTGTACACGCCGGGCACCTCAGTGGCCGTCATGGGAGTAAGGCTCCAGTCGTCGTTCAGGCCGGTATAGTGTACGGTGTTCACGAGGGTGAGCTTGTAGGTGAGACCGGAGAGCGACACGTCGGCCACATACAGGCCCGGATCGGGAGCCCATATGTTTTCGCCGTCGTTGGCCAGCAGCTTGCCTTCAAGGCCGTTGCCGCCTTCGGCCATGCCCCAGAATTCCTCCCAGTTGCCTTCTTCCTTATAGAGTTTGTAGCCCCAAAGCGAGTTGATGTCGAGAACGCCGCCGTAGCATGCGTTGTCTTCGTTGTAGAGCCGCAGCCACGAGTCGAAGTTCCAGCCTCCTGTGATACCGTCGTTGTGACCCACAACCCAGATTGTCTCGGCCGGACCGGCTACGGGTGCTTCCACGGTGCCCGTGGTGAGGGTCCAGGCGCGGGGATTGTTGAGGTCGAGAATCAGGTCGCACTCTCCGCCCGGAAGCGCCACGTATATGGAGCCGGCGGTGAAATCGAGAGCTGATGCATCGCCGGAGAATGCCACGGGTGTGGCTATGGCGGCGGCATCATCGGTGCCGGTGGCTGCGTTGTACTGCTTGCCGGAGCCGGTGATGGTGATCACGGCGGTGCCATTGCCACCTGCGATGTGCATCGACCACTGGTTGGCCTTGCGGTCGTAGGTCATCTCGCCTTCCAGATCGCCGCCCACAGCGAGCGACTCCACCAGCAGAGCTGTCCATTCGTTCTTGGGAGTGTTCACCACGGTATAGTAGCAGCCCGAAACACCGGGATACCAGAAATTCCACGATGTGGAGGCCGATGAGATCACGAACGGAGTTCCGCTCACGCCATCGTTGCCCCATGTGGTGCCGTCGCCTTCGCGCAGCCACCAGTTCTCCCATGCACCTGCGCCGATGAAGCCGCAGTACACACCGTCGTCGCCGGCGCTGTACAGCTCGTGGATCTGTTCCATCGAGGTGTTGAGATACATGCCTGTGGTGGTGTCGATATGGTAGGGCGTTACATTCACCGTGAGCACCTGCGAGTATTTGGGCGCGAGATTGTCGGCCACGCGGCCTCCGATGCGCACATGAAGCGGCGAGCTCTGCTCGGGCTGGAATCCCAGCTTCGACAGATAGCCGTTGAGGTCGCGGGTGGTGAACTGATACTCATACACGCCAGCATCCACGCTTATTTCGGTCTTGTTTGTGAACGCGGCATCGGATGCCAGCTCTATGGTGTTGCTGATCACGTTCTGGGGAGCCTCCACGCGCACATCGCTGGTGGAAAGCGTGCCGTTGTCGTTCCAGTACAGCGTGAGGGCGAGCGCGTCCAGAGCGTCGGCGCGGAGCACGATGTCGCCTTCGGTGCCACCCAGCACGATATCGTCGGGCTCGTTGATGTATATTATATCTCTATCGTTGTCGCAGGCGCCCAGCATGGCGGCAGCCAGCAGCGCGGCGCACGGTAGAAGCGATTTGCTGATATTCATCGGGTATTAGTATTCGGGGTTAGACAGGTTGGGGTTGGCCGATACTTCGCTGGCCGGGATGGGGTAGCGGTTGTAGCGCGAATCCACTGCGCGTCCTGCTGCCACGCCGCCCTTCCACTGCCAGACATAGGCGGCCGTGGTGAACTTGCCGTGGCGCACCAGATCCGTGCGGCGCACATTTTCATAAAGCATCTCGCGACCGCGCTCGTCGAGGATGAAGTCGAGATTGAACTGGGCATCGGAGATGTTGCCGCTCTCGTCGCCATATGCGCGGGTGCGCACAGCGTTCACCAGCTCAAGCGCTTCGCCGCGGCTCATTCCGGAACCACCGCGGAGCACAGCCTCTGCGCAGTTCAGATAAATTTCGGCAAGACGGAACATCGGGAAGTCGGTGTTGGCACCGCCGGTGGCGGGATCGCCGGACATTTCGCCCTCGTCGGTAAGATTGGTCCATTTCTCGGAGTGGTAGCCGCAGGTGCCGTCGTCCAGAGAGGTGTCGAAGTACTGGTTCTGGCCGTCGGTCCATAGCAGGCATCGGCCGTCGGTGCTTGAAGCCACATCGCCGAAAAGCTCGGCATATTCGCCGCGCACGCGGTAGTTACCCCAGCCACTCTTGATACCGTATTTGGTGGGATCCTGCGAGTTGTCGCTGCCGCACGAGCCGTGCACCAGATTGGTGCCGGAGCCCCAGGTCATGGCGTTTTCGCCGTCGGCATAGATGCCGTAGATAATCTCATTGGTGCGCTTGTGGTTGTCGGCGTTGAAGAGCTTGGCGAAATCAGCTTCGAGCGAAAAACGTCCCGTACCGGTTATTTTCTTGCAAGCGTCTATGCACTCGGTGGCATAGCTCGTGCCGGTGTACACCTCGCCGTTGAGATACAGACGGCTTGCGAGAGCCCATGCGGTGGCCTTGTCGGCGCGGCCGTAGTCGTTGGTGTCGGGCAGCAGTTCCTCAAGGTCTTTGAGTTCGCTCTCGATGTATTCGAAGAGTTTTTTAGAGTCATAGGCCTCGGGGGTGAATGCGGTGGTGGGCGTGTTCACGTCCACGTACGGGCCTTTGCCGTAGAGGTCGAGCACAAACCAATAGTCAAGAGCCCTCACGAAGCGGGCTTCGGCGGCATAACCGCGTATGATGTCCTGCGTGGCTGCGTCAAAGCCGGAAATGGAAGCATCATCGGTGTGACGCAGGAACTCGTTCACCACTGCGATGGAGTAGTAGAGACGGTAGTACACGTCGCTTACGCCGGGGTCGGAGGCATCCCACTGCATGTAGGCCACGGCATAGAGATTGTCGCCCGAGAGCCAGCGGAACGCGCATTCATCCGTGGGGCCTTCCTGGAGCACAAAAAGGCAGCGCAGGAGGTCGTAGCCGCTGTACGACGATATGTCCGCGCCCCCGCCCTTTTCCTGGCCCACGAGGGTGTATGCGCCGTATATCTTGGCGAGAACCGAGCGGTAGCCGTCGACCGACGAATATACCATCTCGGATGTGAATCCGGTGTGAGGTGACTGGTTGAGGTCGTCGGTGCAGGAAGGCGTGCACATAGAGGCTGCGAGCAGCACACCGGCGGCGAAAGTCTTGAACAGTATGTTTTTAACTATATTCATGGCTGTGTAGTATTAGAAGTTGAGACCCACGGTGAGAGAGAATGTGCGCGGACGCGGATACACCGAGTTGTCTATGCCGTTGGCCACTTCGGGGTCTACGCCCTTGTACTTGGTCACGGTGAACACGTTCTGCACCATTGCCGAAACGTGCACGTTAAGACTGCGGTACACGCGGCCGAAGTCGTAGGTGAGCTGCAGGTTGTCCATGCGCAGGAACGAGGCGTTCTGCAGGTAGTGGTCGCTCATGTACTGGCGGTGACGGAATTGCGTCTCCAGGAACGAAGCGTTCAGGTTGTTGATCTGTCCGGCGCTCCATGTGGTGCACTCCCATGCGCCCATGTTGGCCGCGGAGCCGTTGTAGAGATACTGGCCCACGTTGGCGCGCAGTGATGTAGACAGGGTCCACTTCTTATAATTGAGCGAAGTGCTGAACCCGAAGATCCAGTCGGGCAGGGGGCTGTGGCAGTGATAGCGGTCGGCGTCGCTGATGATGCCGTCGCCGTTGAGGTCGGCATACACACCCTCCACCGGCAGGCCGGTCTCGGCATCGTAAAGCTGCTTGTACAGGAAGTAGCTGTACGGAGCATAATCCGTGGAGAACACCTGGATGGGAGTCGATTCTATCCAGCCCACGGGGGTGTCCGGGCTGGGTGATTCGGGATTGAGCGTAAGGTTGGTGATACGCACGCGCTGCCAGGTGGCGTTGAACGTGGCGGTCCAGTTCCAGTCGCGGGTGTTGATGATATTGGCGTTGATTGCCAGCTCCACGCCTTTGCTCGACATGTTGCCCACGTTCATGAGCATCTCGCGGGTGAAGTTTGTACCGGCGGGCACGGGCACAGTGGCCAGTAGATCCTCGGTGCGGCGGGTGTAGAAGTCGGCCGTGCCGTGGATGCGGTTGTTCATGAATGCGAAGTCGATACCGAAGTTCCACGATTTGGTGGTTTCCCATTTCAGGCGGTCGTTATATGCTTCCGGGCGGTAGGTGGGTACCAGCGTGCCCACGGGATAGTATGCTCCGGGCAGCGAAATGGTGTAGGAGGGCATGAACAGATAGTTGCCTATGCCGTCCTGCTGGCCGGTCACACCGTAGGAGGCGCGGATCTTGAAGTCGTTCATCACGCCTGCGATACCTTGCCAGAAGTCTTCCTGCGACACGCGCCATGCCAGAGCGGCCGAGGGGAATGTGCCCCAGCGGTTGTCCTTGGCGAAGCGCGATGAACCGTCGCGGCGGAATGTGGCAGTGAGCAGATAGCGGTTCATGAACGTGTAGTTAAGTCGGCCATAGTAGGATTGCAGGTTGTGGCGCTCGTCCACGGCGGGAGAGGTCGAGGTCACATCGCCGGCCACGTTCTTCACGTCGTAGGAGGGGATGGTGTATTTCCAGTGCTGGTAGTCGTAACCGAGGGTCACGTCCACGTTGGAATGTATTGCGTCGAAGTCCTTGTTGTAGTTGGCATATGCCGTGAACAGGCGGTTGTAGTTCTTCTGCGGACCCACGCGGTAGTCCTGACCGCCGTTGCTGAACTGGCTGAAGTTCTCGGCGGGCACGTAGTTGTCGGTGTGGCCGGTGGAATAATCGTAGGCGCCGGTGAGATGCACGCGCAGCTCAGGCAGGAAGTGCAGGCGGTAGTCCACGTCGGCATTGCCTATTATGCGCTTGACGCTTGATTTGTAGCTCGACTGCATGAGCATGGCCATGGGGTTGGCTATGGCACCCTGGGCGGGACGGCCCGAGTTGTCGATCACCTCATAGAAGCCTCCGAAGATGCTCTCGGGGTCGTAGACCGGGCGTGTAGGGTCGTAGGCCATGGCGTTCCACACTGCTCCGGTGTTGGCGAAGCGGCTCTTGGAATAGGTGCCCTTGGCCGAGAGATTCACGCGCAGATGATCACCAAAGAACGACGGCGTGAGGTTTACGTTGGCCGTATAGCGCTGAGCGTTGTCGGTGTGGAGTATGCCGTTCTGATCCATCGCACCGATCGACACTCTGAAAGGCAGGAAGCCCACGCGGCCGCCCACGCTTATGTTGTTGTCGGTGCCGAATGCCGTGCGGTAGATTTCGTCGTTCCAGTCCGTGCGGGCGCCATATAAGGATATGCCTTCGTCGAGCAGGGTGTTCTGCGCGGTGGTGCCGAAGCGGCGCACTGCGTCGATAAACTCGTCGTAGCCCAGATTCTGCGCCACTCGCGTCTTGGTCGATATCGAGTTGGTGGTGGAGAACGACACCTTCACGCCGTCGCCAGAGCCTTTCTTTGTGGTGATGATGATTACACCGTTGGAGGCGCGCGAACCGTAGATGGCCGTGGAAGATGCGTCCTTGAGGATGGTCATGCTCTCGATATCATTGGGGTTGATCAGGCTCAGGAAGTTGCCGCTGCCGTTGATCGAGCCGCCCACTTCCATGGGCACGCCGTCGAGCACGATCAGAGGATCGTTTGAGGCATTGAGCGAAGCGCCGCCGCGCACGCGGATGGTGCTGCCGGAGTTGGGCGATCCGCCGGCGCTCGTGATCTGCACACCGGCTATTTTGCCGTTGATGAGTTCTTCGGGCGACGATATCATACCCTTGTTGAAGTCTTTCTCGCTCACGCTGGAGATGGCACCCGTGAGGTCGTCTTTCTTGCGCACGCCATAACCTATCACCACCACTTCGTCGAGCGATTCGCTGTTGGGCGTGAGAGTCACGTCCAGCACGTCGCCGGTGATGTCGGCCGTGAGGTTGTTGTAGCCCACGTAGGAGAAGGTGAGCTGGTGCGAGGTTTCGGGCACTTTGATGAGGTAGTGGCCGTCGATGTCGGTGGCCACGCCTATCGACTGGCCCACCACTTTGACTGACGCGCCTATCAGGGGCTCGCCGGTCTCGTCGGTCACGGTACCCGTCACGGTGCGCTGTGTCTGCGCATAGGCCGAAACGGGAATAAGAAGCAGGGCGAGCAGTGTGGCCCACCATCTCAGCCTCTTTTCGGTTTTGCCGATTGCATTGTTCATAGCATGTGTTTTTATGGTTGTTTTGTTTTTCAATGGCTTGTTATAACAGGCGCAAAATTAGCACCTATAATATAAAGGTACAATAAGAAATCGGACAATCAATGCAACATTTTTTCCACGAGGGCAAAAAAACTGCCGCGCATGGCGCTACGCAGTGGTGTCGTCGCTGCGGTACTCGCTCGGTTTCACGCCGTATTGGCTCTGGAAACATTTGGCGAAATACGATGGAGTCTTGAATCCCACCATATAGCTGACCTCGGCCACCGTGAAGCGGTTCTGGCTCAGGAGCACAGCTGCTTTCTGCAGCCTCACGCTGCGTATATAGTCGAGCGGCGATAGTCCCATATATTTCTTGATCAGGCGATACAACTGCTTGTTGGGGATGTCGCTCTTCGCGCACAGCATGTTCACGTTCAGGTCCGGGTCCGAGATGTTTTCCTCTATGGTCCGGGCAATCTTTGCCAGGGCCTTTTCCGTTACGGATTCGGCCTCGATAGGTTTGGCCTCGGCCTCTGCGATGGCCTGGATGCGCAGCTTTTCTTTTATCTCGGTGCGTGATTTCAGCAGTTGCTCTATGCGTCCCAGCAGGGCGTGCGGTTCAAAGGGCTTTGCCATGAACATGTCTATGCCCAGTTTGATGCTTTTGTTTTCGGTGGCGTTGTCGGTCTTGGCCGTGAGCATGATAATGGGAATGGCGGCGAGGCGCGGATTCTGCTTCATCTGTTTCACCATCTCGAGCCCGGTCATCACCGGCATCATTTCATCGGCCACGATTATATCCGGCACGAACGATGCCGCTATTGACAATGCCGTGCGTCCGTTGTCGGCGCGCTGTGTGGTGTATTTGTTGCCCAGAATGTCGGCTATGAAATCGGCGATCTGCTGGTTGTCTTCCACTATGAGCACTCTGGCGAGTGCGGGATCGCGTGCGGGCTCCTGCGGAAGCTTGGCGCACGCACTGTCGGCTGCTGCCGGCAGCTCCACCACGAAAGCTGTGCCCTGGCCTTCGCGGCTATACAGCTCGATGGTTCCCCCCATAAGCTCGATATAGCGCTTGATCAGATACAGCCCCAGGCCGGTGCCGTCGCGCATCTTGGACGTGGACGGAGCCCTGAACATGCGCTGGAACACCAGCGGCTGGTCGATTTCGGCGATTCCCAGGCCGTCGTCGGACACCACAATCTCCACGTTGTCGCCTTTGCGCACGATGCCGCACGAGATGGTGGCGCCGTCGTCGGAGTATTTGCAGGCATTGGACAGCAGGTTGGTGATCACGGATTCGAGTTTCACGGCATCGGCCTCTATATATATAGGAGTCATGGATGCATGAAACACAAAATTCTTCGACGGGTTGTTTTCCTTGAACACGTCGAACACCCCGCGGCAGAATTCCACCACATCGAGCGTCGACACTATCAGCAGGTTTTCGCCCGTATCTTCAAGATGTTGCAGCTCGAGGGTGCGGTGTATCATGTTGTTGAGTCGCACGGCGTTGTCGTAGACGGTCTCCAGGCTGCGGCGGCTCGCAGGATCGGATGTGCGTTCCTTGAGCATGCTCACTGGCCCGAGAATCATCGACAGCGGCGTCTTCAGGTCGTGGGATATGGTGGAAAGGAAAGACAGCTTGCGCTCCACATTCTCCAGCGCGGCCTGGCGTTCCTGCTCTCGGAAGGCCCGGGTGTTTTTGCGGCGGAAATACCACACAAGCCAGAACACGGCACCCGCGGCAAGCATGGCATACAGGCATATCGCCCACCACGATAGAGCGCCCGGCGGACGCACCGTGAGCGGAATCACAGCCGGCGGAGCGTCCGAACCGAGTATCTTCACAAGCACGTTGTAGTGCCCCATCCTGAGATCGGAGAATGTGATGGTGTTGGCTCCTTCCGGCAGCACTATCCATCCTTGCTCCGGGTCGTTGTCATCATCGCTGCCGGTGAGTTTATACATGTAGCGCTGCACGGCCTCCGGCGAGTAGTTGAGCGTGCCCACCACGAGAGTGAAACTGCCTCCGTAGGGGATGGTGAGTCCGCGGGAGCCGCTCATGAGGTCTGATAGGTCGAGGCGCCCGTCGTGGTCGTCGAGCACGATTTTTATGGTCTTGAAATCGCTGTCCACTGCCAGGCTGGCAACGTCCACCTCGAGAATTTCGTCGGAACCGCCCAAATATACTTTGCCCCGGCCGGGATCTTCGTATATGGCTGTGTAGGATTTCTGCGGGATAGGCAGCAGCGTGGATTCTCCCGTATTGGTGTCGATGCTCCACACGTTGCTCTGCGTCGATACCCACACGCCGTTGCCCACTCGGCCCATGGCCAGGATGGATTCGTCGCTCCCGGTGTTCGGGAAGCGCACGGTGCGGTGGTTGCCCTCGGTGTCGATCACGATCAGGCCGCCGCTGAAGGCGCAGCAGATTCGCCCGGCGGCGTCCTGCGTCATGCAGTTTGGGTATTCGCCCGCGAGCGCGCGGATGTTGAACCCGGTGCTTGAGCCTGTAGCCGGGTCGTAGCGCGTGATCAGACTGTCGCGGAACAGCAGAACCCACAACTTGCCTTCGCGGTCTTTCTCCACGTTGTTCACGAGGTCGTTGCGCAGCCGCGTGCCGGGCGATTCGGAGTTCAGGGACCGGTCGGCGGCAATTGTGGCGCCTCCCGGAGCGAATCGTGATTTCCGCACCCGCTGCAGGCCGCTCAGGAAGCCGCCCAGCCAGTAGTAGTCGCCGTCGTCCACGATGGCATAGACCCAATTTGAATTATGCTCGCCGGCGCTGTCTGTCACATGAAAAACATCGAATCTGTCCAGCTCGCGGTTGAAACGGTTTATACCTCCGTCGGTGGCAAACCACATGTCGCCGCGCTCGTCTTCGTGTACGTCGCGTATGCGGTTGTGCGACAGTGGATGGGGCCCGCCGTCGTGGCGGTACCACTGCGGCGCCGCATCCGGGGCCAGGTGTATGGCGCCGTTGGAGCCGGTGAGCCAGAGCCCGTCGCGGCTGTCGCGGTAGATGGAGTAGATGTCGTTGCCTTCGCCTGAGTTCACAAGGTCACTGAGCTTGATCGTGCGTATCGACGCCGAGTTGGCGGCTATCGAAAAGCCGCGCTCATGTCCGGCCCACACGTTATGGTCTCCGTCGGCAAATATGCACCATATCTCGTTGTCAGCCAGGCTCAGCTCTCGCCGCGAGTTGTGGCGGTAGTGCCGGGCGCTGTCGCCCGCCAGGTCAAAAACGCCGTTGTCGGTTCCTATCAGGATGTGACCGTGGTCGCCGTGGGCCATGCTTTTGATATTGTTGCGGTCCACGGCTGTGATCCTTTCCCAGCTGTCGGTCGCCGGCAAGTAGCGGTATAGCGCGCCCTCGGTGCCCACGTAGATGCTCTCATGGTCGCTGTCTTCAAGCAGGCAGTTGGCGAAGAACACGCGGGGCATCGCTTCGGTTCCGCCATGCACTTCCACGGGCTCGAATGAACCGGCGCGCCCGTTCCAGCGGGCCAGGCCGCTGTAGGTTCCGGCATATACTATGCCGCGGCTGTCGCGCAGGATGGAATAGACCGACCGGTGCGGCAGACCGCCCGACACGTCCCTCAGCTCGTCGCTCGAGGGGTCAAGCACATATATGCCGTTCAAGCCTCCGATCCACAGTTCTTTATCCACGGGCGTCAGGGTGCGTATCTCCCGCGGCGGATATTTGCCGGCGTCGGAGAATGTGCCGGTGGCGTAGTCGAATATGCGCAGGCCGTTGTTGCTGCCCACATACAGCTTGCCGTCCATCTCGGCCAGCGCGTGCACCTGCGAGCCGGCGAGTTCCTGCCGCCCCATGGCATGGGTGGAAGCTCCGTCGTAGAAGAATAGGCCATTGTTGGTGCCCATCCACATCAGGCCGCGGCTGTCGCGCAGGATGCAGAATACGGCCACTTTCTTGCCGTCCACCGACACGTTTTTCCACGACAGCTCGGTCTCGGGCAGCTGTGGCGCAGCATGCACGCGCGCGCTTCCAGGCAAAGCCGCCGCAATGGCGAGCGTCGCCGCACGCAGTAGTCTTATGGCGCGGCTACAAAGCATTTTCCTCGCCGGCGAAAGCATTTATTACGGTGCGCACCATTATTTTCATATCCAGCAGCAGTGTCCAGTGCTCGATATACCACACGTCGGCCTCAACGCGTCGCTCCATTTTCCAGAGCTCGTCTGTGGGGCCGCGCAGTCCGTTCACCTGCGCCCAGCCGGTGATACCTGGTTTCACGGCATGGCGCGCCATGTAGCGGCCGATGAGCTTGCTGTAGTCGTCGGTGTGCTTGAGCATGTGGGGCCGCGGACCCACTATCGACATGTCTCCGCGCCACACATTTATGAATTGAGGCAGCTCGTCGATGCTCGTGCGCCGCAGCCATGCCCCTATTCGGGTCACGCGCGGGTCGCCGGCAGTGGCCTGGCGCTTGTCGGCGTCGCCGCTGCTGCGCATGGTGCGGAATTTTAGGCAGGTGAAGGTGCGGCCATGATACCCGGTGCGTTGCTGCTTGAAGTATACGGGGCCGCTAGACGACATCTTGATGGCGATTGCCACCGGCAGGTAGATGAGCGGATACAGGCACAGGAATACGGAGCTTACTGCAAAGTCGAAGAGGCGCTTCACGGCGCGGTTCACCGGCGACTTAAGCGGATTGCGCTTCACGGCCATCACGGTCATGGTGCCCACGGTCATGAGGTCGAAATCGCGCTGCACGTAGCGCGACAGGCGTGGCACGAAGAAGAATTCGGCGCCGGCGTCGTCGGCCACTCTCAGCACCTCGGCGGCTCTTTGGCCGTCGGTGCTTCCGCTACCGCTGCCGCAATAGAACACCTGATGCACGCGCTCGCGGGCTATGAAGGCTTCGAGCTCGTCGAGGCGTCCCAGATACTTGCCTTTGAAGCCCTCGGGGCAGTGGTCGTCGAAGAAGCCCAGCAGGCGGTAGCCGTAGCCGGCGTCGCGGCTCAGCTCGGCGGCGAATCGCTCGCCGGTGGTGGTGGCGCCCACTATCACCACGCGCGCGTAGCTGCGACCGCGGCGGCGGTAGTGCTTCAGATAGGCGCGCGACGATAGACGGAGCACCAGCATGCCTCCGAACATCATGCTGTAGAAAATGGCCAGCTCGCGGGCCGAGATACGGCCGGGGGCGGCGATAGCCAGCAGCGAGATGAAGAACAGGGCGTGCAGAGCCGTATCGCTCAGCGCCTGACGGGTGACCACATCAAGCTGCAGCGCGCGCCACAGACTGCGGCGGAGTCCCCACCACAGCTCCGGCACGAGCGCCAGATTCACCAGCAGCGCCGGCAGATGCCAGCTGCCCCCGGCGGCTATTCCCGGACATATCAGGCACAGCGCCACAAACAGCGCGTTCACCACAGCCACATCGGCTATGGCAAACAGCAGCGGTATGTAGCGCCCGCGGGCGACGTATCCCGGTTGAATCATTGGCTCTTTGTTTCAGCAGGCCCGGCGAGTGTCGGGCCTGCTGTGAAGTTTGTGTATGATTGTTTTGTTTACTTGGCGAGTGTCTTCAGCTGCTCGGTCATCTCGGCTATGTCGGCCTTCAGACGCTCGATCTTTTCCTCAAAGCCGCGCAGGAGCGAGTTGCCGCTCTTACTCTTGGCATTCAGGAAGCCCAGATTGTTCTCCAGGGTGCGCAGTTCGGAGCGCTTGGCTTCCACGATGCGTGCCAGGCGGTCGCGTTCCTTCGATGCCGCATCTCCCTCCATGCCGGCCACAGCTGCGGCAAACTGCTCGCGACGCTCGCGGCGGCGGTTGTTGCTGATACCGTCGCGCAGATTGTCGAGACATGCGCGGTACTGGTCGTAGATCTTGTCTTTCTCGCGGAAAGGCACGTGGCCTATGGTCTGCCATTCGTCCTGGATAGCCTTGATGGCGGCCTGGAGCTCGGCGCGGGGAGCATCGGCGCTAAGTGCCTGCAGGCGCTCGATCAGGGCACGCTTGGCCTCGAGATTGGCGTTTTCCTCGCTTCGCTTGCCGCTTCCGGCCTTCTTCTTGCACTCGAAGAAATGGTTGCAGGCATCCATGAAGCGGCGCCACACGGCATCGCTGTGGCGCTTGGCCACCGGGCCTATCGTGCGCCACTGCTGCTGCATCTCCACAAATCGTGCGCCCGCTTTGGTCCACTCCGTGCTGTCTTTCAGGGCCTCGGCCTCATCTGCAAGCGCGGTCTTGGCAGCCAGGTTGGCGGCCAGTTGCTCGCGGGTGTCGCGGAAGTATTCAGCCTTTGCTGCGAAGAATTTGTCGCATGCTGCGCGGAAGCGGGCAAAGAGCTCGCGGTTGGCGCGGCGCGATGCAAAGCCCTGCTCGCGCCACTTCTGT
This sequence comes from uncultured Porphyromonadaceae bacterium, assembly GCA_947176585.1. Classification (GTDB taxonomy): domain Bacteria; phylum Bacteroidota; class Bacteroidia; order Bacteroidales; family Muribaculaceae; genus CAG-873. Next base: position 17,396 of record CAMWRI010000029.1, read on the forward strand.
TGCAGCTCCTGGATTGTGGCCGTGGCCTTTTCCCATGCGTTGAATCCGGAGAGCGCGGCGGTGTCGATAGCCTCAACGGCCACACACAGCGCTTCCTTGGCGCCCTCAGCCTCGGCTTCCTTGGCCTTACGCTCCTCGAAGTGGGCCTGGTAGCGCTTGCTCACCACGGCACTCGCCGTGCGGAACTTGTCCCAGATCTCATCGCGCAGTTCCTTGGCCACCGGGCCGGCCTGACGCCACTTCTCGTGAAGTTCCTGGAGGCGGCGGTGGGCCGTGATCACGTCCATCTCGTCGGCCAGCTTCTCGGCCTCGCATATCAGCAGGGTCTTTGTGTCGAGGTTCTTCTTGAAGTCGTAGTCGCGCAGTTCCTTGTTGATTTTGAGGTTGTCGCTGAAGTGCTCGCGGGCGTCCTGGAATCGCTTCCACACGGCCGTCTCCTCCGTGGGCTCCACGGCGCCTATGGCGTTGAACTCGTCCTGCAGCTCGCGGTAGCGAGGGAAGGTGCGGTTCACGTTGTCGGTGTCTTCGGCCAGAGCGTTGATTTCGGCGATGATGGCGTTCTTTCGCTCAAGATTGGCCGCGCGCTGAGCCTCGAGCTGCGCCGTCCACGAAGCCTTCTTGTCGCGTATCTGGGTGAGAATGGCAGCAAACATCTCCTCCTGCTTCACTGCTTCCGCCACAGCCTGCGCATCTGGCTCCTCGCCCTCACCGTCGGCCGGAGCCGAGGGGCGCAGCATGTTCCAGGCAGAGCGCAGGCGGCGCACATCGTCGCTTGTGATTTCAGATGCCTCGCGTGCCAGAATATCGCATGCGGCGGCTATCACTTCTTCTGCCGTGGCAGGGCGCCGGGAATGTTCGGCGGCGTCTTCCTGTTCGATAGCTTCAGTCATTTCCATCTCGGCGGCAACTTCTGCAGCTCCGTCGGGTGCTTCGGCACCGGTTTCGGGTGCCGGGGTGAGGATTTCCTCGGCGTTAAGGGCGCTCAAGGAGGATTCGTTCGTTTCCATATTTGCTTTTTAAGTGTTTTACGCACAAGGCGCAGCCCCAAAATTAGCAATAAAAATCGAACTACATGCAAAAAATCCCCGAAAAATCACTTTTGTGCCGAAAACAGTGCGATATAGGCTATTGGAGGTTTTGGGCAACAATGTAGCTCACTGTTGTCGCCAATGTTTTAAAAAATCCATTCAGCTCCGCACTGCAGTCTCTGAAATCAAAACCAAGAGGCACACTCACCGGTTCTGTTCCCGCTTTGCACGTTATCTCGCCGCGCTCGGCTTTGAGAGAAATTAAAAAATTGCCGTTTACGCAGATATTGATTTTCTCGAGGTTCTTTACATCCGGTTCTACCGAGAATGAGGAGTGAACGATTGAACGCAGATAGTCGGCAAGCGTGTAGCAGAATTGCATCATGTGCAGAAACACCACCAGCTGATGCAGGTTGGTGTGGTTGGATATCTCACCATAGGCTGCCGGATACCTGCGCGATGCCTCTGCCATGCATGCTGCATTAGCACGGAGGGAATATGATTCGATGATGGCATTCCGGAATGTCACGTTGCCTGTGTAATATGCTTTGGATTTGTCGTATCCGGGCAGATGTTTCCGCAGGGGGTCCTTTATCTCGTCGTAGGTTGCGAAGTTGGTCTTTTCGTAACGGCTGTCGAAATGATACATGAACCACAGTTCAATACAAGGGTGACTTTCAATAAAAACCACTCCCTGCGCCTCATAGCGTTCTTTGTCCTTTTGATACTCCTTGTATTGCGACGGGTCGTTCACTATGTTGTCGAGGTCAGTGATGAGCACCAGGAGATTGGCGCGCTCATCGGCGGGTTTCGCGAGCTCCTTGTCTATGAGTGGCAGGCGCTTTTTATAGCTGCTGCGGCTCTTGGTCGGAAATCCCGGGTCGAGAGCGAAAGAAAACAACCTTTTCGAACGCAGTTTGTCGAAGTAGTACCATTCGGTGAGGCCTTCTCCGAAAATTTTTACTGTGAATCTTGTGGCGCGAATATCCATGGGTGAATGTTAAAGAATCATGCCCCCCAGATTGGGTATGCCGCCAAGTTTGCCTTCACGGTATGCCGTGAGAATCGACACGTCTTTACGGAGGCCGAACTCGGAAGCCCTTACAACTTCCGTAGCGCCTGCGCTGTCCTTACGGCAAATATGGATGCAGTCTCGGCGCACAAACGGCTCATCGAGCAACAGAAGACTGTGGGTAGTGCATATCAGCTGGCTGTCGTCGGAGTTGAGTAGGAAGAGCATAATAAAATAACGTACCAGATCGTAGTGCAGCGAAGTTTCGATTTCATCGGAGAGCATGACCGCCCCCGAGTGTAGCAACAGGTACAATATCGCAGCCAGCCCATACATGCGATTAGTGCCCGCCGACTCCAGGTCTATGGGTAGCTGCTGCTTGAAATTTAGTACCGAGTGCTCGAAAAAAAGCATATCTTCAGTCAGAGTGCGGTCCGGCGGATTTTCAATATAATCCGACAGACTCTGGAGCTCTTTCCACACTTCCTCGGGCAACTCTGTTTTCTGCTCCTCAATGGTCAGGTCTGAAATGTTGAAATCGGCCTGCGATAAAACCTTGATCACGAATTCCTTCAGACTTGGAATCATTTTCATCAGTCCGTTGCAGAATTTCTCCAGCTTTGAATTCGCCGTGGCCACAGGCAGAATTTGGCGGCGCAGATATTTCTTGAGCTCGTCAAACACCTCATTTCGCTCAATATTGTTGTTGATGTAGGCCGCTATCACCGAGGTGTGGGGCAGAGTTACACCGGTGAGGGTGTTTTTCTGCTTGGCGGTGAGCTTCAATGTGCTTCCGAAGGTAATCTCGGAAGATTCGGTGTCTTCATTCCACGATCGGCTGTAGACCATAGCAGGGCGTCCAAGCGGGTAACGGTTAAGCACCTCTTTCAGTACTGTATTCTCCTTTATGACCATAGAGTATTCGTATCGCACATCGCCAATGTAGAATACGAGTCCCATTTCGGTGGGCTGCAGCCGGCTTTCTTCATTAAGGAGAAAAGGTGCCTGCATCACATCCGTGCGCCGCGGGTCAAACCATCCACCCATAAAGCGTATCAGCCAGCCCAGGGCAAGCAGCATGTTGCTTTTTCCGGAAGCATTCGCACCATATATCAGTCCCACCTTAAGCAAGCGCACGTTGCCTTTGGATACTACCAAATAATCTTCTGCCGTGTCGTCGCTCGAAGCAACAAAGTTGAGCACTTGCTCATCGCGAACAGACAGGCAGTTCTTCACTCTAAATTCTTGGATCATGTATTTAGCGGCTGAAATTTGTCGATTTCGATGCAAAAATAGCACTTTATTTTTTAAAATCCAATTTTAAATCTTTAAATGGACTTTTTAAAGCGGTGATTGTCTTTAGCGGTTGTCCTAAATTTTAGGACAGATAATGATATTTTTGTCCCCCCAAAAAGGACAACTTCTCTATCTTTTTGATCTTCTGCCGCTTTTTATGGGCGGAGATACCGCAGCCAGGCGTAGCGGCGGCGATGGGGAAGGTACGAGAGGTCGCGGCCGTGGCTGTAGGCTTCGCGCTCGAAGGAGATATTACGGTAGGCCTTGCGCCGGTGGCGATACTGCACAAGCCGCACAATCCATTCCAGCACATAAAGCAGATAGAACGCCACATATAGCAGCTCGCGCTGTTGCGCGTCGTGGATGCGTTCGTGGTTCACCACATAGCGGTCGATCCACGAAGTATCGCGGGCAAGATACAGCCCGAAAAGATTCAGGCAATACCCCTTGGGTGCAAATCGCGTGCGCACTATCATACGCCTGCAAAGATAGCAAAAAATCGTGCATTTCGCCGTGGCTGTTGCTTGATTTAAAATTATTTCCTATCTTTGCGGCGCAGACCGTCTCGCAGAAGCCCCGGTCAAGGGCCAAGCGGGAGGGTAGCAGACATAATTATTACGAAAGCGTATATCCGACGCTCTTTCTTGACCATCAGAAATCTGGTAAATTTCAATCACTGGCAAGACTGAGACAACGATAGACGCCTTGTGGATATGTATATTCTATCGACGGATGGCGCGGGAGCGCCGTGCGTTGATGCGTAGTCATATTCCGCGTGAGGCTTCTGCGTTGTCCGTTCTTCAGTGATGGGCATTACCAGAGCCTCTGATGGTGGAACGGGCAACTGGTATGGCTCACGCGCTTTTATTTATCACCATATCAGCCTTTTGGTGGGCCGGAGGCATTAGGAAATATTTATATCCTATGAAAAAAACACTCAACCTCCTCATGCTGCTCTGGATCGTGGCCCTGGCATCATGCAGCGCCGACGAGCCTCAGACCATCTCGGCTACCGAGGACTACAACCGCGAATTCGTCAAGGAATTCGGTGTGCCCGCCGCCGGCCACGACTTCTCGATGGCCACCACCGCAGGCCTCAAAGTCACATCCAAGAACGGCGACCACATTACCGTCACGGCCGAAATTGACGGCACGGAATACCTCTTCGCCGACTGCCACGTGCCCGCCGGAACCACTGCCATCCCCGTCA